>CAYNFH010000237.1:1788-9460 GCA_964396385.1 uncultured Chthonomonadaceae bacterium | reverse complement strand
GGGACGGCAAGTGGGGCCGCAAGATCGATATGAGCAAGGACCCCAAGATGTATAGCTTCTCGCGCCCGTACTACTATCTCGTGTTCGAGTTCGACCCACGAGGCACGTCGCCGTTCATCCAGGACAAGTTCGGCTGGAGCGGCGAGGGCATGACGGACAAGAAGTACCTGTGGGTGGATCGGACGAAGATGGTTCCGGACCGGATCATCCGGAAGGTCTTCAAGATCAGCCGGGAGCAGGTCATGGGGTCCAAGCCAATCACGGACGCGGACATGGTCCCGAACACGGAGTACGCCAAAATTCAGCAGGAGGAGCACCGGCAGGTCCTGGCTGATAAGGGGTAGACCAACGGAGGACGGGAGACGGGGACGGACGGAATGTGAATCCGTCTTCCTTCTCCCGTCTTTCGTCGTTCGGTGATACAATACGAGAGGAGTTTCGGGCTTTGGATCGTATTAGGGTTTGATCGTGCTAAGCGGGGAGTCTGCGGTGCCCTGTACCCGAAATCCGCAACATGCGGGGCCGAATTCCCTGCTCTCGGTGCGGTCTCCGATCGGTTCAACAACCGGCGGCGGCGTTGAAGGTCGGGCTCCGCGCATCGGCAAGCGTGCGAACCGTGTCAGGGCCGGAAGGCAGCAGCACTAAGGACGACTTCCCGAGTGCCGCGTGAATACCTGGCTGGAGCCGTCGACGACTGCTTCCGTTCGGAGCCACATCAAAAGCGGGGTGCACGATCAAAACAACTGTGTGGGTGTGTGGGTGTGTGGGCGTGTGGGAGTAGGGAGCGCCGCGCGAGCGGGCACCTGCCCCCATGCACCCATACTCCCACACACCCATACTGCTTTGTGAGCTTGTCTCTTGTCCTACGTTTCCCTCTACCGCAAATACAGGTCGCAGTCCTTTGGCGAGGTGATCGGCCAGGACCACGTGACCGCCGTGCTCCGGAACGCCATCCGAGCGGGCCGGGTGGCCCACGCCTACCTCTTCTGCGGACCGCGCGGCTGCGGCAAGACCTCCACCGCCAGGCTGCTGGCGCGCGCCCTGAACTGCGAGAGCTCCGACGCCCCTACCCCTGAGCCGTGCGGAACGTGCAATATGTGCGTCCGGATCCGCGACGGTTCCGCGATGGACGTGATCGAGATGGACGCCGCCTCAGAGACCGGCATCGACGACGTCCGCGAGAAGATTATCGAGAACGCAAAGTACGCTCCGGGCGCGGCGCGGTTCAAGGTCTACATCATCGACGAGGTGCACGACCTCTCCCTGAAGGCCTTCGACTCGCTGCTGAAAACTATTGAGGAGCCGCCCGGCCATGTCGTATTCATCCTTGCCACAACCGAGGCCCATAAGGTTCCCGTGACGGTTCGCTCCCGCTGCCAGAGGCTCGACTTCCGGCGCGGCACGGTGGAGGACCTTACGGCTAATCTGCGCCGTGTGCTGGAGAGCGAGAGGGTGCCGTACCAGCCCGAGGGACTGGCTGCCCTGGCTCGTTCGGCCGAGGGCTCGTTCCGCGATTCGCTGAGCCTGCTGGAGCAGGTGCTTGCGTACACCGACGGCGAGCTCACGGCCGATGCGGTATACGCCGCCGTCGGGACCGTGGGCCCGGAGCTCCTCGACGAGGTGACGGAGATCCTCGCGTCGGATGACATGAACGCCGCGTTTCTCAAAGCGGGCGAGCTGGTCGACTCGGGCAAAGATGTTAAACAGACTCTTATTGCGCTGCAAGCCCATTTGAGGGACCTGACGGTTGCGGCTATTGCGCGCGGTCCTCATGCGTTGCCCGAGATTACGCCCGAAAGATTCGCCCGCTTGAAGGAGCAGGCGGCCCGCTTTCGTACGGCGGACCTGCTGCAGATGCTGGATGTCCTCGCGCAGGCCGAGCGCGACGTCCGTTTCACCAACCAGCACCGGCTGCTGCTGGAGCGCGCGTTCTGGTCCATATTGCCCAGCAGCCTGCCGACGACCGCGAACCACGGACCACGGACCACAGTTCTGGAAGCTCGGCAGGAGCCTCGCGCTCCCATCACTCGGCAGGGTGGACGGAGTGACGCGGGTCCCCCGAGCGCCCCCGAGGCGGGCGGCCACACAGGGCCGCCCCTACGGCAGGAGCCTCGCGCTCCCAAGGAGGGCCGGGACGGCGCCCGGCCGCTACCGCCGGAAGCCAGCGAAACGGCAAATCGAGCGGATTCGGAGGTTGGTGGCGCGGACAGCGCGGCAATTGACCTGGAAGGGATGCGCAGGATCTGGCCACGCGTTGTGCGGCGCATGTCCGACGAATGGTCCTCCGCGAAGGCCACGTTCAACGGAGTGGAAGTGATGGAACTTCGTGGAAATGAGATTGTGCTCGGGTTTCCTAATGAGTTTTTCCGGTCTAAGGTGGAGAAGCCAAGGGGTCAGGAAGCGGTGCAGAAAGCGTTGGCAAGTGAACTCGGCATCGGAGGATTCCGCATTCGGTGCGTGCTGCTGGAGGCGGCTGGGCATGCGCCGGATCCGGGTCCGCCGCCCCCACCAGGCCTTGAGCTCTTGGAGCAGGCGCCCGAGACTGTGCCTCCTGTGCACGAGGCCGGCGAGCCGTCAGACGCCGACGACCTGTTGAAATTAGTGGTAAGGGAGTTTAACGGTAAGATCGTTGATGAGTAAAGGAGTTTAGGATGCGGGGATTTGGCGGAAAGGGCGGATTCGGCGGGCTCGGCGATATGGCCAAGCTCATGAAAGATATGCAGAAGGTCCAGGAGAACATGGAGGCCGCTCAGGCCGACCTGGACAATGCGCGTCTGGACGCGACCTCCGGCGGCGGCGTGGTAAAGGCCGTGGTGGACGGCAAGGGCAAGCTGGTCTCACTGGAGATCAAGCCTGAAGCCGTGGATCCGGACGACGTGGAGATGCTGCAGGACCTGCTGGTCACGGCGATCCAGGAGGCAGAAGCGAAGGCGGATGACTACCAGAAGGAGCGGCTGCAGAGCGTAACGGGCGGGCTGCAGCTTCCGCCGGGGCTGTTCTAGGAAGTACGCTTTCAGGCGTTCAGGCGTGCAGGTGATTGGCGCCGGTACCGAGCTGCTCTTGACGTTCCTGCCCGCACGTGGTCCCGTCGTTCTTACGCTTGAACACCTGAACACCTGAACACCTGAACACCTACTCCGCGATGAACCCGTGATACCGTGCCATCCAGTAGGGGAGGAGCCAGGCCGTCCCGTCCTCTTCGCTTCGAGGGTTGCCGCCGTCCGGCTCGTACGGATCGCTGTTCCAGCGGTGGGTCACGCGCTCGCTTGCCGGAAGCACCCGATCTATCTCCAGCCGGTTCCGGCCGACGGCGGATTGGCGGATCGTCACATCCGTACGCTGGCCGTTCTTGATGGGATAGCTCACCAGCTCCCACGGCCAGTCCCGCAGGGTCTGTACCGACGCCTCCACTTCGCAGGGCTCTCCGGTCATCGCCCCGTACATGAAGTTGTAGAGGGAAGCGTGCTCACCCTTCAGTCCCTTCCAGGCCGTGGAGACCGTCTGGGCCAGGATGGCGTGGCGATGGGGGTCCCGCTCCAGCAGCAGGAGGGGGTAGTAGACCAGGAATGCCAGCTCGTCGTCCGAATGGTTGACGCCATACCACGGCGTTCCGCGCCGGTAGTTGAGCGTGTTGAGCAGGTAGTGGTGGTTGAGGATCAGGTCCTCGTAGGCGTCTGCAAAGCGCTTGTCGCCGCAGACGTGCGCGGCCACCTTCAGGTAGCAGAGGAGCTCCGCGGAGTTAAGGCCGCGTTCGTCCCACCACCGTGGGTCATCATTCAAGTACTTCGGCGCCCAGACACCCCAGCGCGTCTTGCGACCCGTGTGGCCCACCAGCGTGTAGCCGTGCAGTAGAATGTTGTCGGTAACCGCTCGCGTCACCTCTCTTATCTGCCGCTTCTCCTCCTCGTCCGCCGCCAGCTCGTAGTAGACATACCAGCCGAAGTAGTGGCCGTCCAGCTCATCGGAGGACGTGTCGCCCTTGCACAACACGTTGGGGTCTACGGGCGAGGGGTACCAGATTTTCTCCGTCTCGTCCTCGATGCGCACCGTTTCGTCCGGGTCGTAACCTTCCACCTTTTCGCCCTTGCGGATCACCGCTCGAGCGGGAAACCCGGCTACGCCGCTGAGCCGCACCAGGTCCAGCAGCGCCTGCATGCTCTTGCGCCCGAGATCCCGGGCCTCGGGAGCTCGGGTCGCACCATAGCGGAAAGCCTCCGCCGCTAAGTACATGGCGGTCCACAAGCCGTCGTTGTCGCTCGCCTCCGGCGTGAAGCCGCCGTCCGGGTCGCCGGGAGTGTTGAGAACGCACGAGGTCACGTAGCCGCGCCGGTTGTGGCGGGCGGCTGTGATCTGCTCGTAGTGTGCCGCCTTCTCCGACATGGCGGAAGGCTGCTCATGGATCCGGGCGACGCCTTCATTCGTGGCGAGCCACGCGTCACCTGCGCCATCAACCGCGATGCTGTTGACGCGGTTGCCGGGGAGCCACCTGGGCCCGTAGAAGTACCGCCACTCGCCGGACCGGAGCCTCCAGGCCCCCTGCGTAGTGCCTCCCCAGAGATCGCCGTTGGGGGCGGGCGTCACACATAGCAGGTCTTCGAACGGCATCCCGTCCGTGTGGTCAAGCGGGTGCCACCAGCTCGCCCCGTCGGTGGCGATAACGCCATGGTCTGTCGCGATCCAGACGGTGCCGGCGCCATCAGCGACGACTTCGCGAATGGTGGCGTCGATGTTCGGTACCGGCTGGTTGGGGCGATAGAGGCTCGGCAGCTCAAGAGGGGTCCATCGGCCGCCGGAGTGCTTCCACGCGCCGTGCGTGGTGACCATCCAGATGTCGCCGTTGTGAGCTCTCGCCCAGCTCGAGATCTTCTGGCCTGGCGGCACTACCGCGACGGTCACTCCGGGAGGCTGCTGGCGAGCCAGGGGCTGCGCAAACGGCCGCCATGCCCCGTTGGTGAAGGCTACGGTGCCTGACGTGCCCCGCGCGATGACGCGGCCGTCCACGGCGGAGAGCGTTAGCGGCCCGTCCGGCAGTCCGTTCCGCGCCGTGTATTTGGAGGCCATGAGCTGCGGGAACGGCTTGACGAGAAGTGAGGTAGTCGGCGAAAGCGGTGCCAGGCCGGCCAGGGCCGCGAGCATCATGGACATGTCCTTCCGGAGCGGGCGAGGGAGGTATTGCGGGTAGTTTCGCCGCGAACAGGACGTTCCCTGCCGCCGATGGCGAGCGCGTGACAGCGCGCGGGATGTCTGCTATTAACCCGTTAGGAGCTTCGCACGCTCCTGGCGGTGCATGCGGAACCGGGGGCCGCATGCCCCGCCACGTAGAGTCATGATGCTTTCAAGGAGGAACGCGATGGGTAGTCTGGCAATTCTCCGCCGGGGCCTCTTTGGTCCGGCACTGCTGGTAATGTGCGCGGGATGGATTTCGGCGCCCGCCGCGGCGGACGACGACAACCGTTACCTGCAGACGAACCTGGTCTCTGACATTCCGGGCATGGCCGCGCACACGGATCCCAACCTGAGGAATCCGTGGGGAATGTCTTTCAGCTCTACCAGCCCGATCTGGGTTGCCAACAACGTTTCGGGTAATTCCACGCTTTATCGTGGAGATGGATCGGCTGTTCCGCTGGTGGTCCAGATTCCTGGCGCTACGAACCAGTCGCGCGGCAATCCCACGGGTACCGTGTTCAACGGTAGCACGGGCTTCGTAGTCCATGAAGGCGCCAAGAGCGGCCCGGCACGATTTCTATTCGCAACATTGCAGGGGACGATCAGTGGGTGGAACCCGGCGGTGGACGGCACTCACGCCGTCATCGGCGCTAACAACGCCGGGAAGGCAGCCTACACGGGACTGGCTATCGGGACAGTAGGCTCCAATTCGTTCCTATACGCCGCAAACTTCCGGGCCCGCACCGTGGATGTGTTCGACGCGGGATTCAACCAGATCGTGTCTCCCGGCGCGTTCACGGATTCCCATATACCTGCGGACTATGCCCCGTTCGGTATCCAGAACGTGGAAGGGTTCATTGTCGTAGCATACGCCAAGGTAAATCCGGTTACTCACCGCGACGATCCGGGAGTAGGACACGGCTTCATCGACGTGTTCGATACGTCGGGCAACCTCGTGAGCAGGTTTGCGCGCCATGGCCACCTGAACTCACCGTGGGGCATCGCTCTGGCCCCTGCTGGATTCGGCAAGTTCAGCAACCATCTATTGATCGGGAACTTCGGCGACGGCCGGATCACAGCCTTTGACCTGAACGGCGAGCCGGACGGGCAACTGCGCGACACGAACGGTGAGGTCCTGGCGATAGAGGGACTATGGGCCCTGGAGTTTGGGAACGGCGCTCTGGGAACCGCGAAGAATAAGCTGTACTTCAATGCCGGCATCAACGGTGAACTGGACGGCTTGTTTGGCAGTCTAGAAGCGGCGCCAGAGGACGAGGACAACGATCACGGAGGAGACCACGACGGCCATCACCACCATTAGGGTAATGGGGGATAGGTGATAGTTGAAGGGCGCGGACCGGCGGGTGGTCCGCGCCCTTCTGCTTACGTTGCCCTATGCCCTGGAAGGAACGGCGAAACCGGAGCGATAGTGGCGCGTGAGCATCGCGTTCGCCTCGCGGTCGTGCCGGAAGGTTTCCGTCTGCGGATCGAAGTCCAGGGACCGCCCCAGCCGGTACGAGGCGGTCTTCAGCTCGATGCCGTTGGCCGCCAGGTGGTCCTCAAAACGGCCAAACGTCTCGTATGCCTCTTTGTTGTCGCCGAACGCCTTGGACCGGGTATTGAACGGCTCTAGCGTACCGAGCCGGTAGGAGATGTTGCCGAGGTGGCACAGGGCGCTGGAGACGTGTCCTTCCTCGATGTCCGCATTCAGGTCCTCGCGGCGGCGGCTCCGGACCGCGTCCACGAAGTTGCGGAAGTGGTCTCCGCCGCCTTTGAACTCCTTGACCAGGTTGCCGCCGTTGTCGTACACCAAGGCGCGGCTGTAGTCGGGGACCACCATGATGCCCTCTGTGCCGTAGAAGATGTTGCCTACCTTGGCTCCGCTAAGGGCGTCGGTCTTCAGGCCGCGGACTTCAAAGATAATCTGGGAGTCGCCGTAGTCGTAGAATCCCAGCTCAGTGTTCGGCGTCTGCCCATCGTCCTCGTAACCGAAGCGGCCGCCCAGTCCCAGAATGCGGGTCGGCAGACCCGTCTTTTTCAGGCCCCACCGGGCCTTGTCCATCTCGTGGATTCCCTGGTTGCCGATGTCCCCGTTGCCGTAGTCCCAGAACCAGTGCCAGTCGTAGTGGAACCGCTCGCGGTGCACCGGCTTCATGGGCGCGGGGCCCAGCCAAATGTTGTAGTCCACGGTGGGCGGGGGCGACTGGTCGGAAGCGACCTTGCCGATGGAGCCGCGCGGCTTGTAGCACAGCCCCCGGGCGAGCCGCACCTGGCCGAGCTTGCCCGAATGGAGGTAGTCCATCGCCTCGTGCAGACCGGAGCTGGCGCGGCTCTGGGTGCCCGCCTGGCAGATCCGGTTGTACTTGCGCGCGAACTGTACGATACGCCGGCCCTCGCTCAGCTCATGGCTGACCGGCTTCTCGACGTACACGTCCTTGCCGGCCTGGAGGGCCCAGATGGCGGCGAGCGCGTGCCAGTGGTTGGGCGTCGCGATGGAGACGGCGTC
>CAYNFH010000237.1:0-1778 GCA_964396385.1 uncultured Chthonomonadaceae bacterium | reverse complement strand
CTCTTATCGTCCATGATGCGGCGGATGTCCTGGACGCCCGCCGGGGCGGGCTTCTCCGCCTTCTCCACCGCCTGGACCGCCCTGCCCATCGGCACGGTATCCGCGTCACAGATAGCGACGATCTGGACGTCAGGCATCCTGAGGTACGACTCCACGTGATTCATGCCGCGGCCGTTGACACCGATGACAGCGATCCGCAGCACCTCGTTCGGCCCCACGCGCCGCCCCGTGCGAGGCCGCGGCGGCGGCTCAGACGACCAGGCGGACGCGGGAACGGCCGCCGCCCCGAGGGCGGCCAGGGAGTCCTCCAGGAACCGCCGGCGCGAGAGCTTGTTCATTACTGTTCCTCCCAATGATTAGCTGCTGGCCTGTTCCACGAAGCGGGCCGGATGTCCTCTGCGCACAGGTGGACGGCGGACGGATGACGGATGACGGACAGAATTCAGACTCTGCCTGTCCTCCGTCTCCCGTCTTCCGTCAGCAGGGTTCCGGGAACCCGGCCGGAGCGGAACCGTCATCCACAGGGCGCTGCCAGAGCGCCCGAACAAGCACGGAGGTGCAGAGATGACTCAGCAGCAGCAGTCCCAGCCCCCACAGCACCAGGACCGGCGACCCGGCCTCGAGTCTGAGATGACGCCCAGGCCGCACTCAGATGACCCCGCGCACCGCGGCAGCGGCAAGCTCCAGGGCAAAGTGGCGCTGATCACAGGCGGGGACAGCGGAATCGGCCGGGCGGTGGCTGTGGCATTCGCAAAAGAGGGCGCGGATATCAGCATCGTCTATCTCAACGAGCACGGAGACGCGGAGGAGACGTGCCGGCTCGTGCAGCAGCAAGGGAGGCGGTGTTACGCGGTCGCGGGCGACGTAGGTGACGAGTCGTTCTGCCGGCGCGCCGTGCAGGAGACGGTGAGAGAGCTCGGAAGGCTGGATGTATTGGTCAACAACGCGGCGGAGCAGCACCCCCAGCCCAGCATAGAGCGGGTCACGGCGGAGCAGCTTGAGCGCACGTTCCGCACCAATATCTTCGCCATGTTCTACATGACGAAGGCGGCGATGGGCCACCTCAAGGCAGGAAGCGCCATCGTGAATACGACCTCCGTCACGGCTTACGCAGGCAGCCCCCAACTGCTCGACTACTCTGCCACGAAGGGGGCTATCGTCGCATTTACTCGGTCACTTTCCCAGGGATTGGCGGAGAAGAAGATCCGGGTCAACGCGGTCGCGCCCGGCCCCATCTGGACGCCCTTGATCCCGTCCACGTTCCCGCCGGACAAGGTTGCCAAGTTCGGCCAGGATACGCCGATGAAGCGGCCGGGGCAGCCGGAGGAGGTGGCGTCCTGCTACGTGTTCCTGGCGTCCGACGACGCCTCGTACATCACCGGCCAGACGGTCCACCCGAATGGAGGAGAGATCGTAAACGGATGACCTGGTGGAGCGGATTCCGGCCCTTGTCACCAGGTCACCAGGTCACCATGTCACCAGGTCATCCACCTTGGCCGTTCGGGCCCTGAACTATTGCCTCCGTGTCCGCGCGGTTGGGGCGTGGGACGCCGCAGAAGGGGCAAAAGTTGATGGCAATGCCCGTCTGCCCCTCCTGGTCCGGCACGACCTCGCAATAGACGCCGGGCTTCATCTCCACTACCTGGATGCCCCCGCTCTCGATGGCATCCAGGAGCACGTCGCAGCAGATCTCTACCTCTACCTCTTCGGACATCGTATCTCCCCTGCTTGCAACATAGGAGGCCAGATTCCTCCAAGGGAGCCTGCGCTCGCTCGGC
>CAYNFH010000236.1:0-9662 GCA_964396385.1 uncultured Chthonomonadaceae bacterium | reverse complement strand
GGCTGATTGAACCCTCGCTTAACTTCTGAAGCCGGTAGTACTCCAGGCGTACGTCGTCGTCGAAGTGGTAAGAGGGTCCCTCAGACCGGCGCGGCAGCTTCGCAGCCAGATGCCGGAGGAAGGTGTAGAGCTTCTCCAGGTCGCTGTCCTGATATGGAATGACCTGCGATAGGAACGCATACAGATTGCGGAAGGCGGAGACCTTCCCACGCCAGAGCTCCGCCTCGTCGTCGCTCTCCTTTTTGAGCTCCCTGAATCGATCAACGGCCTGGTCCAGGGCGGCGTTCATCTCCCGATGATCGGCGGCGCTCTGCCGCTCTACCGGCTTGAAGAAGATAGTGCAGAAGTGGTCGACCTCCTCTTCCGAGTAGATTCCGCTGGCGTCCAGCTCGGACTTGATCGTATACAACTGAGCCGGCTCGACCTCCTCGCCCATCACAGAGCCCTCGTAGAACTGCTTGAACGCTTCCTGGATATCGTCTCGTTCGTTGACGAAGTCGAGGATGAAGGTGTCCTCCTTGAGCGGATGAATGCGGTTTAGCCTGGATAGAGTCTGGACGGCCTGGATGCCGGCGAGGCGCTTGTCCACATACATCGTGTGAAGCAGTGGCTGATCGAATCCAGTCTGGTACTTCTCGGCTACAAGCAAGACCTGATATTCATTGGACGCGAACTTGTCCGGCAGCTCCTTCTCTCGGATGCCGTTGTTCATTCCCTGCTCCGTGTAGATCTTGCCGGGGATCTTGTCGTCCTCCACGGTTCCGGAGAAAGCCACGAGGGTCCGAATGGGGTACCCCTTCCGGGCGATGCAGCGGTCGAATTCCTCCTTGTATCGAATGGCCTCCAGGCGGGAGCCGGTCACCACCATCGCCTTGGCCCGGCCTCCAATCTTGTGGCGGGTCATCGCATTGAAGTGCTCGACCATGATCTCGGTTTTCTGGCCGATGTTGTGGGGGTGCAGCCGCATGAAGCGCGCGAGGGCCCGCGCCGCCTTTTTGCGCTCTACGTTCGGATCGTCCTCGCACGCCTTGAGGAGCCGGTAGTACGCCCGATAGGTGCTGTAGTTGCGCAGGACATCCATGACGAAGCCCTCCTCTATGGCCTGCCGCATCGTGTAGCGGTGGAAGGGCTCGCCTTTGCGGCCGAACAGCTTCAGCGTCTTGTGCTTGGGCGTGGCGGTGAAGGCGAAGAGACTGAGGTTCGCCTGGTGACCGCGCTGGGCCATCTTGCGGAACATCTCTTCCAGAGAGGCTTCGCCCTCCTCCTCGGCGCGCTTTCGGGCGTCCTCGTACATCCCCTCTCCACCGAGTACGCCCTTGAGCTCAGTTGCGGTGTCCCCAGACTGCGAGCTATGGGCCTCATCAATGAGAACGGCGTACCGGCGCGTAGTCAAGCGGCCTGTTCCTTTGTCCCCACGGTCCTCCGCGAGCTTGAGGAGGTGTCGAGACACGAAGGGAAACTTCTGGAGGGTTGTGATGACGATGGGTACCGCACTCTCCAGTGCCCGCGCGAGGTGCTTGGAGTCGGTGTCGATCTTCTCGACCACGCCCTGCCGGTGCTCAAACTGGTAAATAGTGTCTTGCAACTGGCGATCAAGGACACGCCGATCCGTCACTACGACCACGCTATCAAACACGCGGTTATCCTGCGCGTCGTGGAGCGACGAGAGGCGATGCGCGAGCCAGGCGATGGTGTTGCTCTTACCGCTGCCTGCGGAATGCTCCACAAGATAGTTGCAACCCGGGCCCTCCCTGGCCGCAGCGCTCACTAGCTGCCGCACCGCCTGAAGCTGGTGGTAGCGAGGGAAGACCATCGTCTCCTTCTTGACCTTGCGTCCGTCCTCTGACACGCGCTCCTCCACCTGGAGATGAAGAAATCGCGCCAGCAAGTCCAGCAAGGAGTCGCGCTGAAGGACCTCTTCCCAAAGGTAGGCCGTCCGATAGTCGCGGCCCTGCAGATCCGGAGGGTTTCCCGCGGCGCCATCGCAGCCACGGTTGAACGGCAAGAACACGGTGGCGCTGCCGGCAAGGCGGGTGGTCATGTGCACCGCTTCCGAATCGGCCGCGAAATGTACGAGAGCGCGTTTCTTGAACTCAAAGATTCGCTCACGCGGATCGCGGTCGTGCCGGTATTGGCGCATCGCCTCGTCCACCGTCTGGCCGGATAGCGGATTCTTGAGCTCCAGCGTAACAGCGGGAATCCCGTTCACGCTCAGCGCGACGTCGAGACAGTCGTTCGGCTTCTTAAGGCTGTAGTGAAGCTGGCGCGTGATGCCTAAGCGGTTCGCGGCGTAACGCGCCTGCAGGTCAGGGTTCAGACCGTGAGCCGGCTTGAAGTAGGCGACCCGAAGCGTTCGGCCATAGCACTTGAATCCGTGGCGTAGCGTGGTCAGCGAACCGTGCTCGTCCACCCAGCGGCAGAGGTCGTGCAGCACGCGCTCGCCCGTCTTGGCACCGTGGAGCAGGTCCAGCTTGTCCCATGCTTCCGGCTGAGTGCACTGGATGAACTTCAGCACCACTTCCGGGAAGATGGCCCGCTCCGCGTCGAATGCTCTGCTGGGAACTGTCTGGTAGCCGCTCGCGAGCAGGCAGGCGTCGATGTTGGTTTCAAAAGCACGTTCGGTATGGACGATCATTGCGTCAGCTCCGGCTCAGCCTCTTACGCAGCCAATAGACGATGACGCCGGCGTACTCTTCCAGCTGGGCCGGCTGCGCACCTGACCAAAGAGCAATCTGATGCTGCAGTCCGCGTGGCCGGAAGTCCGGATTCCTCAACGTGATCTTAAATGCATCGAGCGCAGCCTTGCGATTGTTTATCAAGATTGGCATGTTAAGGTTGAGAACCTGGTCGAGCTCTTCATCCAGGGCGGCGTCGGTAGACGATATCGTACCATCCGGCAAGTAGCGGATCACATCCTCAATGCGATGTGCGGGCTCGGCCGGATTGCGGGATAGCGATGACCATCCCTTGCGGGTGTCGCAGTGCTGCTCCTTGTGGGGCTGCCCCTGCCCACCCAAGCACGCGCCCAAAAGATTGTTGTGGAACTTCAGCGCTTCTTCCGGGTGATCCTCTTGAGAGCGCCAGTGTTCGATCTTCATGTGCTCGCTGTCCGGCCTGATGCGTCGCATGCAGTAGCAGCAGAGACCCCGCTGTTCCTCGACGAGGGCCCGACGTAGATCGTCCTTTTCAGCGTAGTTGTCATAGTCGGCGTGTTCCTGGGTCCGGTGCTCGATCAGGGAGCGGGGTTCCGGCCCCTTCAGGATCGCCCTCACTCCCGGCCCTCAACGAATGCCATTAGTGTCCGGGCACGCGTAAGGTCGGGGTCGGACTCGCCGAGAGTCTCTTCGAGTTCACCGATCAGTTCGCGCGCGGCAGCGAACCGTTCCTCATCAATCAGCAGAGCCAGGCGGTGCAGTTCTTCGTCGACTCCATTATTGCGCGACCGCACGTCCATAAGCTCCTCGAGCACCCTGCTGGAATCTAGTCCCAGCGAGCGCGGCGGCGTCCAAGAGACAATCTTGCCATCGTCGTGGAGGAGAAACCGGATACTCGAATGGTGTACCTCGCCGATAACCTGCGGCGAGTGCGTGGTCACTATGAACTGGCAGCTCTGGAAAGTGCTACGGAGCTGTGTCAGGACCGAACGCTGCCAGCTCGGGTGGAGGTGCAGCTCAATCTCATCTATGAGAACTACAGCCTTGCCTTCCCTGACGGGCTCCTCCGCGTGCGGATTGGCAATCGTCAAGCGCCTTGCCAGGTCGATGACAACGGCGAGCAGGCCCCGCTCGCCGTCCGATAGCTGCTGGATCGAGAGGGGAGCATCGTTCTTCTGGACGACAAACCGTAGGACCGGCTCCTCCTCAACACGCAGATCCCGAAACTCAGGGATAAGTCCAGACACAACCGCACGGACGGCAGCCAGCGCTGAGGCTCGGTGTTCGGCCTGGGCTCCGGTACCGCGTTCCGCCACCCGAAACCAGTGGAGGAAATCTCGAAGCTCGACCTCCCGGTCCGCCGAAAGGACATTCCCTTCGTAAGCGTTACGCGGAGAGTAGGGCAAGAGAGGCGGCAGGACGCGGGGCTGTTCCGGGGAGAGCCGGCGCGTTGAGTAGTAGAGCGCAAGCGGATGATTAGGCTTCGCCGACAATTCGGCGAGCATCTCCCTCTGCACGCGGCCAGGAGCGTCCAGATCGCCCGCCTTCGTGGAAGTGGCCGGTACAGCCCGTAGAAGCAGGTTCGCCCGTTCCCTGGGTGCGTTCAGTTGGCTCTGGAGCTCCCGTAGCTCGCGCCTCCTTCCGCGTTGCGCCTCCGCGTCCGTCTCTTCGGCCACCGCCGTCCGGGCCTCCGCTATTTGTTCGATGAGGCGACGCCGTTTGAGATTGTCTTCGCGTTCCCGTTGAAGGCTGATATCGAACGGGATGTTGTCGACCTGGAACCCGAGCGAGGCTGCCATAACGATCTTCCCGTACAGTACGTCGTCGTCCGACAGCGGCACAGGCCTGTTCGTTGCGGGAGTAAACTCCGGTAAGGCCCGGGAGAGTAAGGCCGCGACAGCCTGGATTACGGCAGACTTCCCGACGCCGTTGATGCCGGCGACCACGTTGAGCTGAGGGTGGAACGCCAAGTCAATCTGTTCGAAGCCGCGGAAGTTCGCCAGGCTCAGTCGCTCGACAATCATCGCGCCATCGCCTCCAATGGAAGTTCTCCGGTGACGGCTGCCGTGATCAGCGCCTTTCGGCGCTCCTTAAGCAGGTCGATAGAAGCGGCGAGGGCTGCGCGCACCTTTTCGTCCCGGGCACGCACGGCGGCGATCTGCCGCGTTATCTCGTCCTGCTCCTCTAGAGGAGGAACGGGGAACCGGATGTCGAGAAAGGCCTCCGGATAGAGGCGGAGCCGCGAGCTCCAGACACCCTTGGAGCGGCTGGTGACTTCCGCAACGAATGGCGCGCTGCGGCACAGGGCATCCACGTACGCTGGCCTGATTGGACCGAGTGGTCTGTATACGTGATAGTCAGGGCTGACAATTCCGTGCTGCCAAGCAACTCCCATCGCGCCCATCCACGCCCAGAGCGTATTGATCACAAGGTCGCCCGGCTGGCACCGCTTATACCCCTCCAGATCCTCAGCCATGAACATGAACACCGTCTTTTCCGAGCGCGGTGTAACTCCAGTGATGTGAGATACCGAGAGTAGTTCTTCTTCGCCTGTTGAGGAGCGCTCATCCCTGACCTCGAACAACTGCTTTGCCCGCATCGTTACCCAATGCAGGGGGATCTCGCCCAACCACTCCAGCCCGGATTGGCGGAGCAAAGTGTTTGGTTCGAAGCCTTGTATTACGGTTTGACTCACGAACGCCGCCCACTTGTCCATCAGCAAGGCGAGCATCCGCTCCTTCTCCGAAGCCAGCGCATCTATACGCGCGGTTTCTGCATCGAGGTACTTGGCGATGCCGCGTTGGATGGGCAACGGCGGTAGGCGAAGGCGAAAGTCCTGAACGAACTCATCCGGTACGCGCTTCTGTCCAGCCGCCCCTTTCATAGAAGCTTCTCCATGGACCCGAAACGGCTGACTTACGGTCAGGTAATAGAGATAGCGACTATCGACATCCGTACCGGGTCGTAAGACATGAAGCTCCGTCGTGCCGTAACCGACGCCACCCAACAGGCCAGCAACGAACGCGCCTTTTCCGTTCTCGAAGCACGGCGTGATCTTTGCTACGACCACGTCACCGTCAAACAGAAGAGTGTACCCCTGCTCGACATCCTCCCTCGTGCGGACCGCGTGAGTATCGATAGTTCCGTCCTCGCCAATTGCTTCCATTGGCAAGAAGCTGACGAGTTCAGCCACGCGCAGCCTATCCAACTGCTCTGTGGTCGGTCGTTTTCGCAATAAGAACCGCAACCGCACATCGCGCCATTCCGCGGCTCTCATGATGTGACTTCAGTGAGCAAGCGGACGATTCGGGACTCTGCCGCTTTCAGTTCAAGATCGATGTCGGAGAGCGGGCGCGGCGGGGTGTAGCGGAAGAAGGCACGGTTGAAGTTGATCTCATAGCCGACTTTCCCGATGCCTTTGTCCTTCTCGTCAACTACATCGCGCGCGATCCAGGCGTCGGATGCGTACGGCCTGACCTCGCGCAGGAAGTAGGAGGGGACGTCGTCCTTTAAGGGAACGTTCTCGTAATCACGGAGGTCGGGGTCCGGCTCGTACTCCACGGAGGCACCCTTCTTGCCTTGGGTATCGGGGTGGATGCCGCAAAGAGCGTCCAGCACGCCGGCATCTAACTGCGGTAGTTCCTGATTGGGGAACAGCTGCGTACGAATCGCTCCGCTGAAGCTGCCACGGCGGAGGACAACGGCGCGGGCTCCAGGGTCCACGGTGCTAAAGGAGGCGCGAAAGAGCTTCTTCTCCGGAGCGGTCCAGGTTGCGCCGGATTCCTTGATGAGCCTTTGAGCAGTCTCAAAGGCTGCGTTCCAGTCAAGTATCGGGTCGCGGCCCAATGCCGCCTCAATCGCAAGCAATGCGTCCAGAAGGTGCGGGCACTTATCCAGAAAGATGTCTCGCCCGTCGTCTGTAAACTGGAATCGGAGCCTCAGCGGTCTCTCTACGGTGATCCTTCTGTAGGCGAAGTCCGCATTATCGAACAGCTTAGAGGTCGAAGTCGGCTGGAAGGCGCCGTGTTCGCAGGAGATGGCCGAGATGGCGTCCGCGCTGAGGTAGCGTCGCTTATCGCCAAGGCTGCGCCGCATGGCGGTCCACTGCTCCCGCGCGTCCAGGAGCTGGATCTTTCCTCGCCGGGCTTCCGCCTTGCGATTGGTCACAATCCAGACGAACGTGCCGATTCCAGTGTTGTAAAACATCTGCTCCGGCAGGCCGACGATGGCCTCGAGCCAGTCCTGCTCGATGATCCACCGGCGGATCTCGCTCTCCCCGGAGCCAGCCCCGCCCGTGAAGAGCGGAGAGCCGTTGAAGACGATGGCGATTCGCGTGCCGCCCTCCTCCGGCTTGCGCCGCTTGGAGAGCATGTGGAGCAGAAAGAGCAGCGCGCCGTCGTTCACGCGCGGCAGCTTGCCGGTGTAGCCGCGGAAGTTTGGCTGCTTCTCTATCTCCTTCTGCTCCGCCTTCCAATCGACACCGAAGGGTGGATTCGCGAGGAGATAGTCGAAGGTCTCTCCGGGGAACTTGTCGTCCGTGAGCGTATTCCCAAACTTGATGCCGTCTTCCTTTTGCCCCTTCATGAGGAGGTCCGAGGCCGCAACGGCGAAGGAGCGCGGGTTGTAGTCCTGACCGTAGACAAAGACGCTGGCGTCCGGATTGTGCTCACGTATCCATTTCTGCGCCTCGGAGAGCATACCCCCTGTTCCGCAAGCGGGGTCGCATACCTCTATGATGCGGCCGGGGACCGTGAGGGTCTCCGTATCCGGCTCAAGGAGGAGGTTCACCATGAGCCGGATGACTTCGCGCGGGGTGAAGTGGTCTCCAGCAGTCTCGTTAGCGGCCTCGTTGAACCGGCGGATGAGGTCTTCGAAGATCAACCCCATCGTGATGGGGTCCACTCGCTTTAGATGGAGATCGATCTCGGCAAACTTGGAGACGATTAAGTAGAGGCGGTTCGCCTCTTCCAGCTTCTCAATCTCCTTTTCGAATTCAAACCGCTCGAAAATCTTGCGGACGTTCTCCGAGAAGCCGGCGATGTAGTCCGTCAGGTGACGGCCGATGTTGTCAGGATCGCCCTTAAGGCGCTGGAAGCTCAGCTCGCTCCGATTGTGGAACCCGATGTCGCGGCCTGCCCCGGCGACCTTGTTCAGGATGGGATCGACCTGCTTTATCTGGCTGTCCTTGAGCGCGCTCCACCGGGCGAGAACGGCTGGCTTCGTCGGCTCGAGAACGCAATCAAAACGCCGGAGGACGGTCATAGGCAGCATGACGCGCTCATACTGGGGCGGCCGATAGGGTCCCCGGAGAAGGTCGGCCACAGCCCAGATGAAATTTGCGAGTTCTTGGAAAGTTGGGGGCATACGTCCACTCACTGTCGAGCCGCGGGACCAATTGCGGCAGCATTTCAAGTCTAGCACGGAGCGGCAGGAACCACAAGACGGAACTGCGGGAGCGCCTTCTATGAGGGCACTTCGCGGGCGCCTAGAGCTCCAGCGGAAGCAAGGCGGACGCGGGGCGCGCCGGGCGGAGGATGTCCAGACCCACGATGTGCGTGGGGCCGATATGCTGCTCCATGCGCTGGTGGTGGTGGCCGTGGACGACGAGCCGGGGCTGGCGCTTCTCGATGAGGTAGCGCAACGCGGCGGAGCCTACCGGAAAGCGGCGGCCCGGGAGCCACGTGCCGCCTGGTGCGTCGTGGCAGATCAGTACTTCGAAGTCCGTTTCTAGCAGCCGCTCCAGGGACGTGCGGCTGATGTAGTTGGGCTTGGGGTCGTCGCTCCAGTAGGCTTTGGGCGCCCAGCCGCCACCCAGGAACGCCACACGGGTCTCTCCCAGGACAACCACCTCCCCGTCCCGCACCCAGTAAAGCCCCTGTGGAAGAGGGCCTGGTAGCGCCTCGAAGTCCTCGTTGTTGCCCTTGCAGAAATAGGTTGGGATGGGCGCGGACCAGCCCTCCTGGAGCAGCGCGGGATAGTCGCCGGGCCCATACCGCTCCCTCTTCTCCTCCTTGAGCGTGGAGGGGTCGCTGAAGGTGCCGAAGTCACCGACCTGGAGGAGAACGTCAACCGTTTGGCCGTTCTCCTCCTCCCACCCTCGGGCCGCCGCGTACATGGCGCGGATGCGGCCGTGGAGATCACCGAAGACGAGTCCCTGCATTTCTGGCAACACCGAATTTCACCGCAGAGGACGCAGAGAGCGCAGAGAAAGACTCTGTGTCCTCTGTGAACTCTGTGGTGAATCATGTCTCGACGTACACCTCGCCGTTGTGGATGCGGACCGGGTAGGTGCGGGCCTTCATGTCCGGAAAGTCCACCACCTCGCCCGTCCGTACGTCTACCTCCCACGCGTGCCAGGGGCAGACGACGATGCAGTCCTGAACGTCGCCATCGCCGATGGGTCCCTCTCGGTGCGGGCAGATGTTCTCCATCGCGTATACCTGCTCGCCGCACCGGAACAGCGCGATCTCATCGCGACCAACGGTAACGACGAGCCCTGTGTCCCGCGGGACCTCGTCCAGGCGCGCGACCCTCGTAGATTCCGCCATTACACTTCCTATCCGGCCGGTTTCCAGCGACGCGAAATACCCGCAAAAGAGAGGGGTAAAGAACTCCACGCCCCTTGCCATAATACAGTTATACGGTCTATCCGCCCCCGCCAAAGGCAAACCTATCGTGAGATGGGGACGCAAAGCCACGGGCCTCGATCAAGGCGGCTACGGACAGAGGGTTCCTCCCTCCCATTCTCCGTAACCGTGAGGCAGCCGGGTTGCCAAAAGGGCGTAAGACAGGCAGTCGGACACAAAATGCCATGTCGGGCAGGGTAAGCCTTTTATACCAGGCGCGGACGCCATACGGGCGGACCGCGCCTGGAGTGTGAATCGGAAGCCCCCCGGCCCCCAACTCTGGGGGAGCAGTCGGAATCCCGCCGCCGAACCGGAACCTCCCGCCTCCGCAGCCCGTCTGGAGTATCGGGCGGATACGCCGTCTCCATTCCCCTCCAGGAGG
>CAYNFH010000235.1:0-9676 GCA_964396385.1 uncultured Chthonomonadaceae bacterium | reverse complement strand
GCTGCGCTCGCTCGCGCCGCTCATAGGTAGCCCGCCCGGGATGACAGGTTGGTACGCTGCGGGTTTCTTTCACTAGGCACGGGGCTCGCCCCGTCGCGCTACTCGGAATGACAAGTGGCCGTCGTCCTCCAAATCGTGCCATTCCGCTCGCAAAAACTGTGTCAAAACCTCCTCACCAGCAGCACTCCGAGGATAACCAGCACCACTCCCACCAACCGTGGGAGGGTGGCGGGGTGTCGGTCCAGCCCAAGCAGGCCGTAGTGGTCCAGGATAACCGCCATGAGCGTTTGGCCGGCCACCACCAGCGTCATCGTAACGGCCACTCCCAGGCGCGGTACGGCGGTGATGACCGCCATCAGGTAGGTCGCGCCGAGCAGGCCGCCGGTCCACGCCCACCAGGGGATTCGACCCAATACTCCGCCGCCGGGGAGGGCCGTCCGGGTCGCGGCGAGATATGCGACGAGGGCGACGGTCCCCACCAGGAACGAAACGGTGGTCGCGAGCAGTGGGCTGCTCAGCTCCGTTCCCAGGCGCCCGTTCACCGCCGTCTGGATTGCGAGGATCGCCCCGCCCACGGCCACAAACCCCAGAATCCAGTACACGTTTCCCCCTGTTCTCTTCGGCCGGCCGATGATGTAATCTACCTGTATGTAGGTTCCTGCAGCTTCCACATTCCGAGACGGCAAGGAAGATGATGACGATTTCGTGCGAGCTTGTCAAACAGCTACTGCTTGGAGCCGGCCTGCTTGCCACCTTCGCTGCCGCCGCGGGTGCGCAGCCGGCGGCCACCTTCTACGTGGCGACCAACGGCAACGACGCCTGGTCCGGACAGCTCGCCGCCCCCAACGAAGACCACAGCAATGGGCCGTTTGCCACCCCGGGCCGCGCGCAGGCGGCGGTCCGCCGGTTCCTCCAGCAGCACCCCGGCTACAAATTCCCCGTCACCGTGCTGCTGCGCGGCGGCACCTACTTCCTGGAGCAGCCGCTGGTCTTCACGCCCGCCGACTCCGGCACGGCGGCCGCTCCGGTGGTGTTCGCGGCGTACGGCAAGGAGCAGCCGCTGCTGAGCGGGGGCGTGTGGCTCCAGGGCTGGAAGCGCGGCAAGGACGGCTGGTGGCGCGTCCAGCTTCCCGGCGCCACCGGCGGCGCGTGGAGCTTCTCGCAGCTCTTTGTGAACAACGGCCGACGGTACCGGCCGCGGCTGCCCCAGAGCGGCTACTACACCATCGACGACGCGCTGCCCCCCTCCCCGCGCGCCAAAGATCAGGGATTCGACCGCTTCCGGTTCCGCGCGGGAGACCTCCGGCCGGACTGGCACGACCTGCACGACGTCGAGGTCCTGGCCTTCCAGACCTGGACCATGGCGCGCATGCGCGTCGACACCGTGGATGCGCAGGACCGCGCCGTCACCTTCACCGGCCATACGCTGAGCAAAGAGGGCTACCAGGCACTGCCCAGGGGCAACCGCTACCTGGTAGAGAACGTGCGCGAAGGGATGGGCAAGCCTGGCGACTTCTACCTGGACCGGCTGACGGGCGAGGTGGCCTACGTCCCCTACCCCGGCGAGAACCCCGCGACGGCCGTGGTCATCGCGCCGCGCCTGGACCACCTTCTGGAGCTACGGGGCGACGTGAAAGGACGGAAGTGGGTCCAGCACCTCACCTTCCGCGGAATCGGTTTTGCGCACACCAACTGGGTCACGCCGCCGGAGGGCAATGTCTACTGGCAGGCGGAGGCGAACCTGGGCGGCGCGGTCACGGCTACCGGCGCGCGGGACTGCGCCTTCGAGCGGTGCCGCGTGGAGCACGTGGGGACCTACGGCATCGAGCTGGGGGCGGGCTGCAAACGGTGCATCGTCGACGGCTGCGACCTGACAGATCTGGGCGCCGGCGGCGTGAAGATCGGCACGATGACCATCTCGCAGGACGAGGAGGAGGTCGCCAGCGACAATACCGTTCGCGGATGCCTCATCGCCCACGGTGGGCGGATGCACCCGGCGGGGATCGGGGTCTGGATTGGCCAGTCGCATCATGACACGGTCCAGAACAACGAGATCGCGGACTTCTACTACACCGGCGTCTCCGTCGGCTGGACGTGGGGATACGGCGCCAGCCTGGCGCACGACGACCTGATCGCCTACAACCACATCCACCAGATCGGCCAGGGCGTGCTGAGCGACCTGGGCGGCATCTATACGCTGGGGGTCCGGACCGGCTGCGTGCTGCGGGGCAACCGCATCCACGACGTGGAGTCGTTCAGCTACGGCGGCTGGGGCATCTACCCGGACGAGGGCAGCAGCAACCTGCTGGTGGAGGACAACGTGGTGTATCGATGCAAGTCCGCCCTGTTCCACCAGCACTACGGCAAGGAGAACGTGGTGCGCAACAACATCTTCGCGCTGGGACGGGAGTTCCAGGTGATGCGCACGCGGGCGGAGCCGCACCTCTCCTTCACGTTCGAGCACAACCTCTTCTACTGGACGGAGGGAAAGCTGCTGGGCTCCAACTGGTCCGGCGATAACTACAAGCTCGACTACAATCTGTACGGCAACCAGTCGGGACAGCCGCTCTCCTTCGCCGGCATGACGCTCGAGCAGTGGCAGGCGAAGGGGCAGGACACCCACTCCGCGGTGGCGGACCCGCGCTTTATGGACCCGATGCGCGGTGACTTCCGGCTCCGCAAAGACTCGCCCGCCCCGCAGGTGGGTTTCCGTCCCTTCGACCTGACGCAGGCGGGCGCTCCCGGGAAGCGGGTCACCGGCGTGCCGGCCGCGTTTCCGACGGCCGGCGAATACGCCAGCGAGACGCCTACTCGATCGGCTCCTTTGTCATTCCGAACGAAGTGAGGAATCTGCTTTTCTCTGGACGCCGATGCCGAGTCTTATTCGATCGGGAAGGAGATGAGCTTCCCCTGCTCCAGTATGGTGCCGTCCGGATAGAACACGATGGCGGAGAACTCTCCACGGGACGGAGCCACCTGGGATGCTTCCGCCGAGGGGTAGAGCTTCCGCGCGGCGGCCAGCGCCGCCTCCGGCGTCTTCTCGCAGACCAGGGGCCATCTCATCGCCCGCTCGTAGTCGGCGTGCTTCACAAGCGGTCTCCACGTATAGAAGCCCGCCGGGACGTACTCGAAATGGAAGCGCACCTTCGCAAATTCCGCGGGCGAGAGCGAGCGCCCCGCAAGCTTCATCAGGGCCTGCTGCTGGGCTGGCCGGAGTGTCCCCGCAGAGATGCCCTCCTCCGTCATTGCCTGCGTCCTTTCGCTCGGCGCGAGCGATGCGGCGAACCGGACGTACGGCCGGAGCTGCTCGGGCACTATGCCGGTCTTGGTTAATCCCTTGCCCATGATGCTCCAGTCCCGCAGGCCGTGGCAGTGCTCCATCGCCTTCCCCACGATGGTGGAATCTAGCTGCGTGTCGGAGAGGGTCGACATCTCCAGAAAGTCCTCCACAGGAAGATATCCGTTCCGCCTGGCGTCCTGCTCCCATCGGGTAATGTAGCGGTTCGGCACCTCTTTAATCTTGTCCCAGACAAAGGTCGTGCTGCGGCACTCGATGAATGAGCCGTCCTTCTTCCACCACACGTCCATGGCGTCCGCGGCTTTGTAGAGCGCGTCGAACAGCGTGACCTTATCCATGGTGACGGCCGCCATCGGGAAGTAGTGGCTGTACGCGTCCGCGATGATGGGGACCCCGGTCTCCTTATGCAGCGCCTCCCAGACGTCCCACGTGAAGAGGTGCGGCCCATCGTGGTCCTCCAACTCGAGCCCGCCGGCTCCCGCCCTCTCCTCCGGCCTCGCCCTCGCGCCACGCACGTAGACCGGGCAGGACGAGTCCGGATGCAGGGAGATGATGCGGCGAAACAGCGGATCGGCGCGGAGGGCGTGTTCCCTCCCTGCGTTGTCCGGATGCGCCACGGCCGGGCTCATGCCATTGGCCAGCGCCTCACTGGGCGAGCTGTTCCAGGACCCCGGAGCAGCGCCCGGGCCACTCAGGGTCGCCCCGTACCAGACGTGCAGGGACAGCAGCCCCGCCTCGGAACGGTCCACGCTAAGCCCGATGGTCGGATTGGCGTCCGGAACGTCGGCGATCTGTTTGTCGCCCTCCTTGAAGTGTCCGCCGGACACGATCCGCTGCCCGTTCATGCTAGTCTGATACAGGTCAAGGGCCCTGAGCAGCGGCACGCGGTCGTTGGCAGATAGCCTCCGGTCCGGGTTGGCGTTGTCCATGGTCAGCATGACCGTGTCGCCGTTGACCAGCGCCGCGCGGTCCCCCGGGCTCAGCATGGCGTAGGCCTGCTCTCCGGCCCACCTCCAGTCGTGCTGTTGGTTGTTGGCCTGCAGCCGCTTCTGCATCGCCTCGTCAAGGGCCAGGAGCGCCTCGTGCAGGTCGTGGTTGCGCATCTCCTCTTCCGTGAGCCGGCCGCGCAGGTCCTGGATAAGGTCGTAGCGGTAGGCCCCGTCTTCGCCGGAGCGGGCCCAAGCGAAGCCGAACAGCCGGTTTATCTGCCGCATGACCTCCCGCAGCGGCTGGTCCTCGCAGAAGATGGTCACCTTCTCATCCGCCACGCTGCGGTCCGCCCCGATATCGATGCCGGTTCTGGTCGACAGCTCCCGGCACAGGTCCGATAGGGCGACCGCCTTCTCGGCGACCGTCACGTCGCGGGAGAGTCGAGTGTCCACGATCTCCTTCTGCTGCCGGTACTCTTCGGCTGCCGCCTGGAGCGCGCGCCGGTCCGTAGAGGCGATCTGCGGGAACGGGACGGAGACAAAGTCGTCCCCTTTGCCGCTCTTGCGCAGCGTGTCATCTATCCGCTGCTTGAGCGCGGCGACCTCGTCCGGGGCCCAGGCCGTCCAGCGGTAGAGGGCTGAGCCCGTCCCGGCGTTCAGTGCGATCAGATCGTCCTGCTCTGGGGCGGCCGGATGCGGCAATGGCTCGACGGGGCGAGCGGGCGAGGTCGATTGCCCGTGCGGTGCGGGACTCGCCATGGCACGGGATACTGAGCCGTGAGCTCCGTTGGAAGCGGGGCCAAGCCAGGAAGGCAGCGGCTCATGCCGCAGGGCATAGTTTTCAGGTGAACCGGATCGCCGGAACCGCTGGGGAGCGCCGCTGTTCCGCCCAGCGGCGAACTCCCTGCCAATCGAGCTGCCGTGATGAAGACGCGGCGATTGGATCCCAATCAGCAAAGCTGCCAGTGCCGCCACCCCAGCAGCCGCGGCCAGTCCGCCCGTCCACAGCCAGTGGCGGGGAATGGAGCGCCCGGTGCGGGCGGAAGCGGCGGCCCCCGGAGTGGCGCCATCCTCAAGCCGCGTCCGCAGGGCGGCCCAGGAGCCAATGGTATCGGAGATGGCCAGGTCGCGGGCCGTGGCCACGAGACCCGCCGCCTTGCGGGCAGCCCTCAACCGCGACGCGCAAGCCTGGCAGCCGGCGACGTGGTCGTCGATCCGGGCTGTCTCCTCCCGGGGCAGCGCTCCCTTTGCATACTCCCACAGCCGGTTCTGCACCCGCCGGCAAGCGGCATATCTCATCAGCGTGAACGGCATCGTCACACCCCTCCCAACATCGAATGCACCCGCTCCTTGAGGCATTGCCGCGCCCGGAACACCCGAACGCGCGCCGCCGGAAGCGAGCAGCCCAGCGCCTGCGCCACCTGCCGGTAGTCAAGCCCTTCAATCTCATAGAGGACCAGCACCTCTCGGAGTGCTCCTGGCAGCCCGTCCAGGGCTTTGAGGATGGTCTGCACGACCTCCCCGCGCTCCGCGGCCAGGTACGGATCTCCGCCTTCGCCTGACCCGGTGAGCGGCAGCCGGTCCATCTCCGCCGCGGAGCCGACGGAGAGGTTCCGGGATTCGGCCGACCGCCGGCTGTCCCGGCAGAGGTTGACGCAGATGCGCAGCAGCCAGGTGAGCAGCCGCGCCTCCGCGCGGTAGGTGCGCAAGGCGTGGTAGGCGCGGAGGAACGTCTCCTGCTTCACGTCCGCGGCATCCTCCTCGCGGCCGAGCAGAAAGAAAGCGTAGCGGAATACGGGGCGCTCGTATCGAGCGTAGATCTGCCCGAACGCCTCCATGTCGCCGGCGCGACTCCGCTCTACGAGCTGCTCATCTGAGACCCGATCGGAGCTTTGCTGGGCGTGGTAGAGAGCCGAAACAGCCATCGCGTCCTCCTTGTGTCGACCGAAGGACGGATGGCTGTTGGGTCTGTTACAGGTTTTTGCGGTCAGGCCGGCGGGAGCAGGCTCTCCCGGGGCCATGCCGGCTTCAGGGTCCAGCACTGGAGGCGAGTCTGTTCAAGGAGATTGGAGAGATCCATGTTGGGCGGGTGAATGATCCAGTCCGGAATGGCGCGCTCCACTTCCGATGCCACTGCGTCGGCAGAGGCCGGATAGGGCGCATCTCGCGGCCCTTCAGCGCGCTCGCGTCCCAGCAGGGCGTGTGCTAACAGTACATAGAGCGTGCCAATTCCTACGGACTCGCCTGCCACCGCGATGGCTGCCGGCAGATAGCCCCACTCCGGCGTCTCGGCCACGACGGCCGCCGCCTGCACCAGCGCCTCTCGCGGTAGTGAGACGGTTGTAGATGCGGGTGGCGTCTCCAGCGGGCCGTAGACCGTGGGACGCGGGTATGCGTGATGCCCCCCAGCCCCCAATTCTGGGGGAGTAGAGTTCCGGCAGACGGCACGGGCCAGCAGCACCAGGATCTCCGCCGCCGAGAAATGGTCCGTGTAGATCACCTGGTTCTCGTCTACGATGCGGCGCGCAATCTCCTCCAGCTCGCCCTGCATGGCGAAGGGCCGCTGGGCATCGTAGCGTCGGATCAAGTCGCCCCAGCCTACGACCTGCAGCCGGGAGTCGGAACGGAGATAGTCACAGAGGCGGCGGTAGTTCTTCTGCATGGTGGGGATGAGCGAATCGGGATGCCTCCGTGCGGGCTTCCACTCTTCGCGTGGAGGATTGGCCCCTGCGGCAAAGTTCACCGCGTCCCAGAACTCCGTGTGGACCACGCACGTCGGATGGCAGACGAAGAAGCAGAGCCACTGCGCCCCGCGCCACTCCGCCGCGACGTGACGGTCTACGCCTTGCCGGACCTCTGCCAGCCTCTGCTCGAACAGAGCGTCGTCGTAGAAGGTGTGATCGAAGCCGCCCACCCCCTCGCCGTAGAAGCCCAGGCAGTTGGCGAACCAGCAGACGTTGTGGCCGGGCAGCCTTACCTGGCTGTAGGCGTAGGCCCGGCCCTTGCGGCCCATCAGGCCCATGACGGAGGGTGACCAACTGTTGCCGGTTCGGGCCCAGCCCAGCAGCGGCCGGCCCAGGATCCGCTGCGCGTCGTCCCACCCTTGCCGGTCCCACTCCCAGATCGCCTCCATGCCGTCGCGGAAGTCTCGCTCCAGGCAGATCTCGGTGGTGGTCGGATGGACCGAGTGCCAGGTGGAGTGGAAGGCGAGATGGTGCCGCTTCAGCGCCTCCACCACGTCGCGCCGGCCCCGGCGCTCCCAGAGGCGGGCCAGCTCCCCCATCACCATGAAGGTGCCCGTGAGCCCCTCCTCCGCCAGGATACCGGCCAGCCAGAGAGCGGCATCATCCGCCTCCGGCGCGATGATGTCCTCCACGTCATAACAAAGAACAGTCGGTATGGGCATTTGGAGCTCCTTCTATACGAAGGTCTAGGCTGCAACCTGTACCTTTCCTACGTCCGTACTTGGTTCGGGAATCGGGTCGCCGGACTCGCGCAGGCAGCGGAGGTGGAATTCGAGAGCGCTGCGGAAGTTGGTCTCCACGTCCTCCCGTGTCTTGCCGGTAGCCACACAGCCAGGCACATCAGGCGAATAGGCCGACCAGTTACGCGGCCCTTGCTCATATACAACCGAATACTCCTTCACGGTCAATCCTCCCATCCGGTGCCGAAACATCGGATTCGCGCCGCGCGTATTGCGTCCCTACCACTTCGCGTTCATGGCGAGGCGGGGGCGGTCCGTGGTGTTCATGCTGCCGGCGTGGGCGCACAGATAGTGGTAGAAGAGCACGTCCCCGCGGCGCGGGGTCAGCTCCACGGGTTCGCCAAGGCCGGCGCGGTCCAGCTCCTGGTTGAGCGCCCACATGAGCTCGTACCGCTCCGGATCGGACTCCGCCAGGGCCTGGAGCTTCCGGTGCGAGCCGGGCCATACTACGGTACCGCCCCCGTGCGGCGCCACGTCGCTCAAAAAGGTCATGGTCGCGATGCGGAAAGCGCGCGGGAAGGTCTTGTAGCCGTGCTCCTTGATGGCGTGATCGATGTGCGGCCGGGGCCAGTGCCACGGGCCGGGTTGCGGCAGTACGTTGATGGGATAGGCCCGCTTCGGCGGCGCGATGGTGGCGGGGTCCTCCCCGGCGAGCCGCGCGGCCACCGCCAGGAATTCAGGCGTGTAGCAGGCCAGCAGGTCCGCCTCATCGTACGGCTTGTGGCTGGCCGCGCCCTGCTCCACCAGCCTCCGCATAGCTTCCTCTGCCCGGCGCGACACCGGCTCCGGAATAAGGCCGGACACCAGCAGGTATCCCTGCTCCCCGTAGATTCGATCCTTATCTGCCACTTGCATTTGCGCTCCTGGAGTGTTGGAGTGTTGGAGTACTGGGATCCGGAATCCGGTAAGCGACTCCATCACTCCAACGCTCCTTTCCTACGTTCTGTTCGCCTGCTGCACCGCGCGGCTGCCGGGGTCCACGTGGATCGACCCCTGATGGTTATCGGACAGCGTGCAGTTGGTGATCTCGGCCCGGCCGCGCTCGTTTACCCAGACGCCGGCTCCGCCGTTTCCTGTTAGCCGGCAGATCCGCACTGTTACGTCGCTGGCCGTCACCGCGACACCCGAGTAGGCGCAGCCGGACACGTCGCAGTCAATCGCAGATCCGTGGCCACCGCGCCAGAACCAGATGCCATTGTTCCGCGCATCGCGTACGACGCACTTGTGCGCCGTGACCTCTCCGCCGGACGTCGCCATGATCGCGGCGCCAGCGGTACGGGCAAAATCACACTGCTCCACCATCCCGTGTCCGCCATTCCCCACCCATACGCCGCAGTCCCGCGAGTCGTGCAGATGGCATCCGGTGATCGCCGCTTCACATCCATCCAGATTGATCCCGTTGCCGCACTCCCACACCTCGCACGCCTCCAGCGTCCCCGTTCCGCGGGCGTAAAAGTGGAACCCGCTGCCCGCGCAGCCGTGGACCCGGCACCGCCGGACGACCGTATTCGAAGAGTCTGAGATGGTGATGCCCGCTTGCTGTGTGCTGGCCACTTCGCAGTCCTCCACCAAGCCGCGACTGGAGAAGAGCGACCAGATACCGTACCATCCGCACTCATGCACCAAGCACCGGCGGACCGTGGGGCTGCTGTGATTGAAAGAGAGCCCGTTGCTGTGGGCCTTCCACGCCTCACAGTCCTCCACTGTGGGCGTGCTGTCATCATTGATCTGCACGCCGTCCCAGCCGGTATCGTGCACCTTGCACCCCCGTATGGTGGGCGCGCTGCCCCGCCGAACGTAGATGGACGAGCCGGCGGTGTTGGCTGCTTCGCACTGGTCGAGCAAGCCCTGCGCGCCGTGGTCGAAATCGAAGGCCGCGCCCTTCCGGCAGTCATGCACGCGGCAGTGACGGATGGTTGGCGAGGCGGAATCGATCAGCACGCCCTCGGGTGCGGAGGAGACCTC
>CAYNFH010000234.1:0-9693 GCA_964396385.1 uncultured Chthonomonadaceae bacterium | reverse complement strand
ACTTCCTAGCCGCCCCTGGGAGCCCCCTCAATCTGGCCCGGCGCGCCGGTGCTGGACCTGATGGTACTTACCATTGACCCGGAGACTCAGATAGTCAGTTTTTGGCGTCCCTTCGCACCGCTGCCGAAGGAGGCCGTGAAGGTCCCCTTCGAGCTGCGTGACGGCAGAATCTTCGTACAGATTAAGATCAACGATAAGCGCAAGATGGAGGCCCTGGTGGACACGGCCTCCGTGGGAACGCTGCTGCCTTCCGACGTGGCAAAGGGGATGAAGCTGGCGTCCTCCACCTTGGTGGACATCACCGGCCCGGAAGGCAAGCCCGCCAAGGTGAGCGCGGTGGAGCTGCCTGAAGTGGACCTCGGCGCGCTCAAGATCCGCTCGGTGGAAGCGGTCTTTATCTCGGAAGGCAAGGCTGGCAACCTCTCCTCCGGAGCGGCCATCCTGGGCACGGACGTGCTGCTGCGCTACCGCCTCACCATCGACTACGGGCGCAGGATCCTCGCCTTCGAGCCGCTGAAGAGTCTCGGCGCCGCGGCCGTCACCGATACCGCTCCAAAGAACGACGCCAGACCCTCCACCAACCGCCGCCGGCACTGATTATGCCCGCCTGGAAATCCAATGATTCATCCGGCAGATTCTTTGCACTTTCCCAAGTCCCCGTAGGGGGACTTTGCGTACCTGTTGCCCGCGACTTTAGCCGCCAGGGAGCCTCGCCTGGCGAAGGCCCGCCGGGGCACAGTCCCCTCTCGCCCTTGACGCGGTGAATTTGTGACCGTATAATCCCAATCAAGCACGTCAAACCATTCAGCTTACGGGGTCAGATACGTCCCCGGTCCCTACGCGGATCCCTGACGACCCGGAGAAACTAATGCGCCAACGCCGCGCTGGCTTTACCCTCATCGAGCTCCTCGTGGTCATCGCGATCATCGGCATCCTCGCCTCCATGCTGATGCCGGTATTCGCTCAGGCCCGCGAACAGGCCCGCAAGACCGTGTGCCTGTCCAACATGAAGCAACTCGGCCTTGCGCTCATGATGTACACGCAGGACTACGATGAAACCTATCCTGCGCAGGATCACCTCTACATCCAGCCCTGCTGTCCCTTCTGGCTGGACTCCGCCTACGGCGTTCCGGACTGGGCCACCTCTCCCTACGCCAACTGGGCCGAGGCCATCTTCCCCTACACGTCCAAGGAGAAGGGCATCTACCAGTGCAAGTCCAACAAGGGCTGGACCGCCAACTCCAATCCCAAATCGCCCGGCCTCAGCTACATCTATAACGGGTTCGCCTCGGGCCGGAGTGAGGCAGCCGTAACGGAGCCCAGCCGGTTTGTGGAGCTATGGGACTACCGCTACCTCACGTCCTTTGCGGTCGCGGACCCGGTCCCCACCGGATGGGCGTACTGGCCCGGCTGGGCCGCGCATCCGGGACAGTTCAATATCCTCTACTTCGACGGACACGCCAAGAACCGGCCCGAGGCGCAGTTCCAGCAGGATCTGCAGAACCTGCCGGAAGGCAACCCATTCTCCTTCTGATCGCCTGCCTGCGGCAAAGGGGACTCCGCCATGGATTTTGGACCGCCGGTAAGTATAAAAGAGGGCGCGGCCGAGGTTAAGGCCAAGCTCAAATCCGACATTTCCCGTTGGACGCGGTTCCGCGGCGCCGTCAGCATTAAGCCGCTGGTCGCTTGCAAGGAGTGCTTCGGCAAGGGCCGGGTGGAGTGCATCTCCTGCGATGGCACCGGCAAATCTAAGGTCGTCCTCAACGACGCTCCTGAGAACTGCCATACGTGCGGGGGTCAGGGAACGGTCACCTGCACCGAGTGCTCGGGGCGCGGGCTGGTCCCGAACGTCCACCGGAAGAAGATCCTCTGGCTCATCGGCATCGGCGGCGCGGCATGGCTCTTCGTGCTGTGGAGCCTGCTGGGCCGCGACGTTGCGCCGGAGTCCATCGCGAAGCTCAAAGGCGGGGGCGGCCGCTCCACCGGAGCGCCGGTGCCGCTGGGTACGCGCGCGCCGGCAGCGGTGCCCGGGGGCCGCGGCGCGACCGTGATCATGCCCGGCGGGGGCACAGGAGTCACCCCGCGCGGAATGGGGATGCCGGGCCGGACCATGCCCGGCGGATACGGAGCAGTGGGTGGGGGCTACAGCGCGGTCGGCCGCCCACCCTCCCCGATGGGTCGCTGAGCTCCTGGGCGCGCCTCCGCCGCCCAGCTCCCGAGTCCCCGCAGGGGGCCTTCCCGGACTTGTTGCCTGCGACTTCAGTCGCCGGGTAATCATCGCCGGCCGTCTTGGTCCAGTAACCTGCATACAAATTATCGGGGCGGGGGATGCGATCCCCCGCCCCGCTTGCGCAACCTCACTGATTCGCCCTACTGCCGCTGCCTCGCCGCCTCCAACATCTGCTGCGCCTGGTCGCGCAGCTCCTTCGGCGCATTGGGAAGCGCCAGTATCGCTTTCAGGTAGGGGACCGCCTGGGCGGGCTTCCGTGCCTGGAAATAGCAGACCGCTGCGCTGATGTCTGCATAGGCCACGTTGTTCGGGTCCTTGGCCATGTGGGCCGCCCTATCGAACAGCGGTATGGCGCGGTCGAACTGGTCCGCGTTCTGGTACGCATCTCCGACGGCGCTGTAGGTCTTGGCCAGCTCCTCGCTTGGCTTCCCCTTCGCCGCCACGTCCAGCATCGCCTGAGCGTCCTTGGTATCGCCCCGCGTCGCGTAGATCACGGCGAGTTGCTGGGCGGTATCCGTGTCATTCGGATTCGCCTTGAACTTCGCCAGCAGGCTCGGGAACTCCGTGTGCGCCTTCGAGATGGCCTGGAGCTGCTGGGAGAACGATTCCGGAGGCGAGTAGCCCACCATCTTCGCCTCCACTTCGCCGGATCCGGTGATGAACAGTATCGTTGGGAAACCGTCGACGCTGTACTTCGCCGCGACGTCCTTGCCCTCTTTCTCCGCGTTTACCTTGACCGGAACAAACTGTTCCGTGAGCTGGATCACCTTTGAATTCGTGTAGGTGTCTTTGTCCAGCCTCTTACACCACCCTCACCAGTCTGTGTAGAAGTCCGCCATCACCAGCTTGTTGCTGGTCTTTGCGCTGGACAGGGCGGCGTCGAAGGACTTTGACCATGAGATCTCTGCCGCGCGTCCAGGTGCCGCCGCCAGCGCCAATAGCAGCGCCGCCGCGCCAATGCTCGCGTTCCGCATCGTTTCCTCCTCTCGTAGGAATGGTGTATCCATTATACGTGTTAGTCTCTGCCGATTCTCGCCGTATGTCGATTCAGTCCTCGAAGACGACGATGGCGTGCTCCCGGACCTCGGGGATGACCACACGTGCGGCGCCCTCGAAATAGTCCACCGCAAGAGGTTGACGGTCCGGCGCGGTATAGGCTTTCGAGGGCGCGCGCGGGAGCCGCAGAGAGAGCTTCACCTCCCGCAGCGGCACCACATCCTCAATCACCTCCACGTGGGCTCCCCGCCGGCCAGCATGGTAGCTCACCAGGTGCACCATCGACCTGTCCTCCTGCCTGGTCACCGTCACCTCCGTGGTGGCGGGAGCGTCCGTCGTCACCATCCGCTGGGGTAGGAGCAGGTCCAGCGCGTTCCCCACCAGGCGGCGGTACACCGTGTCGCCCTGGGACTGGTACGCCTGAAAGACCGATCCGTAGATATAGACGACATTCCCGTACCAGGTTACGGCGGGATATCCGGCAGGGTCTGTCCGCGGCGAATAGCTATGGGATGTGAAGTGCTCGCCGGTCCGGTTGAAGTAGGAACCATACACGTCCGCCAGCATGTCGGTGGTCGGGCCGGGTCGGACGTAAGAGCCCGGACCCATCAGGACCCACTCAAAGTCACGTACCCCGTGCCGGAAGTTGGGTCGGAGACGGAAGAAGCTCGGCTCATACTCCGCCGGTCCCGCGTACTGAACCCCCATCTCGTCCGCCAGTGCAAACTCCCGCGCATCGGGGTCTAACAGCGCCTCGTGACTGAGGAGCAGCTTTCCGCCATCCCGCAAGTATCGGCGCAGGCGCTCGGTGAGTACTATATTGGGCCGACCGCGGTCCGCCATGACGAGGGCGCTGTAACCGCTCCAGTCGGCATCTGCATCCAGCACGTCGAACTGGTGGTGCAGCTCCAGCAGCATCTTCACGGCGCCTTCGTCGCTGTCGTTCCGCACTGTCTTATGGTTCGCGCGCTCCACCAGGACCAGGGCTACGTCGGTCTGCGGTTCGGCATCCCGGCACCAGGGCTCCTTCGCCTCTACGTCCGCGTAGGTCTCGCCGATGACCTCGTAGACGGCTGCATCCAGCGCCCCGCGGGGGTGAAGCTGGTCTCCTATGGAGCAGACGGACCCATTCGCGAGCATGCCCCCACACTCAAACTTGAGTGCTGCGGGCGCTTTGAGGCCGCCGAAGTCGGCCCAGGAGCGGTGGAAGCGGCCGGTCATGCCCATGGTAGGCAGGTCGAAGTGGCGGGCATAGCGCACCCAGAACGGGAAGTAGGCGTAGCCCCATCCGCCCGTCGGCAGTGCCTCGATCTCCGCGTGGGTCATCCACTGCGCCTCGTGGCCCATGCCCTGGCGAACACGGCCGTTGTAGAAGATCGTGGCATCAGGCCGTTCCGAACGGATGAGCCCGCTCAGGCGGCTCATGAAGCTTTCGATGACCTGCTGGGAGTGGGTCCGCTGGTCGGAGTCGCTGTCCGGGTCCAGCCCCAGCTTGCGCATGGAAGCCTGGCATCGCTCGCACCAGCAGCCGGGGTCGTTCTGAAAGACGATGTCGTAGAAGAACCCGTCGCACTCATACTGTGCCAGCAGCTCCCGGGTCTGCGCTTCCTGGTAGTCCAGGTAGGGACTGTTCAGGCAGATCCAGCGCCAGCCCGGCTCTCCTTCCTTGGCACCCACGAACGAGCCGACCTGGTTGCGCTGCCGCCAGTCCGGGTGCTGCTCCGCCATGTAGTTGTCCCAGACGCATGTGAGATAGATCGGTGCCCGGATATCGCGCTTGTGGAGCGCCTCGATCTGCGCCCCGAGCAAGTCAAAGGCCAGCGAGGGGTGGCGCGGTCCCACCTTCGTGTCGAAGTAGCACATACCGTGGTGGCACTTGGCAAAGCAGGTAACGCTGTCCACGTGCGCCCGGGCAATGGTCTCGCCGAACGCGTCCGCATCGAAGTCCCGCGCCACGTCCAGGATCAGGGGTGACGTATGGAAGTCCAGGTGGACCTGGCGAAATCGCAGAGGGGGTATCTCAGCCACGGCGCGTCCTCCCAAAGATCGGCGTTCGGGTATGCTGACACCAGAATACCCGCATTATAGGGTAGCGGAAGGAGTGAACCTATGCCTGTACAGCTCACCGCGGAGCCCATCCAGACGCGCACCAAGGGCGACGTGAAGCGGCTCCGCCGCACCGGCTATATACCTGTCTCCGTCCAGCACCGGGGCGAGCCGACGCTGCACTACCAGCAGGAGCTCAAGCCGCTGGAGGAGCACATCCGGAAGCACGGCCAGGCGATGGTGATCGACCTGGTGGTCTCTGGCGGCCAGCAGCGCCACACAGTGCTGGTACACGACATCCAGCGCGATCCAGTTAGCCACCACCTTCTCCAGGTGACGTTCCAGCGGGTAGCGCAGGATGAGCAGGTGAAGGCGCACGTGCCCGTGGTGCTCACCGGGGAGCCCGCGGAGGTGCGCGAAGGCACTGCCGTGATAGAGCATCCTACGGCGGAGCTGGAGGTGCAGGCGCTTCCGGCGAACCTGCCTCCGCATATTGCGGTGGATATCTCCGGCATCGACCATGCCCATCCGCTGCGCGTGGCGGACCTGGCCCATTCCGACAAGTACGAGGTCCTGACCGCGCCAGACACGGTGCTGGCGGCACTGACCACCGCGCGCAAAGCCGTGGAAGAGGTGGAGGAGCAGGCCGCCGAGGAGGGCGAACCTCCCGCGGAGAGCGGTCAGCCCTCGGAGTAGAGCCGAGAGCAGACTCGCGAGAGATGTTGTCCCTACTTGACAAGCTCCCGCGTCGCGTCTGGCCCCGCCACACGCGGGCAGCAGCCGGGCCTCAGGAGCCTTCTATAATCCAGCCAAGCTGCATTCCGGCAGCAACGCCAAACGCGGGGCAGCAGCCGGCCCGCGGGAACTGTCCCGCAGGGACGGTCGCGGTTCCGGCAATGCCTGCGAAGCCCGCGCAGCGGCTCGTTATGAGGGGAGACTGAGGGGGCGAATGAAGCCCCCTCAGCGGGAGTACGAGGGCAGAGCCCTCGGAACAGGGCCGCGGGAGCCCTCGGAATGTGCGGGAGCACGAGGGCAGAGCCTTCGGAATCTTGCGGGAGCACTCGGAATTCGGCCGCTACTCAGAAATGTACGGCCATCAAATCGCGCCCGGACGCGCCTAATGATCCTTCGTAGCGGTGCCCTGGGCGGTACGGAGACGGTCCGTCACCGTCTGGAAATACTTGTACGAATCCTCGTCCCGGCGCTCCAGGATGGCCGGCCGCCGGATAAAGTAAGCGTACGCTTCCGCAAAGCCTTCCTCCGGGGAGTCCGCCGCATACTCCGTGACCAGATGGTGCGCTCGGCGCTGGTGTACCCAAAGCCGACGGTACTCCCCGCGCTCGTCCGCGGTCAGCTTCTCATCCCAGACAAAGTGGCCGTACTCATGGGTGAACACAAGCTCCGCCGCATCCGCGCGCAAGGTGCGGCGTAGCGTGATGACGGGGATGCTGCCGTCGTCGCCGGCGCACTGGTAGTAGCCGTCTACCACGGAATCGTCGTCTTGAAGCGAAGACGGGCTGCGGTGCTGATCCTCCGCCACGAGGCGGTCCATCTCCTCGTCGGTAACTTCCCGGAGGACGACGGTGTGCTTGCTCTTCCACCAGGTGGGCATGTGGTCGTAGAGCTGCTGCCAGAGTGCGGCGCGCGGCGCCTCGGTAGAGACCTTGAGCACCGCGTGCGCGGGATAGAGGGCGCCGGCGAGCGCCGTGAGGGCGATGAGCGAATGTGTCAGGCTCGCGCGCACAAAGCCGTGGCGCACGCGGCGTGATTTGGCCATAAGAGCTCCCCGAAGGTCTTCGAAATAGGGCCGCTCCGGACAATCGGCCGGGCAGGCAACTCCATTATCGGAAAGACCGTCGCGGGACTTTACGACTGGGCAGGCAGAACCGCAGGAAGGATTCGGCGATGAACTCTTCTACAACGTAACGGACTGCTATGCGAAATCAGCAGGAGGATCTGCCATCAAGAGCAGAGGCAGCCGCGCGTAGCGCGCGCTCTCAATTGATTATACGGCAGCTTTACCAGGGCGTCAACTTCCAAAAGGACGCTCCGCTTCCAGGAGGCGTTTGAGGTCGCGGAAGAGGTACAGCCGGTCAGCGCCCCATCCATCGGCGCGCCCGCTGGTGCTGTGGACCACGTACTGCCAAGAGGAGCCGAGCCGCTCCCGCTGAACGCCCCAGGCGCACTCCGGCTCGCCCGTGCACATCCGGTACACGTCCTTCCCGTTGTAGCAGACGACGCGCGGCGCAAAGCTCAGCACCCTGTTCCGAAGGGCGGTCCGCTCCGCCTCGGTGGGCGCCGGCAGCAAGGCGTTAGCCGTCGAGATGAGGCCAGGCAGGATTGCGGTCAGACCGATGCCGTACTGGAGCACCGTCTTATCCTCCTCTGCCTGTAACAGATACGGAGTAAAGCCGGCTAGGTGCAAGAGGTGCCAAAAGCGGTTTCGTCCGCCCGCGTAATAGTGGCCCGTGGTCGCGGCGGCGATGCTCGGCGCGGCCCCTACAAACACAACATCCAGGTTATGCCCAAGAATGTCCGGGAGCAGCGGCTCGGCCGCCTCCGGTAGGTAGAGACTCGTCTTCGCAGGAAAACATCCTATGGTCTGCGAAGACACGGAGCGTCTATCACTTTGCTGCCCATCCGTATTTGTTGCCGGACAGCGCATGTTCACCGAGGCGAAAGGAGCAACATTGTGTTTAGGACCAACCGCGCTTTAAGTTTGCTGTGGTTCGCTATGATGCTCGCTGGTACCCTTTGGTTGCTCATCGGAATGGAGCCCAGAGCGATCGCGCAGACGACAGTGCTGTTCGTTAGCTCCCAGAACGCAGTCCTCCGCTACGACGCTCTTACTGGAGTGCCTCTCCCGGCTCCTGGACAGACCGGGGCGACATTCGTAGTAAACGGCAGCGGAGGGCTCAGCATTGCGACGGGCGTGACGGTAGGACCGGACGGGAACCTCTATGTATCGAGCCGGGACAGCAATCAGGTGCTCCAATACGACGGCACTACCGGCGCGTTCCTGTCGCAGTTTGTAACTGCCGGTAGCGGCGGACTGGTCAAGCCCTACGACCTAACCTTCGGTCCAGACGGCAATCTATACGTCGTCTACGGGGACAGTTCCGGCGGCGTCAACCGGTATGACGGCACGACGGGTGCGTTCATCGACAACTTCATCGCACCCGGGTCGGCGGGCCCGATAATTCCGCGCGGCCTTATCTTCCCCGGAGACGGGAACCTCTATTTGTCCAACATCCCGCAGTGCGACGGTGCTGGAGGCAGCGTCCTCCAGTTTGACGGCACCTCCGGAGCGTTCCTCGGCACATTTGCTACCGGGGGCGGGCTCGATAGGCCGCACATGCTCAGCTTTGGCCCGGACGGCAATCTGTACGTTGCAAGCTACACGAACGGCGCCGTGATGCGCTACGATGGGACTACCGGAAATCCCTTCCCGGCAGACGGGCAGTCCGGCGCAGTCTTCGTGCCAAGTGGCGCTGCCGGATTGTCTCTTGCCGTTGGCCTCGTGTTTGATCCAAACGGAAACCTTCTGGTCTCCAGCATGGGTTCCAACAAGGTGCTGCGGTTCGACGGTAACTCCGGCTCATTCATCGATTCCACGAGCTCAAGCGATATGGTTCAGCCCGTCTGGATGACCCTGGGTACTTTATAGGCAGAATATCACAGTCTCCGAACGCCCGAGCTTTCTCACGCCCGGGCGTTCCTGCGCGTGCCATCATCGGGCGCCACATGAACGCAGCTGTGGGGCTGTGACTTACGCTATTCCAGCACGTTCTCCAGCCCTACCACCAGCCCCCGCAGCTCCCGGGCGCGCCGCACCGCCAGGAGCACGCCGGGCATGAAGCTCTTGCGGTCCATGGAGTCGTGGCGGATGGTGAGGGTCTGTCCAGGCCCGCCGAAGATGACCTGCTGGTGCGCCACGTGGCCCGGCAGCCGGACGCTGTGTACGCGAACATCCTCAACGCAGGCTCCGCGCGCTCCCTCGGCCTTCTCCACCGCTCCAGACGGCTCGGCAGCGGGCGCGGTCTGCCGGGCCTCCGCGATCATCTTCGCCGTGAGCATGGCGGTGCCGGACGGGGCGTCTACCTTCTGCTCGTGGTGGAGCTCGATGATCTCCGCGTCCGGCAGGTACCGGGCGGCCTCCGCCGCGAATCGCATCATCAGCACGGCGCCGATGGCAAAGTTCGGCGCGACCAGAAGACCGATCCCCTTCTCCTCCGCCAGCTCCCCCAGCCGCTCCAGGGCATCGTTCGGAATGCCCGTGGTCCCGACCACCGCCGCCGTCCCGGCCGCCAGGGCGACCTCGATGTTGCGCGCCGCGCTTTCGGCGACCGTGAAATCGACGAGCACGTCAGACTTTCTCGCCTGCAGCAACACGCCCAGGTCATCCGTGACCGTCACTCCGG
>CAYNFH010000233.1:0-9730 GCA_964396385.1 uncultured Chthonomonadaceae bacterium | reverse complement strand
CTTCTACTACGACTTCGACCTTCCGAAGCCCATTCATGAGGAGGACCTGCCGGGAATCGAGCAGCGCATGCACGAGATTGCCTCGCGAGACGTTCCCTTCACGCGCTCGGAAAAGCCGCGGCCGGATGCCGTCGCCCTGTGCGAGGCGATGCATCAGCCGTACAAGGTGGAGCTGATTAACGACCTGCCGGAGGACGAGGTGATCAGCTTCTACACGCAGGGCGACTGGACGGACCTGTGCCGAGGTCCCCACGTGGAGCGCACAGGTGAGCTCAAGTTCTTCAAGCTGCTCAGCACGGCCGGTGCCTACTGGCGGGGCGACGAGAAGAATAAGATGCTCACGCGCATCTACGGCACGGCCTGGTTCTCCCAGGAGGAACTGGACGACTACCTCCATCGGCTAGAAGAGGCGCGCAAGCGGGACCACCGCGTGGTGGGAGCGCAGCTCGGCCTGTTCTTCATCTCGGAAGAGGTGGGGAAGGGGCTCCCCATGTGGCTCCCCAAGGGCGCCGCTATCCGCCGCACGCTGGAGAACTACATCGTGGAGGTGGAGAGGCGCGCCGGCTACTACCACGTCTATACGCCCACGCTGGCGAAAGTGGACCTTTACAAGACAAGCGGGCACTTCGCGCACTATAAGGAGCACATGTTCCCGGTCATGAAGGTGGAGAACGAGGAGTATGTCCTGCGCCCCATGAACTGCCCGCACCACATCGAGGTGTACAAGGAACGCGGCATCGTGTCCTACCGGGAGTTGCCTATCCGCATCGCCGAGCTCGGGACGATGTTCCGGTATGAGCCTTCCGGGACGCTGACGGGCCTCTCCCGCGTGCGCATGATGTGCCTCAACGACGCGCACATCTTCTGCCGGGAGGACCAGATCCAGGAGGAGTTCATCAAGGTCGTCCATATGGTCGAGGAGTCCTACAGGAAGCTGGGCCTCAACGACTTCACGTACCGGCTCTCGCTGCACAACCCGAACGACAAGGAGAAGTACGTCGACAACCCGCAGATGTGGGCGACGGCGGAGGGGGCAATCCGCTCTGCCCTGGAGACGCTCGGCGTGTCCTTCTACGAAGCGGTGGGGGAGGCGGCGTTCTACGGGCCGAAGCTGGACGTTCAGGTGAAGACGGTCATGGGCAAAGAGGAGACGATCTCCACGTCCCAGGTCGACTACCACCTGCCGAATCAGTTCCAGTTGGAGTACGTGGGCGAGGACGGCAAGATGCACAGGCCGGTGATGATCCACCGCGGGGTGCTCTCAACGATGGAGCGGATGGTCGCCTTTCTCACGGAGAGCTACGCCGGCGCCTTCCCGCTCTGGCTTGCACCCGTGCAGGCGATCGTCCTGCCGATCACGGATGCTCAGAACGACTATGCCGCTAGCATCCGCACGCGGCTGGTGGAGGCAGGCTTCCGGGTGGAGGCGGACTACCGCTCGGAGCGGCTCGGCAAGAAGATCGCCGAAGGGGAGGTCCAGAAGGTCCCGTACATGCTCATCGTCGGCAAGCGGGATATGGAGGCCGGCGCCGTCTCGGTCCGTCGCTACGGCCAAGGTGACCAGGGTGCCATGCCGCTGGACGAGCTGGTGGAGAAGCTGAGGGAAGAACAATCCGGATAACTGCAGGGCGTAGGGGCGACCCTGTGTGGCCGCCCCTACACATTTACCGGTTCAGTATCCGTCCCGCCAGATTGGAGACAATGTTGCAGACCACGTCATTGCCCATGGCCTTGACGAACCAGGGCTTGTCTCCAACCGCTTCATTCAGTGCGTCGGGCTGGTTCTGCTGCGCCCACCCAAGGAGCTTGCCCAGCTCCTCCGGCGCCAGAGACGCTGCCGAGGTGGAGCTGAGGCCCAACTCCGAGGCAATGGATTGCAGGTCCAGCCCACGCCCTTCCAGCGCGTCCATCAGGTCGGACGCCAGGTCCGTGCGCTGGTGGGGCGGCAGGCTGCTGGCGGCCTGCTGCGCGCCGTCCTGAAAGTGGTCCGCGTCCATGTTGTTCAGGACATCCTGCTGGGCCGCCTGCGCCTCCGGATGGTCCTGCACCTGGTCGTAGTGCTGTTCCGCTTCTTCGTCGCTCGCGTCGCCGCTCTGAAACTTGCTGAGGAGCTCCTGCGCCTCCTCGCCGAGGTCCCCGCCTCCCACCGCTCCCAAAAGCTTGCCGAACAGGCCCTGCGCACCCATCTACATCCTCCCGTCACGAAGTGGATAGCATGGTCCGAGTGTACCGCATACCATAACGACTGCCCGGCCGCCGCAGTTTCAGGATGGTTACTGTTTCTACCGGGCGGCCCGCCGGTTCTTTACGCCCAACCATGCGAGCGCGCCGAAGGTGGCTGCCGTCGCGAGGCGGGAGAGGAGACCGGTTCGGTTCTGCATCACCTCCAGCATCTGGGAGGCCCCGATGTCCTCAGGAGGGACTTCCGTTGGGTCCACGGGACGGTCGGTTACGCCGGCCTGCACCTGAAGCAGCCCCCGTTCCACAAGCAGCTTCTTGCGCGAGAGCACATCCCACTCGTCGTACGAGAACTTTGCGTTCCGGAGGTTGGTCTCAACAGCCTCAAGCCGGCGCACCCCATCGAGCGGCACGAATTCCACCGTTCTTTGCTGCATCTCGTTCCAGATGGCCACCAGCCGGTCTTCCAGCTCGTTTGCTTCCTTCGTCCAGGTCAGGTACGCCTTCGTGAACGCCAACGCCTCGGACAGGATGGCGCGGATTCGCGCCGCATCGAGGTCCTTGCCCGAGATTATGAGATCCGACGGATGGAGTACCACCTCAAAGTCCTTGGCCGCGAGGATGGTAAGGTGGTCCGCGACCAGCTTCTGCACGGCGCCTCCCGCGAGGGCCGTGAGCACCTTTGTCGGCATGCGGAGCATCCAGCTAGCGCGCCGCCGTACCGTGGGATACCCGGCGAGCCTCAATGCCTGCTCCATCTCGCCAACGACGCCGAGGTAGTCAGGCGCCTCCACTATGACCGGTACGTGCTGGCTGGTCCACCGATTCAGGACATTCCGGAGGTGCAGGATGGGTGCGAACACGGTCAGCATCACCAACGTGATGGCCAGCCCGAGAGTGTACGGGTAACCGCGCATGACGGCCTTGAGCTTCTCTATCCCGTTCTCGGGGGCATCTTCCGGCGCCGACAGTTTGAGAGAGAGAAAGCCGATGATCAGCGGGATCATGATCGCGCCGATCAGCATCGCGAGCCGGATCCAGTTCCGATCGACCCAGCGCGGAGGATTGACGAATGCGAGGAGCCAGGCGCCAAACGCCGGAAAAGCGATGCCCAGGAGCACTGCGATCCAGGCAACGCTGCCGAAGGTGATGACCGACAGGTAGATCTGCCGGTCCTCCGGAACCTTGCCGAACAGCAGTATGGTTGCCCAACCGAAGGCCGTATTGAATATCTTGCCCAGCGAGCGCATTACGCCCGCGATTGCCGCCTGGATTACTGCCATCTTGCGCCTTTACCCGTAAGCTCCGTTATGCGCCACGTTGGTGGGTTCAGTAGCTCACCATCACCGGTTCGTCGTGCTCTCTCCATCCCATTACGGAGGTATCGTGCAGCCAGAAGAGCGTGCCCTGCCCCTTCTGCGCCTCCTGCGAATCCCGGTCGACGATGGGCTTGATCTCGTCGACCAACCGCTCTTCCTCGCGCTCGTCCAGTGGTCGGAACTCCGAAGCGATGCGCACAATCTCATCGACCTGCTCCGGACTATCCAGTCCGACAATTGCGAGCGAGACCCCCGGCAGGCCTAGCGCGTAGCGGAGAGCCAGTTCGCGGCTCTTGAACGCACCGTGCCCGAGCACCTTCATCGCAATAACGCCGATATTGCGCTCCCGTGCCGCCGGCAGCAGGAACGTGTCCGGGCTGGTTACCAGGCGGTCCGCCATCCCGGCGGCCGTGAGGACCGTCTCGAACGGATAGCGTGAGATGGCATTGGCCAGCAGCTCCGGGCGGGCATGTCCCGTGATGCCGATGATGCGAGCCATGCCTTGCTGGCGTGCCTCCTCCAACCCGGCTACCACTCCGTCCGCGGCCAGCGCCTGCTCCAGATCCGCCCACGCGTTTACGGCGTGGACCTGAATCAGTTCAACGTGATCCGTCTGGAGCCTGCCGAGGGACTCTTCCAGCTCCTTCAGCGCCCCGTCACGGGTCCGCTTGTTTACTTTGGTCGCCAGGAATACATCGCCTCGGCGGCTGCGCATCACTTCGCCCACGTGCGGCTCGCTTCCATAGTCCGGCGACGTGTCAAGGTACGTGATGCCGAGGTCGATGGCCTGGTTGATGCACCGAACGGCATAATCCCGGGTGACCCCCTTCTTGCCGAGCGGGGCGGTGCCGTAACCCACCAGCGGTACCGTCACTCCCGTCGCGCCGAGAGGTCTAGCAGGTTGCAGCCTGGCGGACATGGCTTCCTCCTTGGAGCAGTCTTGGCGCGTCGAGATGCTGCTCCGCGCCGAATGGTCTGCAGCGTGAAGACGGGCTGCCTGTGGACGAGGTTCCCAGTAAGGCTCCCTAACCGGACGTTCGCTGCAGATGGAACCTACTTCAGGGCGTGGGCGTCTTTGCGTCAGAAGCCCGGAGGCCGCTTGGTCAAGACTCGGTGGCGGCGCAATGGTTCGCCGCAGGCGCCGGGCCATAGAGGAGAGAATCCAATGCTTTGGACGATAATCGTGATCCTATTCGTGCTCTGGCTGGTGGGGCTGATCACGTCGTATACCGCCGGCGGGCTCCTTCATCTCCTGCTGGTGGCGGCGGTGATCCTGTTCATAATCAACCTGTTCACCGGTCGCCGCGCTGTCGTCTAGGCGCCTGAGCAAGCCGTATCCGAAACGCCCCGTGGCGCCAGTTGTGCCACGGGGCGTTTGGCTGTGTGGATACTAATTGCCCGCCCGAACGTATGAAACCGATGGAAATGGGATCTCATGGGCAAGAGGAGGGTGTGGATAACGGCATGCGGTTCACAGGCAAGGTGTGCATAGTCACGGGCGGCGGAAGCGGCATCGGCCGCGCCACCTGCCAGCGGTGCGCCGCGGAAGGTGGCCGGGTCACCGTGGTGGATCTGAACCCGGACAGCGGAAACGAGACTGTTCAGGAGATTACGAAGGCGGGCGGCGCGGCGATCTTCGCGCAGGCCGATGTTTCCAACTCCCCGCAGGTCCAGGCTGCCGTTCAGGCCACCGTTTCCAAGTGGGGGAAGGTTGACGTTCTCGTCAACAACGCCGCAATGATGTCCTTCACGCCGATTGTCGACCTGCCGGAAGAGATGTGGGACAAGGTCTTGGCGGTGAATATACGGTCCGTGTTCCTCTTCTGCAAGTACTGCATCCCGCACATGGACCATGGCGCTATCGTGAACGTCAGCTCGGTCCATGCCCATGAAACGACGGCGAACGTGGCTCCCTACGCCTCCTCCAAGGGCGCTATGGAGGCATTGACCCGCGCGCTTACGCGCGAGGTAGCGGAAAGCAAGGTGCGAGTCAACTCCGTTGCTCCGGGCGCCGTAAACACTCCCATGCTCTGGTCCAATCCCAACGTCAAGAGCGGCGCCGAGAAGATAGAAGGCGCTGTCGGGGAGCCGGAGGACCTGGCGGCGGCGATCTGCTTCATTGCATCCGATGAAGCGCGGTACATCAATGGGACAACGCTCGTGGTAGACGGCGGCCGATTGGACATTCTGTGAAGCGATGGGGGACCCAGGACGGGTGACGGAGGGAAGCAGTCGGTCTTCCGTCGTCCGTCCTCCATCAGGGAGCACACATGCCCGCCTTTATGTTCTCCACCGGAATTGAAAACAGCTACCCTACCATCGCCGCGCCGAATGGGGGTAGCCTCCGCGTGGACGAGATGGAGAAGTGCGGCCACTATCAACGGTGGAGGGAAGACTTTCAGCTTGTGAAAGAGCTCGGTATCCGGCATCTGCGATACGGACCGCCGCTCTACAAGACGCACCTGGGTCCCGCCAAGTATGACTGGGGCTTCGCGGACGACACCTTTCGAACGCTGCACGATCTGCGGATCGTGCCGATTGTGGACCTTTGCCATTTTGGCGTGCCAGACTGGATCGGCAGCTTCCAGAACTCGGACTGGCCGCCGCTGTTCGCGGAGTATGCCAGTGCCTTCGCCCGGAGGTTCCCGTGGACCCGCTTCTATACCCCCGTCAATGAAATCTTCATCGCCGCCACGTTCTCCGCACAGTACGGTTGGTGGAATGAGCGGTTGACGAGCGACACGGGATTTGTAATGGCGCTCAAGAACCTCTGCCGGGCGAACGTGATGGCCATGCAGGCTATCCTGGAGGTACAGCCGGAGGCGACGTTCATTCAGAGCGAGTCGTCTGAGTACTACCACCCGGAAAACCCGAGCTGCCTCGATCTGTGCTACTTCCTCAACCAGAAGCGGTTCCTATCGCTGGATCTCACGTACGGGTACCCGCTCAAGGCTGCGATGTACGAGTACCTCCTCGACCACGGCATGACGCGCGCAGAGTACCACTGGTTCCTGGAGAACCAGGTCCAGGCCAGGTGCATTATGGGGAACGACTACTATGTTACGAACGAGCACCTGGTGCACGAAGACGGCTCTACGAGCCCATCCGGGGAGGTCTTCGGGTACTACGTGATTACGCACCAGTACTACGAGCGCTACCGCCTTCCTGTGATGCACACGGAGACGAACATCGCGGAGCCGGACTCCGTGACGTGGATCCGCAAGGAGTGGGCAAACGTCTACAGGCTGCGGCAAGACGGGGTACCCATCGTCGGCTTCACCTGGTATAGCCTCACGGACCAAGTGGACTGGGACTCCGCCCTGAGGGATAACGCGGGGCGCGTGAACGCGCTGGGTCTATACGATTTGGAACGCAGGATCCGGCCGGTAGGCGACGCGTACAAACGGATCATCAGCCTCTGGCGGCCGGTGCTGCCGACCGAGAACCACCTGCCGAACTACAGTGTGTAGGTATGGAAGCAGCGACTGCTTCCATACCTACACATCTACATGTGTACTACTTCCTCCGCCGGTGAGCGTGAGAGGCGTTCACTTCCGCGTTCATGCGCTCGGCCATCTGCAGGTGCTCCCGCAGCGTGGGCAGGGTGTTCGCCGCCCACATTCGAAGGTCGGTGTTCCGGCCATTGTTCGAGCGCTCCTGGAACAGGGCGACCGCCTTCTTGTGGTCCTGGACCATCATCTTGGCGTACGCAGAGTCGAATGCCGCTCCACTTAGCCGCGACAACTTGTTGACCATGGCCTGATGCTTGCTGTCCAGCGTAGTTGGCAGGGAGACGTGGTCCGTGGTCGCCAGGTTCATAAGCTCCTGACCTGCCTTGGTATGGTCCGTCACCATCCGCTGCGCAAAGCTCTTCACGGCCTGGTTGGAGCTCTTCTGAGCCGCTATCTCGCCGAGCTTGACTTCGGTCTGGCCGTCCTCCGCCACATCGCGCATGAACTTGCGAGCGGAAGCGTTGATCTGCTGGCTGGGCGGCAGGACGCTCCTCTCGGAGAGGCCGCGGTAGGTTTGGTTGCTCTTGCTGTTCTTCGCAGCGCCGTACTGGGCGAGGGCCGGCAGCGAAAGCGATACGGCCAGGAGGCCGGCCGCCAATATGAGGCGACTCTTCATTGTCATTTCTCCTTCGCGAGAGAATGGCGGAAACGCTTCATAGACAGGTGTTCCGCTACTCTACCTAAGCGAAACCCACCCGGCATGAGTTCCGCCACAGCCGCGTTCGACTTAAAGACGGAGCGAAGGAGAATAGGGGTCCCAAAATGCGCAACCCGTCACACACCCCACCGCTTACGGGCCACCTCCATGGGCACGGTCTCGCCCTTGGTCCAGGCATAGTGGGCGATGGGGTTCTCCCCGATCCAGCGCTCGTCTACCGGTTCGTCAGCCCGCTGGTACCGGGTATCGCAGCTAATCCGATACCGCCGCGACACATTGTTCAGCGACCCGTGCATGGTGAACATCCCGAAGATGAGTGCGTCTCCCGCCTGGAATTCGGCTGTCCGCCACGCGCCTCCGTAGGTGTCAACCATCTCCACCGGGTCGTTGGAAAAGGAGCCGGTCACGTGGTCCCGGTCAACGTCCATCTTGCCGTACGTCTCCCGCAGCCGGTCGAAACGGTGCGAACCGAGCAGCACGGCCAGCGGTCCTAGCTCTAGAGGGACATCGCCGATAGGCGTCCAGGTGGTGTAGACCCGCTGGGTTCCCCGGCCCATGTAGACGATGTCGTAATGCGCGCCTGTGAAATCCCCGGGACCGATGACCCGCAGCCACTTGTAGTCGTACGTGATGACGTCGGCTTCCAGAAAGCGGGCGAAGAAGCCCATTACCTCCGGAGACTCCACCAGATCGAGGAACGTGTGTGTGCGCGTCATCGGCTTCGAGCCGCCCAGGAAGGCTCCCCGGCCTCCCTCGGCCACGTATCCGTCCATGAGGTCACGGCTCCGGTCCACCTGTCCATTGGAGTCCAGGTTCTCCAGGATGGCACGACGGACCGCCAGCACCTTCTCGCGCCGGTGGAGACCACGGATGAGCAGGTATCCATCCTCCTCCATCCGGGAGCGGAGCGCGGCCGTGTCGTGTAAAATGTCGTTGGAGTCCCGAAGCCAGCCCATGTACGGGCCTGGAAGCTCAAGCTCCTTCTTGCCCATGGTGACGGTGGTAGCCATTGTCATCCCCTTCCGGAGCGGTATTGGCGCTATGAGGCAACTATACCTTTGTACCGTCTTTCTGGCAGGTCTCCTGCTATGGGCGTCGAACGCCCGCGCGCAGAAGCTCCCGGATCCGACCACCATCGAGTTCTTCGAGAACCGCGTGCGGCCCGTGCTTGCCAACAACTGCTATAGCTGCCACGGGCGGGGCCGGCAGCAGGGCGGGGTGCGCCTGGACGGGCTGGATCAGCTCCTTAAAGCGGGACCGGACGGTGCGCCCGTGGTTCCCGGCTATGCGGACAGGAGCCTTCTGCTGCGCGTCGTCCGGTACGACGGCAAGATCAAGATGCCGCCCTCCGGCAAGCTCAACCCCGAAGAGATAGAGGCTCTAACCACCTGGATCAAGATGGGAGCTCCCTGGCCGAGCGGTAAGCCCTCTGCCGCAACGTCGCAATCCGGCGGATACGTTATCACGGACCAGCGGCGCCGCTTTTGGGCGTTCCAGCCGGTCAAGAAGCCCGCGGTCCCGGCTGTAAAGACACAGGGATGGGTTATCTCTCCCGTCGATCGCTTCGTGCTGGCAGCACTGGAGAAGCGCGGCCTCACTCCCAACCCGCGCGCCGACCGGCGCATCCTGATCCGGCGGGCGTACTATGACCTGATCGGTTTGCCTCCCACCGCGGACGAGGTGGACGCTTTCGTCGCGGACAGGTCGCCGGACGCCTTCTCGAAGCTGGTCGACCGGCTGCTGACCTCGCCCAGGTATGGGGAGCGGTGGGGCCGCTACTGGCTGGACGTGGCGCGGTACGCGGACAACAAGGGCTATGTGTTCGAAGAGGACCGCGTCTACCACAACGCCTACACATACCGAGACTATGTCATCCGGGCGTTTAACGAGGACCTGCCGTACAACCGCTTCATCCTGGAGCAGCTCGCCGCCGACCGGCTGCCCCTGGGCGAGGACCGGCGGCCCCTCGCGGCGCTTGGCTTCCTCACACTCGGCCGGCGCTTCCTGAACAACCCGCACGACATTATCGACGACCGTATCGACGTTACGATGCGAGGCCTGGA
>CAYNFH010000232.1:0-9831 GCA_964396385.1 uncultured Chthonomonadaceae bacterium | reverse complement strand
TGAACTCCGGTGAGTACAAGGTGATGGGGCTGGCCCCCTACGGGGAGCCCAAGTACGTGGACCTGATCCGAGAGAAGCTCATCGAAATTGATGACGACGGCTCCTTCCGTCTCAATCAGGAGTACTTCGACTACTGCACCGGTCTGACTATGACCAACGAGCGGTTCAACGGGCTCTTTGGAGGGCCGCCGCGCAAGCCGGAGACGCTCCTCACGCAAAAGGAGATGGACCTGGCGGCCAGTATCCAGGCGGTCACGGAAGAGCTCATGATGCGGCTGGCTCGCAAGGCCTACAAAGAGACCGGCAAGCCTCGTCTCTGCCTGGCCGGCGGGGTCGCGCTGAACTGCGTCGCGAATGGCAAGATCCTGCGCGATGGCCCCTTCCAGGACATCTGGATTCAGCCCGCCGCCGGCGACGCGGGCGGGGCGCTGGGCGCGGCGCTGGCCGTGTGGCACGAGATGCTGGGTAAGCCCCGTTACACGGATGGGCGCGACAAGATGAAAGGCGCGCTCCTGGGGCCGGAGTTCTCGGACGTGGAGATCCGCCGCCGGCTGGACGCGCTGGGAGCCGCCTACGAGACCGTGGACGAAGAGGAGCTGGTGAACCGTGTGGCGGAGCTGCTGGACCACGAAAAGGTGATAGGTTGGTTCCGCGGACGGATGGAGTTCGGTCCGCGGGCGCTGGGATCCCGCAGCATCATCGGCGACGCGCGCAGCCCTCGGATGCAGGCGCAGATGAACCTGAAGATCAAGTTTCGAGAGAGCTTCCGCCCGTTCGCGCCCTGCGTCCTGCACGACCACGTGAGCGAATACTTTGAGCTGGATCGGGAGAGCCCCTACATGCTGCTGGTCGCCAACGTGGCGCGGGACAAACGGTTGGCGATGTCGGAGGAGCAGATGGCGCTCTGGGGTATCGAGAAGCTGAACGTGCCGCGCAGCACCGTTCCCGCCATTACTCACGTGGACTACAGCGCACGCATTCAGACGGTGGACCCGGAGCGGCACGGCCTCTACCACACGATGATGCAGCGGTTCTACGAGCGGACCGGCTGCCCGGTGATTGTGAACACGAGCTTCAACGTGCGCGGGGAGCCCATCGTCTGCGCGCCGGAGGACGCCTACCGCTGCTTCATGTTCACCAACATCGACGTACTTGTGGCCGGCAACCAGATCCTATACAAGGACAGGCAGCGAGTGCTGGAGGGCGCGGAAGCCCATCTAGCCAAGTTCGATCTGGACTGAGGACATGAAGATCCTTCCTTTCTTTAAGCACGTAGAGTGGGAGCCGGACGCGGCCGAGCTGCGCCGGTTCGCCGTAGCTATGCTCGTGGGCTTCGGCGTGCTCGGATGTATCGCGGCGCTCAAGGCGCATCACTTGAGCACGAGCTCTTACGTGCTCTGGACCGTCGGCATGGTCCTGGCTGTCGCCGCGCTTGTGCCGGTCCTCGGCAGGGCCGCCTACCTGGCCGTATATCTGCCGAGCAGCCTGGTGGGGTACATTGTCAGCCACGTGCTGCTTACGTTGGTCTTCTTCGTCCTGTTCACGCCGCTCGCGTTCCTGCTGCGCCTGCTGGGGATGGACCTGCTCCAGACCCGGCCCGGCGCGAAGCCCGCGTGGGCCGTGCGCACGGATACACCGGAGAAGTCGCGGTATTACCGGCAGTTCTAAGGAGATTGTTCATGAAGTCTGAGTCCGAGTTCGAGCAGAACCCCGGCCTGCTGCGGGACCTGTTCCAGTTCCTACGTCAGAACAAGAAGTGGTGGCTCACGCCGGTCGTGCTGGTCATCGTCCTGATGGGCGCGCTCCTGGTGCTTGGCGGTACGAGCGCCGCTCCCTTCATCTACAGCCTGTTCTAAATGGCCCTGAGTGACGACGCAAGACACCTGGTAACCGAGGAGACCACCGGCCAGGCCGTGGTTCGTGACCGCGGGGCTGCGGAGCGCCGCCAGCGGCTCCGAGTCCTGCGCGCCAAGCTCCTGCTGCTGTTTATCAGCACGCTCCTCAGCCTCGGCCTGGCGGAGGGCGCGCTCCGCATCCTTGAGAACGGTATCACGCGGGACCGCGCCGCCGCCGCCCACCTCCTCATTAACGATCCCGTCCTGGGTACCCGCCTTCCCGCCAATGCGCCGGGGCACGATGCCAACGGCCTCCGTAACGCCGCGATCCCGCACACGGCGGATATCGTGGCGATAGGCGATTCGCAGACGTGGGGCATCAACGCTACCCGCGAGCAGGCGTGGCCGAAACAGCTTCAGCGTCTGACCGGCCGCACCGTCTACAGCATGGCGCTGGGCGGATGGGGGCCGGTGCAGTACGAGGAGATGTGCAAGCGCGCGGCCGCCTATTCGCCGAAGGTGGTGGTTGTCGGCCTCTACTTTGGCAACGACCTCTGGGACGCCTTCGACATGGCCTACACGCTTCCCGCGCACGCGGACCTGCGCCGCCCCGGGCTCGCGAGCAAGCTGCTGCCGGACACGGTGGGACCGCGCAGCCAGGCGATATGGGATGACGAGCAGAGCTTTGAGAAGGAGTACGGCCGGAGCAATCTGGCCGATTTCGGCACTTTCCTGCGCCGGCGCTCCGCCATCGGGCGGCTACTGGACAGTAAGGGGCTCTGGCCGGGCGGGCAGGAGGCCACCTACCTGGGAAGCTGCGCCTATGTACGCGCGCATCCAGACCGCGGCGCGATCTACAACGACGGGCGTGTTCACACCGTCATGACTACCGCCTACCGGCTGCTGGCGCTGGACCTAGACGATCCGCGCATCACGGAGGGGCTCCGCGTCACTGAGTCGCTCCTTCCGCGCATGGACGAGACCGTGCGGCGGGAGAATGCGAAGCTGCTGGTACTCCTCATCCCTACCAAAGAGTCCGTCTACGCGGATGCCATGCGGCAGCGGTACGGCCATCTGGACCCCGTGTACCAGCGGCTCGTGGAGATGGAGACCCGGGCTCGCTCTAGCGTCCTCCAGGCGTGCCGCAAAGACGGAATTGAGGTCGCGGACGCGCTGCCCGAGCTGAAGGATGCCGTCCAGCGCCACGAGCCGCTCTACCCGCCGGATGCGGAAAGTCATCCCAACCCGCCCGGCTACGCCGTCTTCGCCCGCGTAGCGGCTGACCGGCTCAAGCAGCTCGGCTGGTAGTGCGCAGTCTCAGGGCAGGACAGCCGTCGGACCAAGGTCCTCGGCTGGGTGGTCTAGCGGCCTAGCGTCCACCTGCGTGGACGCGAGAATCGCCTCCGATGCTGTTTGTGCTCCTCACCATACTGTTTGTTGGCGCTCCTGTGAGTCCGCACGTGGTTCGGGTGGAGAACGGCGGGCTGCTGTTCACGGACAACTCTGCTGGGGTGAGCGGCACGGACGCGGGCTACTCCCTGCCCATCGGCAGCCGGATCCTCTGGCTCTTCGGGGACGTGTTCCTGCTCCAGCCCACCGATCCAGCGCGCCGTTACGTGGGCGGAGTGAGCAATTGCGGCCTCCTCGTCCCGGCCGGCCACGGCGCCGGGCCTCTGCGCCGGTACACGTTTCTTACGGATTCCAGGACCGGTGTCGCACGCCCGCTTATCCCGAACGCGCCGGGAGAGGGGACGGAGACCCGGCTCTGGCCCTTTGGCGGCTGGTACGATGCTCGCAGCCACCGCGCCTACCTCTACTATGCGCGCGTGCGGACTCACGGCACCGGTGCGTTCGACTTCCGCACGGAGGCGCACGGTCTGGCGGTCGCGGACACTACCGACCCGGAGCGCCTGACCTTCCGGCGGTTGCTTGGCCCGGATGGCAGCCTGGACTGGTGGCACTCCGGCCGTGACCCTCTGTTAGGCCTGGCGGTCATCACCGGAGGCAGTAATTCGTACCTGTACTTAGTCGGGTCTCGGGCCGGCGAGCACATAGTCCGCATGGCCCGCGTGCCCAGGGGCCGCATCGCGGACCCGGCGGCCTACGAGTATCTGAGTGGTTTGGAGCCGCACTGGAGCCGAAAGCCGGCGGATAGCATCGCGGTTCCCGACCTGTCGGGCAATCCCGGCGAGCTCTCTATCTCCTACAACGCCTACCTCGGCGGCTACCTGGCCGTCCACTCGGTCGGAATCTCGGAGCGCATCCGCCTCAGCCTGGCGCCGCACCCCTGGGGACCCTACCGCGTGATCGGGGAGATTGGCGCGCCCCACCGGGCGTTCCAACAGGCGTTCTGCTACGCCGGCAAGGAGCACCCGGAGCTGGCGGAGCAGGGCGGCCGCGTCATCTACGTGACGTACGTAGACTCCCAGCGTTACTGGCTCCAGCTCTACCGCATCACCCTGCAGCGGTAAGCCCGCGCCTGGCGCACCGGTGCTAGAATCTAGATGGTCTGATGCGTCACATAGCACCCCACAAACGCCAGGAGAGAACCTTATGCCCCTGAAGATTGCGATGATAGGTGCCGGGTCGATTGGATTCACGCGGCGGCTCATGGCCGACCTGCTGACTGTGCCGGAGTTCGCTGACACTACCTTCGCCTTCACCGACATCAGTGAGCGCAACCTGGATATGGTCGCCCAGCTCGCACGGCGCGACATCGAGGGCAACCACCTGCCCGCACAGATCATCGCTACGCTCGACCGCCGCGCCGCCATCGCCGACGCCGACTACGTTATCTGCACTATCCGGCAGGGCGGGCTGGAGGCGTTCCAGACCGACATCGACATTCCCCTCAAGTACGGCATCGACCAGTGCGTGGGAGACACGCTCTGTGCCGGCGGCATCATGTACGCCCAGCGCACCATCCCGCCGCTCCTGGACTTCTGTAAGGACATCCGCGAGGTCGCCAAGCCGGAGGCGCTCTTCCTCAACTACTCCAACCCCATGGCCATGAACTGTTGGGCCTGCAACAAGTACGGGGGTGTCAAGACCGTAGGGCTCTGCCACGGGGTGCAGGGGGCGCACTGGCAGATCACGCGAGTTATCGAGCACTGGGCCAAGCAGCAGGGACTAATCGCGGAGGACCACAAGCTGCATCGGCGCGATGTAGACGTGATCGCCGCCGGCATCAACCACCAGACCTGGTTCATCCAGGTCCGCTGGAACGGCCGAGACCTGACGTCCATGCTTCCGGAGCTGTTCTCCACGCACCCGCACTTTCCCAAATACGAGAAGATCCGCATCGACGTCTTGAAGCGGTTCGGCTACTACAGCACAGAGTCCAACGGCCACCTCAGCGAGTATCTGCCCTGGTATCGTAAACGCCTGGACGAAATCAACAAGTGGATCGATCTCTCCACCTGGATCAACGGCGAAACCGGCGGCTACCTGCGCGTATGCACGGAGGGCCGCAACTGGTTCGAGACGGACTTCCCCAACTGGATGAAACAGCCCGCGCCGCAGTTTACGCCGGAGAACCGCAGCGAGGAGCACGGCTCCTACATCATTGAGGCGCTGGAGACGGGCCGAGCCTACCGCGGGCACTTCAACGTGGCGAACGAGAACCATATCACCAACCTGCCCAACCGCTGCATCGTGGAGATTCCCGGCTACGTGGACCGGAACGGCATCAACATGCCGGTGGTGGGCGACCTGCCCCTGGCCTGCGCCGCCACCTGCTCCGCCAGCATCCGCGTGCAGGAGATGGGCATGAAGGCGGCGGTGCATGGAGACGTCAAGCTCCTCAAGCAGGCCATGCTGCACGACCCGCTGGTCGGCGCGGTGTGCGACCCGGAGGAGGTGTGGCAGCTCACCGACGATATGCTGGTGGCCCAGGCGCAGTGGCTGCCGCAGTACGCGGAGGAGGTCCCGAAGGCGAAGGCGCGGCTGGAGGAAGCGGAGCGGAACGGCACGCGCGTCAAGCGGATGGAGGGCTTCCAGGGGAGCGCCCGCCTGCACACCAAGAGCGTGGAGGAGATGGCCCGCGACCGCGCCGAGGCGCAGGCCAATGCCCAAGCAGCCGACAAAGGCAAGATGACCGTCGCCGCAAAGGTATGAGCGACGGCACAGGCAATGGGAGGACATGCGATTGAAACGAGCTCTGTATGTTGCCGCCATCGCGATCCTAGTCGCGGTATGCGGTGGTTGGGCCGAGGCCCGGCCGATACGGGTGACCGTATGGGATGAGGAGCAGCTCGCGCAGAAGCGGGCCTACGACAACTTCCTGGGCAACGCCATCGCGGACTACCTGCGGCAGCACAGCAGGCCCGGCGAGATGGAGGTCCGCTCCGTGCGTCTGGACGACCCGGACCAGGGGCTCTCTGCGGACGTGCTGGACCACACGGACGTCCTTATCTGGTGGGGCCATCAGCGGCATGACCAGGTGAAGGACTCCCTGGCCGAGGAGATCGTGCGGCGTATTCAGGCGGGCAAGCTCAACCTTATCGCGCTCCACTCCGCGCATTGGTCGAAGCCCTTTATTGCGGCGATGAACGCCCGGGCCATCCAGGACGCGCTCAAGACCGTTCCGCCGGGCGAGCGGGCCGCGGCTGTGGTGCATACCGTACCAGCCGAGCGCCGCATCGCCCGAAGGGATGAGCCGCTCACACCGTCCTTCACCCGCTCTACGGAGGACGGGAAGCCGGTGCTCACCGTAAAGCTGCCCATGTGTGTCTTTCCCAGCGTGCACGACGACGGCAAACCCAGCCACGTGACCACGCTGCTGCCGAAGCATCCTGTCGCGAAGGGGGTGCCAGCGCAGTTCGATATCCCGCAAACGGAGGTCTATGGCGGTCCTTTCCACGTCCCCACGCCGGACGCGCAGATCTTCCAGGAGCGCTGGGACACGGGCGAGACCTTCCCCAGCGGCTGCGTCTGGACGGTGGGGAAGGGGAGGGTGTTCTACTTCCGCCCCGGTCACGAGACCTATCCCATCTACCGGCAGCCCATTCCGCTCCATATTGTCGAGAATGCCGTGAGGTGGTTGGGAAGAGCAGCCACGAGATGAAGGGGTGAGCGCTGCTTCTGAAACCGGGCGGGCGGCAGTTCGTCGGTAGACTGTACACCGCTCCCATAGAGGAGGAAGCGCCATGCACCACATCTCGCCCATGTACATGTACGGCGGCTCATTGGTGAGCTATCTGCTCGTCACCGTCGCCCTGTATCTGATCGCCCAGAGGCTGGGGCACGACCTGCCGTGGCTGGCATTCGTTCCACTGGCCAACCTGTGGCTCATCCTGAACCTGGGCGGCGAGTCGGCCCTGTGGCTCATCCTGTTCTTCATCCCCTGCATCAACCTGATCTTTTTTGTGGTCCTGCTCATCGCGTGGGCGCACATCGCCAGGAGCCTGGGCAAATCCGAGCTCCTCGCCATCGCGCTGCTCATCCCGATTGTGAACGTGATCGTCCTCTACTATCTGGCGCTCTCGGGGCCTTCGCCAGGTTACGCCTGAAGCCAGACTGCGTGCCGGCACGATGTTACCGGCACGCAGGAAACCCGCTTCCCCACGCGGAATCCCCTTCCGGCCGATCAGCATCTGGCGCTCGACTCTAGACTCTCGACTCTCTGACCCACGCCATGCCCGCCCCAGACTACTCCTTCGACGAGATTACCGACATCGCCAACCGGTTCGCCGTTCCCGGTCCGGCGGCCGTAGCGGATTTCCCAGAGAAGGGCAACATCCACCTGCACACCTACCAGGTGACCGACTCGGAGGGCCGCCTCTACCTGCTTCAGAGTATCAATCAGCAGGTCTTCACCCGGCCCCACGCCACCATGGCCGCCATGATGGCCGCCATCGCCGCCCAGCGGGATTACCTTGCACGCCACCCGCTGCCGCCCGGTGACGAGTGGGAGCCCATCACCCTCATTTCCACACGGGCCGGCGAGCCCTATCTCACGCTGGAAGACCATCGCGGCTCCAGCGTCTGGCGGCTCATGGAGATGATTCCCGGCTGCCGCACCTTTAAGAGCCTGGGCGAGATCCCAGATCCCGGCCAGCGCCTCCGGGTAGCGGAGGAGACGGGGCGGGGGCTGGCCCGCTACATCACCTACACCTCCGGGATGGACACCTCGGGCCTGGAGAGCCCGCTGCCGGGCTACCACGATACGGGCCTCTACTACAACATCTTTCAGTCCATTCTCAACGGCAGCCGCACCCTCAGCGACGCGCGTCCTCTGCTCCCGCGCGACGATTCGCTGCGCCAGAGCACGGAGCAGCACTTCCTGGTGCACCTGCCGGAGGACGAGTACCGCAGGCGCATGGAGGACGAGGAGGTGCAGGAGTGCGTCCGCGCGCTTCTGGCGGAGCGGGAGTTCTGCCTCAAGCTCCAGCGGGAGGTAAAGTCCGGCCGGATCCGCCGCACGGCCATCCACGGCGACACCAAGATCGACAACTTCCTCTTCTCCAGCCGGACGCATCGGGTGAAGGCCCTGGTGGATCTGGACACCATCATGCCGCTCACCTGGTTGGTCGACTGGGGTGACACGCTACGCTCGCTGGCGAACGTGGCGGGAGAGAAGGAGCCGGACCTCTCCAGGATTGTAGTGAACGAGGAGATATACGAGGCCATCGCCCGGGGCTTCCTGAGCGCCGCCACGGACATCACGCCTGCCGAACGGGCGATGCTGGTGGAGGCCGTCCAGATCATGACGCTGGAGCTGGCCGTCCGCTTCCTTACCGACTATCTGCGCGGCGACACCTACTTCAAGCTGGCCCCCACGGACCCGCCGGAGCTCAACCGCACGCGCGCCCTGGTCCAGTACACTCTGTTCCAGCGCTTCCGCGACCACGCCCCCACCGCCCGGCGGATTATCGATTCCCTCGTGTTACAATAGAACCATCTCCGGTCTCTAATGCGTATATGCGACACCTGCTGATTGGTCTGCTTGCCGCCTGCGGCCTCGGCGCCGCCGCCCTGTTCGGTCCGCCCGCTTCCGGCGCGCCGGAGGGGCCCAAGCCGGTCGACTTCGACCGGGACGTTCGCCCCATCCTCTCCGAGAACTGTTTCAAGTGCCACGGTTTCGACGCCGGCCAGCGGCAGGCCGGGCTGCGGCTGGACACCGCGCAGGGCGCGACCGGTAAGCTCCCCAGCGGCCACGTTGCCATCGTGCCGGGAAAGCCTGAAGCCAGCCTGCTGGTGGAGCGGACCGCGGCCCGGACCATGCCGCCGCCGGGCTCAGGCAAGAAGCTCACGGACGCGCAGATCGCGACCCTCCGCCGGTGGGTGCTGGAAGGCGCGCGCTACAAACAGCACTGGGCCTTCGTCGCGCCCGTCCGGCCACCCATTCCCGCGGTGAAGCTCAAGTCGTGGCCCGTCAATCCCATCGATAACTTCGTGCTGGCGCGACTGGAGAGCGAAGGGCTGAAGCCCTCCCCTGCGGCCGACCGCCGCACGCTCATCCGTCGCGTCACGTTCGACCTCACCGGCCTCCCACCCACGCCCGCCGAGGTTAACGCGTTTCTGAACGACAGGCAGCCCGGCGCTTACGAGCGGCTGGTGGACCGGCTCTTGTCTTCGCCCCACTACGGCGAGCGGATGGCGCTCCAGTGGCTGGACCTGGCGCACTACGCGGACACCCACGGCTACCACATCGACAGCCAACGGGACATGTGGCGCTGGCGGGACTGGGTGATCGACGCCTACAACCGCAACCTGCCCTACGACCAGTTCGTGGTCCAGCAGCTCGCCGGCGACCTCCTGCCGCACCCAACGCTGGATCAGCGGATCGCAACGGGCTTCTGCCGCAACCATCCCATCGACTTTGAAGGAGGCGCCATCCCGGAGGAGTATGCCGCAGCCTACATCTTCGACAGGATCGATACGGTCGCCACTACCTTCATGGGCCTTACCATGCGGTGCGCCCAGTGCCACGACCACAAGTACGACCCCATCACCCAGAAGGAGTACTACCGCTTCTTCGCCTTCTTCAACAATG
>CAYNFH010000231.1:0-9854 GCA_964396385.1 uncultured Chthonomonadaceae bacterium | reverse complement strand
TCTCGGCCTCGACCCACTCCGCCGTCTCCCTGGAGTTGGCGTCCTCCAACCAGCGGTACGGGTCGGCCACCTTGACGCCGTGGTAGTCGTCCACCTGGTCCACCCGGCGTGTGTCCGGGTAGGGAAGCCGCTGGGCTTCCGAGCGCTCGGCCGACATGACGGCCAGCAGCGCGGCGAGGACGAGCAGAGCGGAAATGAGGGTCATGGCGCAGAATCCTTGAGGGCGTGATGGGAGAATAATACCAGAGGCGGCGTTCAGGCGTTCAGGTGTTCAGGTGTTCAGGGGAGGACGGAATTGAATCCCGCCTTTAGCAGGTTCTCGATCACCGCTACGCCGCACCGGGCTGAAACCCCGGTGCTATTAGAGGAGAACCCCTGCGGGCTGGGGAGCCGGCGCAAGCCGGGTTCGCTTGCAATAGCGCCCGGGTTTCTTCCCGGTGACATGGAGCAATGGTTTGAATGTAACGATTACTGGCCTCCACTACTACCCTGTGAAGTCCTGCGCCGGGATTGCGGCGGAGGAGGTGCGGCTGGACCGCTACGGCATCGAGCATGACCGCCGCTGGATGGTGGTGCATCCGGAAGGAGGATTCCGCACGCAGCGCGAGTCCCCTCGGATGGCCACCATCTCCGCCAAGGTGGAGGACGGCGCGCTGGTCCTTGCTCACCCGGGCGGACCGCCATTGCGCATTTCCTGCTCCGGGCCCGAACATCCACACTCCGTTACCGTTCGCATCTGGTCCGATAACTGCTTCGCGGAGGACGCGGGGGACGAGGCGGCGGAGTGGCTGTCGCGCTATGTGGAGGTCCCGTGCCGGCTGGTGCGGATGGGGCACCAGTATCACCGCCAGGTGGATCCCGCCTATGCGACGCCCGGAGAGGAGGTGAGCTTCGCGGATGGATTTCCGCTCCTGCTCATCTCCGAGGAGTCGCTGGAGGACCTCAACAGCCGGCTAGAGTCGCCCGTGCCGATGAACCGCTTCCGGCCAAACATGGTGGTGCGCGGCGCGGGCTGGCCGTTCGCAGAGGACACCTGGAGCACGCTCACGCTCCAGCGGACCGGCGATGTCCTCCGCGTGGTAAAGCCCTGCGCCCGCTGCCAGATGCCCACTATCGACCAGCAGATCGGCCGCCGCACCGGCCCGGAGCCGCTCGAGACGCTGACCCGCTATCGCCGGGAGGGGAATAAGGTGCTCTTCGGGCAGAACCTCATCCACAACTGGCGCGGCAGCCCCATCACCCTCCGGGTGGGGGATACGCTGGAGGCATCGAGCGCTCCGCCAGCGTCTTGAACTCGATGGCTCGTCGGTGGATGGCGTAGAGCCGTGGCCGGACGGCGCCGTTGTGGCAACCGATGCACGATGCGTTGGTCAGGGGCTCGCCGCGCCCCGGAATCTCCTCACTGCCCCAGAAGTCGCACGGCCCGTAAGACAAGATCCGCCGGTTGAACTCGGTTAGCCGGCGAGCGGGTGAGTCTGCCTGTTCCGGGAAGGTGCGAATCACGCGCGGTCCGCCCGGGTGGCACGAGTAGCAGTTGTCCGCGGCCGGCTCCAGCGTCCAGTGGCCGCCGGAGTCCCGCGCGGTCTCAAAGAAGTACACGCGCCGCGTAGAACGCTCTACGCTGATGCAGGCGTGGAAGCGCCGCCGTACGTCCTCCAGCAGCCACTGATCGTAGCTTGCCGTTTCGCGCAGCCGAACGGTGCGCGTGCCGCCCACGTCCGTGTTCTTGAACGTCACGCCCGGCAGTCCGGACCAGTCGTCAGGGAGACGCTTCGCCTCCTCGGGAATCCGGGTGAAGTACTCGGCGTCCGGCCAGCGCCAGCCCATACCGGTGCACCGGGCAGGAAGGCTGTCCCGGGAGTAGCGGTCCGCCGCCAATCGCTGCCTCAGACGCAGGGTAGTGGCCGCGTCCGTGAACGGATGGTCGGCCGCATACTGGAGGGGCGGCGCAAGCCGGCCGACCGCTGCCAGTGCCATGACTGGAAGGGCAGGGCAAAGACCCATCAATACAATTCGCAGGCGATTCATACCAGTTACGGGTCAGATCGATACGGAGTTCTGGTGTCCTAAGAGGATATAGGCCCGCCCGGTGAATCCGTTACGCAGGCCGTACGGGGGGCCGGGCAGATTCACGGTGCGGCGTGCTCAATCCCACGAAAAGCCGGGGCCCTGGGGCAGTTGAGCGCGTCCATCGACCAGTTTCAGAGGGCCGTCCGGAGAGAGTAGGCCGGTCTCCAGGTAGATGGCATTGGGCAGGCAGGCCATGACGTTGAGCTGCACCGGCCCGCCGCCGTGCGACGCATAGGAGCGCCGGAAGGCGGCCGCGAGGGCGCCAATCTCCAGCAGCGCCGTGGGACCGCCGGACCTCCGCAGGTCCGGCTGGACGATGTCGACGGCGTCCCGGCGCAGGAAGCGAGCGAAATCCGCCCTTGTGTAGAGGTTTTCGCCGGTCGCGATGGGGATGTCCAGCGCCTCGGCCAGCGCGGCGTAACCATCGACGTCGTCGGCCGGGATCGGCTCCTCCCACCAGTCACAGCCCAGCGCCTGGAACTCCCGGCCGCGGCGGATCGCCTCTTTCACGGAGAGGGACTGGTTGGCGTCCACCATGAGCCCTATCTCTTCGCCAATGACCCGGCGCACGACGGTCACGCGCCGAATGTCCACGGCCAGGGTGGGATAGCCGACCTTGATCTTCACCGCCCGGAACCCTTGCTCGACGGCCGTGGCGCAGATGCGCTTTACCGCCTCCTCGTCGTAGTTCAGCCAGCCGACCATGGCATACGCGGGGATTCCGGTCTGTGCGGCGCCCCACAGCTTCCAGCAGGGGACGCCCAGGGCGCGGCCGAGACAGTCCCAGAGGGCCGTGTCGATGGCGGCGATGCCGAACATGGCGAGGCCGAAGGAGCCGTGGTACTCCGTCTCCCTCAGCATGGCCGCGTGGGTGGCCCGCACCAGCTCCACTTCCGTTCCCACCACGACCGGTTTGAGCACGTGCTCGATCACGGCGGCGAGCGCGTCCGGCCCGCCGGCGACACGTCCGAAAAACGAGTCGCCCTTGCCTGAGACGCCCTCGTCGGTGTGAACGGTTACCTCCACGGAGCCCGCTCCCGGCAGCGCCTGGAGGGCGTCTCGTATCGGCTGGGGGTTTGGCGGCCGGCGGTGAACGGTTACCTGGACGTCCGTGACTCTCATGCTTGTCGGCTCTTGGTGGGCTGCAGAAGGAGGATTAGGGGCTCGCGTCGAAACCGGGGCTAACCCCCCGCATCCTCGTACGCTCTGTCATCCTGAGCGAAGCGAAAACACAACCGGTTTCTTATCTCGAGCTGCGCCGGCAGTCACCGGCGAGGATTGAAACACCATGAACATGCGCGCGCTACGGCTTCTCTGCGTGCTCGCCGCGGCCCTGTTTGCGCTCAGCCTCAGCGCCTGCGGCGGCGGAGGGGGCGGCGGAAGCCAGGATAACACCAACCCGCCCATTACCCAGGGTGGGGGTGGCGGCGGCACGACAACCACTTCGGACACGCCTCCACCGCCGCCGATCATCAATCACTGAGGAGGCCGTAGGCCGGCGACGGAATCCGGTCCCACGCCTTCTGAGTTCGGTGGTCGCCGGTCCTTGGTCCTTTATCCCCGGTCTGTTGCGTATCCGCCAGCCCGCGTGCACGCGGGCGGCGGGGCGGTGGGTATGCACCCAGTAATCTTAGCGTGAGATCGTTGTCACAAATCTGGCGCCGCCGCGCCAGATTTGGCCCCCTTCCCCAGTTGACCGGAACTACGTGCGTGCTGCGGGCCCTCACCCCCAGGCTGTACGCATTGTAGATTCCTACGTGTCGCCTAAGGAATCGGCGCAGGTCCTGCGCCCGCTCGGACCTGAGCGCGCCGATTCCCGCCCAAGAACAGGAGAGGGGGAGCGGGAGTGAGACATTGTCTCAAATTGCAGCGCGGCTGAACTCTGTGTGGCTCCAATGGCAAACCACCACAATTTGGGAACATGTTCCCAAATTGTGGTGGTTTGTTTCCATCGCTGTACACGCGCATGGGACCGCATCCACGTAACGGCACGAGGGAGCCGTGCGGGCGGACATAGGTGGAGCGGCACTGCTCGCCAGGCGCGTCGAGCTGAGACATTGTCTCAAATTGACACGCGCGTGGCAAATTGGGATGGTTGAGGCGGGGAATCGCGGCCCCGGGAAGAGTGAGACATTGTCTCAAAATGGCGCGATGGCGCCGCGATTCTGAAGTCGTGAGTCGTGAGTCGTGAGACCGGAATCCGGAGTGGACGGAGTGAGACATTGTCTCAAATTAATAAACAGGCGGCGGTGCCAAATTCGGAGCAGGCACTCCAGCAGCTCGGCACGAGCGTCTTCGAGGTAATGGCCGAATGTTGCGCAGAAAGCGCAGAAAGCGCAATAAGGGGTGTACAGCCCCCGTTCCAAGCTCAACCGGGGCGGGAGTGGCGTATTGCGCAGTAAGCGCTATAAGCGCAATAAGGGTGCAGATTCCGAGGGCGCCGTCCTCAGGCTCCTGTAGATTCCGAGGGCTCTGCCCTCGGGCTCCCGCTGAGGGGGCTTCATTCGCCCCCTCAGCCTCCCCTCATAACGAGCCGCTGCGCGGGCTGCGCAGGCATTGCCGGAACCGCGACCGTCCCTTAGCGATAGTTCCCGCGGGCCGGCTGCTGCCCCGCGTGTGGCGGCACTCACCGCCGCATTGCGTCGTCTACCCGCGTGTGGCGCGGTCAGGGCGCCTATCGCTACGATAGTACTGAATAGAAGCGCCCACCCGGCAACGGGGCTTGCCTGCGCGAAGTTGCACAGGGTTCCCGCTGGATCGGATGGGCGCATAGAGTAAAGCTGCCCGGATATGGAATTGGTGTGCTGGAGAGGCCGGCGGAGGGCTTCTCACAGCGAATACTACATACTACAGCCGAAAAGCGGAAAGCGGAACCGGGAATTGTACGGGATTTTGATGGCAGGAGTGACTTCAAAGTGGCCGGTCCCGTGCGGGCGATAGACAAAGGAATCTTGTCCAGCGTAAACACCCCGGGCGATGTCCAGCGCCTCTGCCGCAGCTACGAGTGAGGCATCCGCCATTGTGGCCCTCATCTTTGCAATTGATGAGGGCCACGAGGGGAGAGGCATCACAGAGCGTCACCGCCGCGTCCCTTTGCTCTTTACGGCGAGCAGCTCGGCAAACTTGCGCCCTGTGTCCCGAGAGAGGTCGCCAGGCTCGAAGCTCACGACACCGATCCGGCCCTCCAGCATCTGGGCGAGGGATTTTGAAGTCTGCCCGCTGTCTATAGCCTCTGGTTCATCCGACATCACGATGAGCTTTAGCCGCTTGCCTTGCAGATCCTCCGCATAGGCGGACAATTCTTCCCATGTACCTTCGAGAGTCAATGGCTGCGCCACAGGTAGACCTCCACGTGCAACCTACTTCCGCCCGCCGCCCCAGGGGTGGGCTCTGGCGGGCAGCCTAACCATTCGGCCGGCCGGCTACCAGTATTGTAACACCCCAGCCGTTGCCGAACGTTATGTTGCCGGACGTTTTAGTGTGGCGTTCTCACACCAGATGCGGGGGGGCGCGGTCCTTGTGGACTACGTCCGTGTCGTCGCGGCCTTTCGATTCGAGCAGGTAGTGGCCCCCAATCCGCCAGTACGACAGGCGCGTACGGCCGTCTGAGGGTGGGCCTCCGGCGGCCTACCAGCGGTTGTCGTGGAAGGCCCACCAGTGTGGCTGGATGGGCCAGACGGGATAGTCGCGCGAGGGTTGGGGACCGTCCGAGTAGATGTAACCCAGGTATCCCATGTGCCCCAGGTCCGTCGTGGTGATGTCGATCTCGTACTGCCCGGACGGGCTGCGGCTGAAATACACTCTGTCCCAATCGCGATGCCCGCCGGCGGACGAGGGACGAATCAGCGTCTTCGGATCCAGATCCTGGCGAATGACGTAGTGGTTGGACGGTTTAAGCGTGGCGCCCCGCGCCTTGATTGCCGCCACCAGCGCTTCGTAGCGGCCGCGGTGCAGCCAGAACTCCAGCGAACTGGGCGGCTGCAACAGGTACCAGACGTAGAACGCCGCAAGGACGATCAGGGCGACAGCCGCCCACCGTGAACAGCCTGCTCGGTTGAATTCCATTTGCTTTTGAGCATCACGGCGTACGAAGCGGCGCGAAAAGCAGATCCCTCGCGGAGCGCGGGATGACGGCATGTTACGGTAGTGCACCTGCAGTTACAGAGTACATGTTGTTAATGTAAAGTAGATGCCTCGCTTGGCGGGCGGTCGCGCTACGCTGGCGATCGCGCGAGCCTGCGTCACTCGGCTCGCGATTCGGTAGCTCGCCCGCGGCGCTAAGCGGTAGCCCGCCCGGGATGACAGGCTCTTCGTCTCGGCACACGGGCGCAACAGAGTACGCCCAGCTACTGCAAAGCAGACTCCCTCGTGGTTCTACCTCGAAGCAGCGGAGTAGGTTAGCCCATTCTGCCCCCAGACACCGCACCAAATGCGGGCCGGCGCCGTATAGACCTGGTGCGGAACTCACCCGCGATATTATCGTATCTCGATACAAAGCGCATTTCCGGAGTACACCATGGCCCCGCATATCCCGTTTCCACGCCGGTCGGCGCCGCCGATGGCGCGCATAGAACAGAAGCTCAACCCGGAGCACATCCCCGATGTCCGCCGCGACGTTCACCAGAAGCTGGCCGCCGCAGGGCTGGCGCAGAAGGTGAAGCGCGGGGACAGGATCGCCATCACGGCCGGCTCGCGCGGCATGGGCGGGTTCGTCGAGCTGCTCCAGGGCATCGTTGATGCCGTGAAGGGGGCCGGGGGCGAGCCATTCCTGCTTCCGGCCATGGGCAGCCACGGCGGGGCGACGCCGCAAGGGCAGACGGAGATCCTCCACCGCCTGGGCGCGAAGGAGGACGTGGTGGGCGCGCCCATCCGCGCTACCATGGACACGCACGACCTGGGGCCGTCGAAGACCGGCGCGCACGCTCACCTGGACCAGATCGCGGCTTTGGCGGACGGCATTATCGTGCTCGGCCGCACCAAGACTCACCCGGAGTCCGCCACGGGGCTGGCTTCCGGGCTGCTCAAGATGACCACTGTCGGCCTCGGCAAGCAGATCGGCGCGCAGGAGGCCCACAGCCACGGCTTATGGGAGTCGGTCGCGGAGGTGCCCCGCATCCAGCTCCAGCACGCCAAGGCGCTCTTTGGCGTGGCCGTGGTGGAGAACGCGTACCGCCGGCCGGTGGTCATCGAGGTGGTGCCCGCCAGCTACGACGCGTTTCTGGACTCCGATAAGCGGCTGCTCAAGATCGCGCACGACCACTTGGCGACCATTCCATTCGACAAGCTGGACCTGCTCATCGTAGACGAACTAGGCAAGAGCATCTCCGGCACCGGCATGGACCTGAACGTGATCGGCACCTGGCGCATGAAGGGCGGCGAGCACAAGCCGGACTTCCGCCGGATCGCCGTCCTCTCCCTCACGGAGGGCTCCCTGGGCAATGGGCTCGGCATCGGCCTGGCGGACTTCACCACCGAGCGCTTCATGGACGCGTATGACCCCGGGGCCACCTATATCAACCTGCTAACCGCCGCCGAGCCGGGGGGCCATGAACACACGGGAGGGCCCGCTGCCGCTGGCACTGCCGTCCGACCTCGAGGCTATCGAGGTGGCGCTCTACTCGGCCATCGCGGGCGACAAGCCGCGCGTCTGCCGCATCCAGAACACCGCGCACCTGCACGAGATGTGGGTATCCGAGTCGCTGCTGCAAGAGGTGGAACAGAATCCGGCGCTGAGCGTCCTCCAACCAGCGGCCGGGTTGGCGTATGACGCGGCCGGCAATCTCTTATGAGTTGAGAGTTGAGAGTTGAGAGGTGAGTGGTGAGTGCCGGAAACCGGAAGCTCGGCGGGAGCCTCGCGCTCCCCGGCGGGCGGAGATCCCTCGCTATGCTCGGGACAGGCTCCGGGCCGCCCCTACAGCCGGAGCCTCGCGCTCCCATTCCGGACCTCTCACCTCTCACCTAATAGCTTCTCACCTTCCAGGAGCATCCCATGGCACAGACAGGTGGAGACATTCTCGTAGAGACCCTCATCGACTGGGGAGTGGGCACGGTTTTCGGCCTCCCGGGCGACGGCATCAACGGCATCATGGAAGGGCTGCGGAAACAGCAGGACAGGATCCGCTTCATCCAGGTGCGGCATGAGGAGGCGGCGGCCTTCATGGCCTGCGCCTACGCCAAGTTCACCGGCAGGCTGGGCTGCTGCCTCGCAACTTCCGGGCCGGGAGGCATCCACCTGCTCAACGGACTGTACGACGCCAAGTGCGACGGCCAGCCGGTGGTCGCCATTACCGGCCACCACTATCACGACTTGATCGACACGCACGCCCAACAGGACGTGAACCTGGACTACGTGTTCAAGGACGTGGCCGAGTACAGCGCACGCGCTATGGGGCCGGAGCACATTGAGAATATCACGGACCTCGCCTGCCGCCTCGCGCTTAGCCGGCGCGGCGTGGGGCATGTCTGCATCCCCACGGACTTCCAGGACATGGAGCCCAAGGAGCGCTCCAAGCGCAATAAGCCGCACCACGAGTCCACCGTATTCGCTCAAAATTCGGGCCTCCCGAGCGGCGAGGACCTGGCGAGGGCGGCGCAGATCCTGAATGACGGGAAGAAGATCGTCATCCTGGCGGGGCGAGGGGCCATCGGAGCGGGCACGCTGCTGGAGGAGATGGCGGAGAAGCTCGGTGCGCCCATCGTCAAGCCGCTGCTGGGCAAGGAGTGCGTGCCGGACGACAGCCCCTACACCACGGGCGGCATCGGCCTGCTCGGCACGCGGCCGTCCCAGGAGGCGATGGAGGAGTGCGACACACTGCTCATGGTGGGCACCTCCTTCCCCTACATCGAGTTCTATCCGAAGATCGGGAGGGCGCGGGCCGTCCAGATCGACGTGGCCCCATGGCGCATTGGACTGCGGTATCCGGTGGAAGTCGGGCTTGTTGGAGACAGCAAGCGGACGCTGGACCTGCTGCTGCCGATGCTCAACCGGAATGACGAGCGCGGGTTCCTTCAGAAGGCACAGGAGAGCTATCGCGACTGGCTCAAGCTGATCGAGGAGCGCGCGTCCCGCATGGACAAGCCGATGAAGCCCCAGGTGGTGGCCCAGGAGCTGGGCAAGCGTCTCACGGATACGGCCATCGTGACCTGCGATTCCGGCACGGTCAATACATGGTGGGCGCGACACATCCTGGCCCGGCGCGGCCAGATGTTCTCCTGCTCCGGGAACCTGGCGACTATGGGCTGCGGTCTGCCTTACGCTAACGCCGCGCAGATCGCGCACCCGGACCGGCAGGTGATCGCCTACATCGGCGACGGCGGCTTCTCCATGATGATGATGGAGTTCATCACGGCGGTGAAGTACAAGCTGCCCATCAAGGTGATCGTTTCCAAGAACAACACGCTCGGGCAGATCAAGTGGGAGCAGATGGTGTTCCTGGGCAACCCGGAGTACGGCTGCGATCTCCAGCCCATCGACTTGGCGGCGTTCGCACGGGCGTGCGGCGGCTCCGGCTTTACCATCGAGGACCCGGCGGACTGCGGCAAGATCCTGGACCAGGCACTGGCCATCGACGGGCCGGTGGTGGTGGAGGCTGTCGTGGACCCGTTCGAGCCGCCGATGCCGCCCAAGATCCAGCTCGAGCAGGCGGAGCACTTCGCCGAGTCGCTCATCCGGGGCGAGCCCAACCGGGAGAAGATCGCACTCACGGTGCTGTCCGATAAAGTGCACGAGCTGGTCTGAGAGATTCACCACAGAGGACGCAGAGAGCGCAGAGAAACGCAATTGA
>CAYNFH010000230.1:0-9890 GCA_964396385.1 uncultured Chthonomonadaceae bacterium | reverse complement strand
TCGACAAAACCTGCGCCTTGTCCTGCAATAGTAGCTACTAATCTGAAACAGACTCTGTATGGGAGTAACCGGACTCCCGATTCCCCACACCCCCGTACTCCCACACTCCCACACAGTGACTCCAAGTCCTATGTCACTGGCTGATCAGCTCCAACGCGGCGCGGGCCCCTTCACAGACTGCGCCGTTTTCGTCTTCCAGGAGCGTCCGCAAGGCGGGTACGGCGGCAGCGGCATCCGGTCCGATGCGGCCCAGGGCCCGGGCTGCGTAACCGCGCACGTCGTCGTCAAAGTCGTCCAGGGCGGCGGTCAGCTCAGGCACCGCGTCGCGCGCCTCCGGCCCCATCTCCCCCAGCGCCCAGACCGTGTACCAGCGGACCTTCTCGTCCGTATCGCGGATGGCTTCCCGCAGCGCCGGCACCGCGTCACGCGCTTCCGCCCCCATGCTCGCCAGCGCCCCGGCGGCGCTCCAGCGGTTGTCCGGATTCGGATCCTCTAGCTGCCGGATGAGGATCGGAACAGCCTCGCGGGCGTCCACGCCGAGCCCCGCGATGGCGAAGCCGGCCATACCCGGGTAGATCCGTTTGTCCTCCAGCGCGCGCAGGAAGAGCGGGAGGTGCTTCGCCGTCTCGCCCGTTATCTTCACAATGGCGAATCGCGCCCACAGCGCGGTGGTGGCGTCGTGTCCCCGCAGCGCACGCGCCAGCTCCGGGAGCGCGGCGGAAGCGCGCGGACCCAGCTTAGCCAGCTCCCTCGCCGCGTTCCAGCAGACTCCCGGGTCCGGATCGCTCATGGCGCTCGCCAGCAGCGCAACCCTCTTATCGAGTTCCTGTTCGGTCATTCCTGAATTCTTACGCAGAACGGGTCCAGCCCACATCCCTCGCGGCCGCGGCAAGCTCGCCCCAGGCACAGCGCGCGCCGTAGCAGCCGGTAAGCGCGAGGACGCGTTATCACCCACCGGCGCATGGTCGTGCCGCCGAACAGCGCCCGGAGCGTGGCATAACGGCTGAGGAATACGGTGGCGGCGGTGGTCCGAAGGCAGCAGAAAGCGAATTCACGGCTCCACCGGCGTGAAAATGCCCTAGCGGCCTCCCGGAACTCCGTGCTGCCGATGCTCCCGCCGGAGAGGTGCGTCAGGTGGAAGTCCACTACAAAGCAGCCAAACCCGGCCCTCGCCGCGTGGAGGCAGATATCGGCCGCATAGAAGTGGAAGCCGCGCAGCTCCGGTGAGCTGCGAATGTGTGAGTCCCTGCGCACTACCAGGAAGTTCTCGTCCAGCGTGGTTACTCGCCTGGGAAGCGGATGGGTCCGCTGATCCGCCCTGTGCGGGTCTGAGATACGGGCGACCACTACGAAGTCCGGCGCGATCCCCGCGTTGCCCGCCACCGCCCAGTGGGGCCGCTCCCTCTCCAGGCCCTCCAGCGCCTCCAGCAGCTCCCGCCGTCCATCGCCCCGATCCGTTCTCACGTCCTGGTGGCAAAGGATCACGTAGGGCTCGCTCCCATCCTGCAGGGCGGCATTCATGGCCGCATACGGTTCGTATCGGTTCTCCTCCGTGTTGTCAAATAGGGTGTACCGGCACCACTCCTCCGTAAACCCCGCCCGCTCAAAGGAGCTCCGCATCTCCTGGTACTGCCGAGCATCGTTCGCCACCGTGGCAATGTGGAACGGCCTCATGGGAGGATGGAGTGTTGGAGTGTTGGAGTGTTGAAGTGTTGGGTCGGGAATCCGGCACATCACTCCATTACTCCATCACTCCAGTTCCCTACCCCGCGCTCGCGCTCTGCTGTACCGCGGCCTTAGTCTTCTGGAGCGCGGTGCGAGCCACGGTGAGGGCGTCCTGCTTCCAATACTCCCGGTTGAAGAGCTCCACGGAGAGCACGCCGTTGAACCCTATCTCCCGGAGGTCGCGCAGGATAGACCGCAGCGGCGCGACGCCGTCTCCGGGATAGACACGGTCTGCGTCGGTGATCTTGTCGCGCGGGGGGCTGGAGGGATAGTCGTTCATGTGGAGCACGTGAAGCGCGTTGCCGCTCAGGAGCTTGAGGCCGGTGAACTCGGAGCCTCCCTTATACAGATGATATACGTCCGCCAAGATGCAGGCTCCGGCATGACGGCTCTCGATAGCGACCAGCGCTGCCTCGCCGAGGGTCTGCAGCGTCTTGGAGAAGCCCCACACCTCTACCTGGGGGATCACGCCGAACTGATCCCCCAGGTCCAGCAGCGCGCGGTACCGCTCGGCGGCGCGGTGGAGGTTCAGGTCCGTCCTCTCCGTACCACCGGAGGGCGGCGCCGCAATGCGCTTCGCGCCGATCTGGGCGAGCATGTCCATGTTGCGCCGGGCCTCTTCTAGCGCCTTTCTGCGCTCCGCCTCGTCGTCCACGATCCAGTCGAAGAACCCGATGGCGCTCTCCACGCTCAGGCCGTGGTCGCTCAGCCGTTTGCGGAGGTCCGGCAGGGTGCCCCCCTCTTTGACGTAGGTATCCAGCTCAGAGATCCAGGGCTCGATGGCGTCGTACCCGGCCTTGGAGGCGATCTCTATTTCCTGCACCAGCGGAACCTTCTGCCCCATTATGGTGCTGGTGTTAAGGCTGAACCGGAAAGGCTCCCGCCTGCGGGACGCCCCCGCTCGCTTCGGCGCGGCGAGCGCCGCCCCGGCCACACCGCTCTGAATCAGCACCTCCCGCCTGGATACACGTCTATTCATAGAGACAGCCTCCTCGGATTCTGTTCGACAGGTTGGAAGACTTGGCCCACGCTTTGCAGGCTTCCTGGTGATTCGACCTGGAGCTTCGGAACTCCCACCGCGCTGCCCGCGGAAGAGAATTTCCCGGTACTCTCCGGCCGCATGCATCACACGGTGGACCGGATCGCGTACAGGTAGGAGGACAGGGGCTCCGGGAGAATGGGAAGCAACCTTCCGGTAGAATAGGGGTCTATTAGGGCAAGGATGAGGGATGAAGGATGAATCCGGATTCCGTCATCCGTCCCCCGTCATCCGTCCATCTGGAGCCGTTAGCCATGTGTAAACTCCTGCTTAGCCTCGCAATCAGCCTCCTCTGCGTTCCGGCGCTGGCGCAAGGGCCCGACGAGCAGCTCGCCGCCGCCTCGGCCCTCTTTGACGCCGGCAAGTACTCCGAAGCCGTGGTGAAGCTGGACGCCTTTATAGCCGCGAATCCCACGCACCCCAAGGTGGGCGCCGCCGCACTGGCCCTCGGCCGTGCGCGCACGGAGCTGAAGCAGTGGCCCCAGGCGGTGCAGGCATACGAGCGCGCCCGCGACGTTAAGGATCCCGCCATCACGCCGAAGGCGGATCTGCTTCTGGGCGAAGCGGCGGTCAACGCGCAGCAGTACGACAAGGCCGCGGCGGCGCTCCAGGACGCACTCAAGGAGAAGCTGACCCCGGAGCAGACCGCCAGCGCGTGGTACTTGCTGGCCCAGGCGGACTTCCAGCTCAAGAAGTACGACGCCGCCCAGGACGCCTATGACCGGGTGACCAAAGACTTCGCCACGAGCGACTTCGTGGACGACGCGTATTACGGCGCGGGTCTCGCCGCGCTCCGCCAGGCCCACGCCGACGCGGCCCGCCAGCGGCTGCAGGTGGTGGTGGACCGCTACCGCTCCAGTGAAGACCGTCCCCAGGCTCTGCTGCTCCTGGCGCAGATGGACATGGACGCTAAGAGATATCCGCAGGCGCGCGCGGGCTTTGAATCGCTGCTGCGCGACTATCCCGGCACAACAGATCTCCAGTCCACCGCCGAGGACGGTCTCATCCAGGCGCTCCTGGAGCTAAACGACTTTGCCGCCGTGATCCCGCGCCTGCAGAGCGCCATTGGCAAGCTCCCGGCAGGGGCCGCGCAGAAATACCGTGCCGAGCTGAGCCTGGGACACGCCTACTTCCGCCAGAAGCAGTACGACCAGGCGCTGGCCGCCTACCAGGCCGCGGAGAAGTCGCCGGACGATACCGTCTCCGGCGAGGCGTTCTATTGGGCCGCGAACACCTATCTTGCCATGAACCGGCCCGATGACGCGGCGCCGGCCTTCGCCCAGGTGTGTACGAAAACCCCCCAGCACCCGCTGGCTCCCAAGGCTCAGGTGAGGTCGGGAGACGCCTACCTGGCGGCCAAGCAGCCGGAGGCCGCCGTTCGGGCATACAAGGCCGCGGTGGACCACTACGGCCAGACGCCGCAGGCGGACGAGGCGCGCAAGGCGCTGGCGGCGCTGACGCAGTCCATCACGGATCCGGCACAGCTTGCGGCCGTGCTCCAGAGCCAGCCGACCACCGAACGGGCCCAGGGGACGCTCCGCCTGGCCCGCCTCTATATCGGAAACAAGAAGTATGCGGAGGCAGTCCAGCCGCTGGCCGACCTGCTGCACTCCAACCCGGAGCAGGGCGTAGCCGCCGAGGCCAACTACCTGCTGGGCCTGGCCATGGAGGGACAGGACCGCCCCGCCGCGGCCGTCGCGGCATACGAGGAGGCGTTCAAGCTGTCCATGTCCGCGCCCTGGGCGGCTGACGCGCAGGGCCGCCTGGCCTGGCTCTACCTGGCGCTGAAGCGCCCGGCGGACGCGGAAACGGCCGCTTCCGTGGCGCTCGCGTCGAAGCTGGATCCGCAGGCGGAGCGCCAGGCGCGGCTCGCCCTAGTGCAGGCGCTGCTTGACCAGGAGAAGTGGGACGGCGCGCTCGAGGGGGCCAAGACGCTGCTGGCGGGTAATCCCGGGCCGGATGTGGTGGCCACCGTGCTCTTTACGGAGGCTTCGGTCTACGAGAAGAAGGGCAAGCCGGAGGATGCCGAGCCTATCTGGGAGCGGATCCACACAGAGTTTCCCAAGTGCCCGTACGCTCCCCAGGCGCTACTGCACCAGGGCGATGCGCGGTTCAAGGACGGCAAGTACGACGAAGCCCGCGACAAGTACCAGGCGCTCCTCAAGGAGTATCCAAACAGCGCGGTGGCCTCCGAGGGCCGGTTCAAGCTAGGCAGTGCGCTGTACAGCTTGAACAAGTATCCGGAGGCCGCCAGGGAGTTCGATACCGTCGCTCAGAACAAGGACGCGGGAGAGTGGCAGCCGGAGTCGCTCTACTGGGCCGGAGTGGCCCTGGAGAACGCCGGCAAGAAGGACGATGCGATCCAGCGGTTCGAGCGGCTGATCGCGGAGCATCCATCGCACGCCCGCGTGCCCACGGCCAAGGTGCGCCTCGCGGCGTTGAAAGCAGTCAAGTAAGGAACATACATGCTGATCGATCTATTCCATCGGGCGGGAATGGTGCGATGGCCCCTGGCCATCTTCTCCATCCTGGCCCTGGCCGTTATCCTGGAACGGCTGTTCACGCTCTCCCGTCTGCGCCGGCTGGAGGACCAGGCCTTCCGGATACTGCATCGCGGACTGGAGCAGGGGGATGATGCCCTCATCCGCGACCGCGCCATCGCGGCGGCGCCCGTCTCTCAAGTAATGTCAACCCTCGCGCCGCTCCGCGCGGCTTCCGAGGACGCCATCCAGACAACAGCCGACCTAGCGGTGGCCCAGCAGAGGCTCCGGCTCCGCCGCTACCTCGGCACGCTGGCGACCATCGGCAGCACCGCGCCTTTTATCGGACTCTTCGGCACCGTTATCGGAGTAATGGACGCCTTCCAGGCCATGAGCCACAGCGGCCTGAGCGGCGAGCACATGGCGGCGGGAATTTCGGAAGCGCTGAGCGCCACCGCCTTCGGTCTGCTCGTGGCTATTCCCAGCGTGATGGCCTACAACTTCCTGCTGGGCAGGGTGCAGGGCATGGTCCTGGAGGTCCAGGCCCACGTCTCGCGCTTGGCTCCGCTCCTGAATCGGTATCCGGCGTTAGAGACGCTGCCGGTGGATGGGCGCGCCCCGGAGGCGGTGGCCGTGAAGCAGGAGGCCTGACGTGCACGGAAGCCACGTGGCGGAAGACGAGCCGATGGCGGAGATGAACCTCATCCCGCTTATCGACATTGCCCTTACCCTGCTCATCATTCTGATGGTGACCACGGCGTTCATCCACCATCCCGGCGTCTCGCTCAAGCTCCCGGAGACGGTGACGCGGGAGGGCGCGCCCGAGACCAACAAGGACCTGACTATCGCAGTCACTTCGGCCGGGGCCCTCTACGTGGATGGGCAGGAGCGCACGCCCGCCGACATCCAGCAGCACCTGAAGAACATAGCGGCCCGCAGCCGGAACGCCCGCATCCTAATCAAGGGTGACCGGGACGTAGCCTACGCCCGCATCATGGAGGTGATGGACATGGTGCGGCAGGCGGGGCTCAGCCGCGTGGTGCTCCCCACGGATCCGCGGCTCCAGCAGCCCGCGCTGCCTCCGGCCGCCGCAGCGGCGACGGTACCGCCACCACCCGTGGCCGGTTCGGAGACGCCCGGCATCGTGACGCCCAATCCGGCACTCCCGGCGGGTGCTCCGCTCCTTCCAGGTGCCGCAGCGCCGACCACCGTACCGGGTTCGGACCTCTCCGTCGGCGAGCCAGCCGTTAAATCGCACAGGAAGAAAACGGAGTAAATTGGTGTACGAGTAAATGGGTGTACGCCGGAATCCGGAAGGTACACCCATTTACCCATTTACCCAATTTTCCAGCACTTACCATGGAAGCACCTGTTCCAACCATAGCCGGCCAGGGCCCGTCCATGGCCCGGAGGCTGACCAGCCTCTGGGTCGAGCGATGGTACTGGCTGCTCGTGTTCTGCGTCATCTCCTGGGGCATACAATACACGCTCGCCAACCGGAGCCGCGTGTTCGGCCCTACGGTCCTGACGGCCCGGCCGACGGAGATGGAGGTAGAGCTTCAGCCTCTCCAGGAAGAGCCGCAGCCGCAGGCCCAGCCCCTTGCCGCGAAGGAGACTCCGCACACACCGAAGGAGCCCCAGCAGGAAAGTCCGGTTGTGCGCGAACTGATGCGGCAGGTCCGCGGCTCCGTCCAGCCCGCGCTCCCAATCGTCGCGCCGGCGATGGGCCCGCAGGGCGAGCGAGAGATCGTGGATGCGCCCCCCGCAGCCAAAGCGGCGGCTGCCGGTGGCTTTGATCATCTCAAGAACGAGTCCCCCATGGCGACCGGCTCGCCTACGGGTGTGAAGGACGCCGGGGCACCCCAGATCGAGCGATTCGCGAAAGTGGACGAGATGCCGGGTGGAGGCGGCTCGGTAGCGCCGGGTCCCGTTCTTGGCGGGAAAGGTGGCGCGCCCTTACCGGAAGCGCCGCCGGAGGACATCCTCTTCAACGGAGGCGGGGCCGGCGGGATCAACCTGCCCAAGGCCGCTCCTCGCATCGGCGGTGGTGGCGGCCGCTCCATCCTCTCCGTGGAGAATCCGCTCGCAAAGGAGGCTATCCCGGAGGAGAAGCCCGGCCTCGGCCCCGGCCTGGGAGGCGGGCAGGGCACCGGCTCCGGGGGCGGCGTGGGCTTCAGCCGTGATAGGGGCATCGGCACTACGCCGGACGGCCAGCAGCCCCTGGCGACCCTCCACAGTAAGCCCGGCTCAGGCATCGGCGCTGGGGTGGGCACCGGTATCGGGACGCAGGCCCCCGGCGGCGGCACGGGCACCGGCGCTGAGCTCCCGGGCACGGGAGGCGAAGGGACCGGATACGGGCGCGGCAAGGGCACTGGAATCGGCAGCGGCGAAGGTGACGGCGTCGGCACCGGTCGCGGCGTCCGCATCGGCCGGCACCCGGGCGTGCCTCTGGGCGACGTTGGCGGCCAGCTCCACGGCAGCGGCGAAGGCGGAGGAACGGGCGGTGGACCGGGCGGCGCGGGACGCGGCGGCGTCTTCGGCGTGCACCCCGGCGGGGGCGGCGGTTCCAAGCGCGTAGTCTATGTGCTGGACGTCTCCGGAAGCATGGGCGACGAGAACAAGATCGGGAAGGCAAAGGAGGAACTGAAGCAGGCGCTCTCCGAGCTGACCTCCCGAGACATGTTCAATATCGTGACCTTCTACGCGGGCTACCGCACCTTCTCGGACGAGATGGTCAAGGCGACCCGGGGCAATGTGGAGGCGGCGTACCTCTTCATCGACTTCGCCCAGCTCAAAGACGGCACCAACTACTGGGACATGCTGAAGTTCGTTCTGGGCCTAGACAACGTGAAGGACATTATCATCCTCTCGGACGGCGAGCCCACCGTGAAAGAGAAGAACCCGGAGAAGATCCGTGACATGGTGAAGGAGCGTAACTCCGGCCACATCCGGATCAGTACCATCGCCGTGAGCCTGGGCGAACGATTCCCCGGCATGGCTCTCCTCCGCGGCCTCGCCGACGACAACGACGGGCATTACAGGTACATCAATCTGCACGGGAGATGAGGAGGAGAGGAGATATTGTCACCTCGCCCTGGGACCAAACGAACCGAGCTATTGACGGGTCTTCGTCGCTCGGATAGGTCATTTACGGGCTGAACCGACACCCCGCATAATTACCGGTTTTCCTACGGCTGAGCCTGGCTGGCTCGAAACTCGCACTCAGGTCGGGTAGAACGAGGCGGCCGGCCATTTCCATGGCTGCGGCCGGTCAGGAAAGGAATTCCGGGGATGCGACTGGTGACCCCATTGGTGCTGTTGCTGGCCCTCTGCGCGAGCCTGTTAAGCTGCGCGGCGGGAGCTCAGCGGCACGAAGTCCTCACCCCACCCCAGTTGGAACGGGACTACCGTCGGGGGCACCTTCCGCCCGGCTCTTTCATCCGGCGACCCACGCTGGGCGTAGCCGAGCTCAACAGGCAGATCGCGGAGGACCCCGTGGTCGCCGCGCGCTACGCACACATCTTCCAAATCTCGCCGGAAGCCGTCCGGCTCGCGTGCCGCAACCTCGTGGCCACCCGCCTCCCGCACGACGAGGTGATGCGGGTCTACTACGTCCACGGCGACGTGATAGGCTACAAGCTCCGGCGCGTAAGGGCCGGCGAGCCCGTTTTCGCGCTGGCCAACGGCACCCCGGTGCTCGTCCAGGTCTGCGGCAACCCGCTCCGCGCGAGCCTGCTCCCTCCCGCCGCAGCGCTCCAGATTCCGTACTTCAAACCGTATGAGGAGGTGGCGCCGGTCGGCGAGATGGTGCCGCCCGCCCTGGTGGAGCGCCCGCTGGAGCTTCCCTCCCCGTTCCCGTTCAGCCCCCCCACCCCGCCGGTAGTGGCGGAGGTCGCGCCGGGCTTTGTGCCGGAGACCGCGGTTGTCGCTCCCGCGGTCTATAGCTCGGTTCCGCTCTTCCCGCTCCTCCTCATCCCCGTTTTCGCGGGAGTGGGCGGGGGCGGGACGTCTCCCCACTTCCCGGTTCCGCCCGGCCCCACCCCGGCCCCCGCGGTGCCGGAGCCGGGCCCAATAGCGATGGCGTTCTGCGCCGCTGCGGCCGGCGCCTTTTTGTGGCGCGTGCGTAAACAGTCGTCAGTCATCAGTCGTCAGTAGCCAGTCGGACCGGATCGAGGTCGTTGCCTCCCGCAGACCTGGAGGCTCGCGCGCACAGCCGACGCGCGGGCGGGCCTATTCCAGACCTACGGAGTCAGCGCCGCTCCCCGGACGGCAAGAAGGTCCCGCGTCACGAGGCGCGGGACCTTCTGCTGCATCGGGTAGATTCAATTTGGTTGCGCGAATCCGCACATACAACGGGAGGCAGTATGCTTCGGTCCTTGCTAGTAATCACGCTCACCGGTCTATTCGTTCATCCCGCTGCCGCGCAGGAAACGCGGCCGTTCCTGAGCCCGATGTTCACAGACAATATGGTGCTGCAGCGAGGCATGCCGGACCCCGTCTGGGGCTGGACGCAGCCGGGACAGCGCGTCACCGTGCGCATCGCCGGCAAGTCCGCCACGGCCACCGCGGACGCGGACGGCAAGTGGCTGGCCCGCGTCGGTCCGCTCTCGGCCGGCGCCGATCCCGGTCCCGCGTGCTACGGGCGC
>CAYNFH010000229.1:0-9921 GCA_964396385.1 uncultured Chthonomonadaceae bacterium | reverse complement strand
GCTGTATTATCAAGTCTCGGCCGGTGGGAATACGTGTTCTGGAAGCGAGGTGTTTCATCTTTTGATACGCAGCCAGAGGCGCGGTTACGCCGTGAAGGGACGAAGGACGGAAGACGGAGGACGGACGGATACGGCCGGGCCGGGCGGCAGCTCCGCCACTCCGACCCGGCCAGTGAGGCTCACGCCAGGCGTCTGTAACACTCCGCCTGGATACTGCTCTCCCGGCAGATCTGCTGCCAGTGAAGGCTGCACAGAAGGGGCTCCCGGCCAGTGAAGTAGCCGGGAATGAGCTCCCAGCACGCCGCGCAAGTACAGCCACGGACTGCACAGACGGGATGCTTCATGTCTTCCTCCGGTCGGTCTGGAACTGCTCCCCACACCGTTGTGGAAGGCTGTGCCGGACCTTCGTGCGAGATACGGAGAAGTGAGGCTGCAGGTTCCGTGAATATCTGTCTACACGGAATGTTGAACCTCGCTTGTCCGCAGCATGGATTGGACACGTCGACCGGTGCGGCTCTACGCATGGCTTTGTAGGAAGGACGCAAGCGGACGGGCAGTTGTTCCTGCTCGTACGGCTGCTAAGAGAGGGCCTGCTGGAGGTCTTCGAGCAGATCCTCAGGATCTTCGATGCCCACCGACACCCGTAGGAGGCCATCGGTGATGCCGCGGCGGTAGCGCTCCTCGCGGGGCACCGCCACGTGGCTCATGGTGGCCGGATGGCCGATGAGGGACTCCACGCCGCCGAGGGATTCCGCCAGCGCGAAGATACGCAGGCGCGAGAGCACGTGTTTCGCCTCCTCCAGCTCGCCCTTCACGGCGAAAGAGAGCATGCCGCCGAAGCCGCGCATCTGCCGCTTCGCCAGCTCGTGCTGGGGGTGCGTGGTCAGTCCGGGGTAGTGGACCACCTCGACGCGCGGGTGCGAGGCCAGAAAGCCCGCTATGGCCATGCCGTTGGCGCTGTGCGCCTGCATCCGGAGCGCCAGCGTCTTTACCCCGCGCAAGACCAGCCAGGCGTCAAATGGCCCGGGCACGCCGCCCATGGTGTTCTGGTGAAACTTCACCGTCTGGTAAATCTCCTCGTCGCTCGTCACCACAGCGCCGCCGATCACGTCTGAGTGCCCCCCAAGGTACTTGGTGGTCGAGTGGACCACCACGTCAGCGCCCACGTCCAGCGGGTTCTGGAGGGCGGGGCTGACGAAGGTGTTGTCCACCGCGAGGGGCACGCCGCGCGCTCGCGTGACCTCCGCCACCGCCGCGATATCGACGAGCTGGAGCAGGGGATTGGTCGGCGTCTCGATCCAGGCGAGCCGCGTGTTCGGCCGGATGGCCTCCGCCACCTTGGCCGGATCGCGGGCATCCACGTACGTGAACTCCACGCCGTACCGGCGGAAGACCTTCTCGAAGAGGCGGTAGGTCCCTCCGTACAGGTCTTCCGCCACCACGACGTGCTCCCCCGCGCTGACCAGGTTCACCACGGCGGTCTCGGCCGCCATGCCGGAGGCGAAGGCGACGCCGTACCGGCCGTTCTCCAGGGACGCGAGGCACTCTTCCAGCGCGGAGCGAGTAGGGTTGGAGGAGCGGGCGTACTCATAGCCTTTGTGCTGCCCCAGCCCCTCCTGCGTGTAGGTGGAGGTCTGGTAGATGGGCGTGATGGTCGCCCCCGTAGCTGGGTCCGGCTCCTGGCCGACGTGGATGGCGCGCGTGGCGAATCTCATGCGGAATCCGCTCCTGTCATGCCGCGGGGGAGGAAGCTGGCGGCAAACTGGGCGACGGCGTAACGGTCGGTCATGCCGGCCACGTAGTCGCAGACGGCCTGAGCACGGTCTTCCAGCGAGGCAGAATTGAGCGCATCGCCGCGGCCCATTCGCTCCGGCTCCTCCATGTAAAGGTGGAACAAGTCCCGAACCACCCGTTGCGCCTTCGCGAGCTCCGCGCTGCCCCGGCCCACGCTCCAGTAAACGCGCTCGAAGAGGAACTCCTTGGCCCGGTCCGTGGCCTGGGAGATGGTGGGGGACATATCGACCTCCGGTTTGCCGTCGCTGTGCTCTACGATGTCGGTCACCATGGTGGCGATGCGGTCGGAGTGCGTGGTGCCGAGGATAGCGAGGACGTCCGTCGGGAGATCCGCCACGGTGAGGATGCCTGCCCGCACGGCGTCGTCGATGTCGTGGTTGACGTAGGCCACGCGGTCCGCGATGCGCACCACCTTGCCCTCCAGCGTGGAGGCGCGCTCGGCCGTGGTATCGGACAGGTCCTTTCGGCCCTTGCTGTGGTGGGCGATGCCGTTCCGCACCTCCCACGTGAGGTTGAGCCCCGGATGGCCTCCGTGCTCCTCCAGCAGCTCCACTACCCGCAGACTCTGCTCGTAGTGGCGGAATCCGGCGTCCGGCACGTACTCGCGGTAGACCGCATCGAGCGCCTCCTCGCCCGCATGGCCAAACGGAGGATGTCCCAGGTCGTGGGCGAGGGCAATGGCCTCCGTCAGGTCCTCGTTGAGCCGGAGAGCGCGCGCAATGGTACGGGCGATCTGCGCCACCTCCAGCGTATGGGTCAGACGGGTGCGGAAGTGGTCCTCCTCCGGGTCGATGAATACCTGGGTCTTATGCTTCAGCCGGCGGAACGCTTTGGAGTGAAGGATGCGATCCCGGTCCCGCTGGAAGGCGGTGCGGACGGAATCCGGGGGCTCCGGCCGCTGCCGCCCCTTGGACTCCACAGTCCGGGCCGCCCACGGCGCCAGGAACTCCCGCTCCCACTCCTCCTGTCTTTCTCGCGGGGACATAGCGCGATTATACCCAGGTGAGAGGTGAGGGGTGAGAGGTGAGAGGAATCCGCGCCGAACCTGCCTACCCTCTCCCTCTCCTGTTTTTGGGCTGGAGTGTGGGCCCCTACCTCGCCGGCACGAAGGGGTCCGGAGGCAGCTTGGCGGCGGACGGCAGGAGCGGCGCCGACTTCACGGAGGCCACTTTCTGCCCCGACTGCTTCCCGTTCTGCTCGCCGTGCGGGCGGATGGCCAACCCCTGGAACTGGATGGGGAAGGGATCCACGCGCTCGCGCCTCGGGCGAGGCATGGGCGGCGGGGCGAGGAAGACCGGCTCGCTGTGCGCCTGCACCGCCTGTGTGGCGTGGTCCCAGCCGGCGGCCATACGGTCCATCACGGCGGTGAGACTGGCGATGTGTTTACGCGCCGCGTCCCTTTCGGCTGCGGCCTGCCGGGCCTGCGCCTTTGCGTTATCGGCGTCCGTCTTCGCGGCGTCGTACTGCCGGGCGAGCGCGGCAAAGGCGGCCTGGGAGACCCCGCTCTTGCGGAACCGGCCGGGCGTGGCCCATGGCGCAAGTGCGATCCCCAGCACGGCTGCACCTGCCACCGGGGCTAGCCGGACCGCCCACTTCGCCGGTACGGTCCTTCCCTTAAGAAGCCGCCGCGCGAGCTGACGTGCGCGGTCCAGGATGGATGGCGGCTGGCAGGGAGCGCTCGCAACGAAGACCGCCGGCTCGTGGTAGACTGGCTCGTCCGGTTCGGGGGCGGTAATCTCCGGCTCCTGCTCAGGCAGAGTCTCGATCACCTCAGCCGTCTCCTGCTCGGCGAGCGGTGAGAGCTCATAGTGGTGGACCGGCTCCGGGACCGTTTCCACGAGACCCTCAAACTCCGGCTCCGTCTCCTCCAACAGGGGAGCCTGGAGCCCGAAGCTCTCGACGTGGGCGGGCGGGGGTTCTGGAACAACCGCGAGGCTCTGTACGGCCTCCATCTGAGGTCCCGACGGCAGCTCAAATTCCTCGGCGGACTCCGGCAGCGACTGGGGAGGCAGGCACGGCCGGCCCTCGATCATGTCGCGCAGCCATCGGCTGTCGGTGCCGCCAAGGGACCCTCGCAGAGCAGTCAGTGTGCCGGCCACCTGGGGCCGCGCTGTCGTTCGCGCCATGTTGTGTCTCCCCGAATAGCGTGTTACAGGGTTTTTTGCCATATCTGAGGAGAGCGCAAACTGCCAGATTGACGGGGAATCGACGGTTTAGTGGCCTCCGGCCTTCAGCCACTGGTCGATCTGCCGGGTGTGGTAGCCGTCGTGACCCAGGACCATGGCTACCATCTCCGCGATGGTGAACGAGCCCCAGTTCCGCCGGCCATTCCGGCTCCATTCCGCCGCCTCCATGCCGGCCACCAGGTCCGCCAGCTTGGCGCGCTCGCGGTGGAACCGGCTAAGCTGCTCGCGCAGGTTTGTGTGCGAGTAGTCGTGCTCGACGGCGAGCTCGCCTTCGTCGATGTCCGGCAGGAAAGGTTCGTCCTCCTTTCGCATTCGGGTGATGCGCTCCTGCCAGATAGTATCCCAGTCAGCCAGGTGCGCGACCACCTCCCGGATGGTGAAGCGGTCCGGTTCCGGACGCCGATCGAGATCCTCCTCCGTCGCGTCGCGCAGCAAGCGCTCAACGACGAAGGGTGACGCGCGCAGGCCGTGGATCAGGTAGTTGCGGATGTACTCAGACAGCATAGCAGCCTCCTCGCTGTCGTGACGACAGCCCCTTGTCATTCCGAGCGCCAGCGAGGAATCTGGCTCCGGCACAGAGCCGCCAGATTCCTCAGTCGCTCTGCTCCTTCGGAATGACAGGAGCGTCGCTCTGCTCCTTCGGAATGACAGACTAACCGGTACGCGGGCGGGCGGTCAGAGTCCTGCGACGCGGCCTCGCAGGATGGTAAGGGAGTAGGGGGGCAGCATGACGCGCCCAGGGGCGGCGGCCAGCTCCCTATGGCTGGGAGGGAGACTCCGGATCGGGCGCCCCTGGTCCTTTGCGGGATGCCACGCGTACTGGGCGGATGAATATTGGTAGAGATCCGCCGGGCCGCTAAAGTCCGAGGTGGCCCCGTCCCTGTCGAACTGGACGTGGACCTGCCATGCCCGCACCGGATCCTTGTTGATAAGCACCAGCGACCATCTGCCGTCCGGACGGTGCACGGCGTAGGAGGTGACGAGCGGCTGGCCCTGCCCATTGTAGATGCTGGACTCGGCGCGATAGAGGCCGTGGACGCCTGAGCCGGGCTGGGCCCACTCATTGGCCAGCAGGGAGGCCGCGTAGTAGGCGGGCAGCCGATACCGGGCCTGGCGGTTCTCGCCCCCCTCCAGCATCATGAGGTTGCCCCAGGTATCGCACGACGTGGACTCTTTGATGGGCTCATTGGGCTCATAGCCATACAGGTAGGCCGCGCTCCCACCAAGTGTGAGGAACTGGGCCACGGTCTCGGCGTTGAGAAGGGCCGCCGGCAGCTCGACCTCTGCCTGTCCCGCGAAGGCGGAGTAGCCATACTCCGCGATAATCCAGGGGATCCGGTGGCTGAGGCCGTCACTGTGCAAGTAGCCCATGAGGCGCGAAAGAAGCTGCGGCGCGGCGGCAAGCTGTGGGGCGGTCTTAGCGCAGACGTCGTCGAACGGATACCACTCGAAGCTGAAGAAGCGGAAGTCGCTCTCCCGGCTCCGGCGGCGCAGATACGTCAGGAATCGGTTCATCCAGGAGCGGTTGCCGCGCGCGTCCGGCCAAGCGTGCCACCCGCGGACGGAGGTCTGGAAGCTAGGCCCCCCTAGCTCCACTCGGGGATCCACGCGGTGGAGTGCATCCGCCCACTGCACGTAGAGGGCTCCGTAGTCCTCCGGCGTCATGTACTGGCCGTCCGGTTCTTCGCCGAGCTCGATTCGGTTGACCCGGTATCCTCTGGTCCGGAGGAAGCGGAGCTCCGCAGCGGCGTTGTCTGGTGTATCGTATAGGAGCCCCACAGGCACAATGACGGTTAATCCGCTGGAGAGGCCGCTGCGAAACACCCGGTCGAACCCCGGTTGCTCGATGCGACAGTCAAGGTCCTGCGGCCGGTGCCAGGGGTCCGTAGAGGACGCGTAGATGACGGTCTGAAGCTGCTTTCGCCGGCCGTGCCGCAGGATGTCCCTCAGCCGTCCCGTGGAAGGCTGAATGCGACCCAGGTAGATCTCTTTCATGGCGAAGCCCAGCCGGTCACGGACGTCTCGAGAGCCCGGAGGGGCGGTGTATGAGGAGGCCGTCATCGTGATGCGGAGATACCGCGCGGATACGGACTGCCGGGTCAGCCGGAGCGTGACGTCTCCGCCGCGCCCGTGAAGCACAGCTCCGCCGGGAAACGGGCGCCAGCGGCCGGGCGGGTTCTCGTCGATGTAGATGGGATCGACGCCTTCCCAGAACTCGACGCGATACGCCGTGGCGAAAGGCACGCCCCAGAGGAGACGGATGGCATCCACTTGCTCGCGTCTGCCGAGATCTATGACCAGCCACTGAGGGTGGAGGGCATTGTCCTCGTGCGTGTAGTGGCGGTCCAGATAGGGGTTGCTTTTCCAGAAGGAGGCGGGGTCACCGTCGTCCACGCGGGAGTAGCTGTCGTTGTTGGCCTGATCGATGGTGCTGCCACGGCGAGGCAGACGGTAGCCGTAGCATACGCCTATCGGCGAGGCGGCCTGCGCGCTGGACGTCCAGTATCCTTGCCGGCGCTCCGCGTCGCTCCATCCGCCCGCCGGATTCCAGTGCCAGGCTTCGACGCCGAGCTCCGTGCGCAGACGGAAGGTAAGGGAGCGGAGACCGGCGGAGCGCATCTCCGCCAGGTTGGAGGGCGTGTAGACCTTGGCGACCTCGCCCTTCTCCAGTCCATCCACGCCCGCGCCCAGAGCCCGATCCGGCGTGAACGTATTGACCGGCGCGGGTCCCACGTGGACGATAACCGACCCTGAAGCGACCTCCGCGGAATCCAGTCCGGCCGGGATGGAGATGAACGCGGCGAGAACTAGGAAGAGGAGCGTGGGGCGCAGGGCAGCGGCCTCCGAGTATGTTCGCTTGGCCCAGAACGGGCTAGGGTATTATAGCAACTGGCCGAAGGTGGGCGGCTCTTGAGGAGGCGGAGTGGCGGAAATAGTACCGTTCAGGGGCGTGCATTTCGACGCGTGGAAGGTAGGCGGGCTCGATTCGGCAGTGGCGCCGCCGTACGACGTTATATCCCCCAGGCAGCAGCAAGCTCTCTACGCTACCGGACCGCATAACATCGTCCGCCTCATCCTCAACGCGCCTGAGCCCGGCGATGACGTGGAGGCGCCTTACGGGCGCGCGGCCGAGTATCTGCGTCAGTCGCTGGAAACCGGTGTTCTGGTGGAGGACCCGAGCCCATGCCTCTACGAATACCAGCAGGAATTCACCAATCCCGCCGACGGGCAGCGATATAGGCGAACCGGCCTGTTCTGCGCTCTGAAGCTGGAGCCGTACTCCGCCGGGGTGGTGCTGCCGCACGAAGAGACACGGACGAAGGCAAAGGAGGACAGGCTCCGCCTCATGCGGGCAACCCGGTGCAATCCGGAGCCAATCTTCGGCCTGTACGAAGACCCACAGGGCCTGGTTGGGCGGCTGCTGGCGGCGAGCGTGGGCGAGGCCGCGCCGGACCTACAGGTGACGCTCGGAGATGACACACATGAGGTGCGCCGTGTGACCGATCCGGAGGCCATCCTCGCCATCCGGCGGTTCCTCGCCCCGGGCAAGGTTTGGATAGCGGACGGTCATCACCGGTACGAGACGGCCCTGGCGTATCGGGACGAGGTGAGGGTCGATGCGGCGAGCAGGCGAGAGGGCGAGGGGGCGACCCCTGGATCGGGAGTCGAGAGTCGAGAGTCGAGAGTCGAGAGTCCGGATTCTCCCGGTGCTGACTACATTCTGATCGTGCTCACAGCCTTCACAGATCCCGGGCTGGTGGTGCTTCCCACCCATCGGCTAGTGCGAAACGTGACTCCGGGCAAGCTGGAGCAGCTTCCTCTGCAGCTTGAGCGGTACTTCAACGTTGAGCCGGTGCCGCTGGACACACTGTCGCAGGCGATGGCCAAACCGGCGGACGGAGACCACCATTTTGGCATGGTGGACGGTACGTCCGCCTACCTGCTGACTCTCCGGGACCCTCAGGTGATGGACGCGGCGGTTACGGATCACTCCGCGGCCTGGAAGAGGCTGGACGTGAGCATCCTGCAGACGCTGGTGCTGGACCGCTCCCTCGGCATTCCCGCGGCCTCGCTCGCGACCACCCCGGACATCGGGTATACCCGGGATGTAAAGGAAGCCATCGAGGCGGTCCGCGGAGGGGAGTACCAGCTCGCCTTCCTGCTGGGCCAACCACAGGCAGACGAGGTACGCCAGGTAGCCGCCGCCGGCGACAAGATGCCCCCTAAGTCCACCTTCTTCTACCCCAAGCTGTGGAGCGGACTCCTTCTTCGGCTCCTGTGAATAAGCCGGGACCCGGAGCGTGCGAGCACTGCGGCGCCCTGGTCTACCACGAGACCAAGCGGTGTCCCCAGTGCGGCAAGTTTCCGGTCAAGCTCCACCTCTGTCCCACGTGCCGTACTATCGGGAAGGGCGAGGCGGATCGGTGTCCGGAGTGCGGGCGAATCTACGAGCCGGGCGGGGACTACCTATAGGGGTTCAGGGTTCCGAGTTCCCGAACTCGGAACCCCGCGGTACGCTTTAGCTTAGGTTCAACGGTTAGCACGAACTTTCGAGTTCCAGCGCTGAACCCCGAACCCTGGTTCGCTGTGACGAAGTTCACACCTCTTCCGTTGATAGGTTTACAGCCCTGAGGGCCGATAATATGGCAACGTTAGCAAAGAGGGGACCGCATGGCCCGGACGGGCCTGGCGGTGTGAGCCTATGGAGATTCGGCTATTGGGCACAGGCTCGGCGGAAGGTTGGCCGGGCCTTTTCTGCAAGTGCGAGGTCTGCGTGCGCTCGCGTGCGTTGCGCGGCAAGAATCTTCGCAGCAGAAGTTCCGCGCTCATTGATGGCACGTTGAAGATTGACCTCTCGTCCGATACGCTCCACCACGTTTTGACCCAGGGGCTGGATATGACCCGCGTGGACCGCCTGCTGGTGACCCACGCCCACCACGATCATTTTGCCGTCCGCGAGCTCCAGTACGCTTCCTGGATGTTCGTTCCGCAGTCCAACGGATGGAGGCTGCAGGTGCTCTGCCCGCCGGACGCCGCTCAGCAACTCGCGGACGAGCTCGACCTAGGTACACTCCCCATCTCCGTCCACTGCCTTGCGCCCTGGGAGCGCGTGAACACCGGGCCGTGGGGGATTACTCCGGTCCTGGCTCAGCATGATCCGGAGTACGTCTGCTACAACTACCTCATCGAGCGGAACGGGCGGACGCTGCTGTACGCGACGGACACGGGGTGGTATGGCGAGGGGACCTGGTCGTTTCTCGGCAACGTGAAGATTGACGGCGCCGTGATAGAGTGCACCAAGGGTCTGGACGAAGGGGGATATAGGGCCCATCTCTCAATTCCAGAGCTGATCCGGATGCGGGAGCGACTGCTGGAGAACGGAATCCTGAAGGCGCGAGCGCCCGTGGTGACCACGCACCACTCGCATCTCTGCGGACTGCTGCACGAGGAGCTGGAATCCCATCTCACCCCGAATGGTATTGAAGTGGGGTTCGATGGGATGGTGTTTCAAATCTAGGGGAAACGGTTGACGAAAGACGGATGACCGGGGACGGATCCTGATTCCGTCGGTCATCCGTCTTTCGTCACAGTGTGCGCTGGTTCAGGTTTTCGCCATCGTAGGTGATGACCACCGCGTCATCATCCACGATGGTCTCCAGATGGACAGGGCGTCCCCAGAGAAACTGGATGTTCTTGAGCGTGCGGACCGTGTAATCCATGTCCAGCGGCTTGTCATCGTAGTAGTGCTTCAGGTACAGTTCGTCGTGGCGGTTGTAGTCGCCATCCTCCACCTTGATGACCGGCGAGCCGAAGTTGGTCATGGAGTCCACGATGGTATCCCGCACGCGCCGCCAGTCCGTGTCCTGTACGACCCATACCAGCTCGCCGCCGACCTCCTCCAGCTTGTCGGTATACATGTCCAGGTCGCGGACGAGCTTCT
>CAYNFH010000228.1:0-9927 GCA_964396385.1 uncultured Chthonomonadaceae bacterium | reverse complement strand
GCGCCTCTCTTATCCGGATGGAATCTGTCCGACAGGCCGTTACCTCTTCATGCGGCAGGCGTCAGATAATCCGGAAGACAACTGCGCGGTGCAACGTTTACTAGCCTGCTCCTCCTGACCTCCGTAGCACCGGACCTCTGAAGGAAAGGACTCTATCAGTGGAACCCGGACTCGCGTCCAGCCCAGGGGGCGCTCTCTCCACACGTCATCGCAAGCTTCTCTCTCCGGAATTCCGGCGGCTGTCTCCTCCCATCATTCTCATCGGTATGCACCGAAGCGGCACGAGCCTCGTCACCGGCATGCTATCTCTCATGGGCGCCTACCTGGGGAGCGAAGCGCCCATGAGAGATAGCATGCCGGTGGGGCCGCCGAACCAGGCGGACAGGGTTAATGGCTGCGGCGAGTGCCTGCGCTACCGCTCTCTGGGCGATAGGTACCTGGAGGTTGAGTACGAGGACATCGTGCGCCACCCCTACTCTTGCGCATTTCATATCGCCGCGTTCGCGGGTATAGCTCCGGGCCTTATCGATATTCGCAGGGCCGCGGCTTTTGTCGCCCGCGACTGCACCCCTACCGCGGCGGGCGCTCGGCCAGCCCGGCAATTACGTCAGGATGCAAGGACCTCTCTTCCAAATTCCTCGCAGGCAGAGCCGGCTTTCGCGCCGCGACGGACCTGCGCCGGATAGAACAACCATGATAGCTCGGCCACAGGACGGAATAAAGAACCTGATACGGCAGATGGTGCAGGCGGTAGTCCTGTCGCCGGAGCAGGTACAGGTGCAGGAGTCCCTCGAAGACGACGCCACGGTCTACGTGGTGTTCGTGGCGCCGGGGGACATAGGGTACGCCATTGGCAAGGAAGGCCGGGTCGCCAGCGCCATCCGAACCGTGGTGAAGGAGGCGGCTAAACGAAACGGAATAAAGGTGTACCTGGACGTTAAGGGCTACGCTCCCGGCGCTAACGGGGCGGATCCTCAGTTGGGCGCCTCGCACGCGCAGGCGCAAAGGTAACACCGTAAGGACAAGGAGTAGCAAGCGTGGTAAACGTGTTCTCGTGGACATGCCGGAAGAGCAGTGTCCTCTTCCCCGTTCTCTTCGCCGCGGCAACGGCGTTCGGCGCAGGAACCCCGGCGGCTGCGTCCCTGAAGGTGGTCGGCAGCTCCAAGCACACCGCCCTCTGGCAGCACATCTACGATCAGTTTCCTGCCGCGTGGAAGACTAACCAGGTGGTGGTAGTCGAAGAGGTACCGGCAGCGGTGCTGAACCAGGAGGCCGGTGATGACGGCGATCAGGACGGAACCATTGACGGGGATTTCCGCGAGCCAGACCCGCGCCAGTTGCGGCCCGCGACCATCCGGCTTTCCGACGAGCTGGAGGACGCGGATTCCGGCTTCGTTTTTACCCACGAGTACGGCCACTTCATTTGGTGCGAGACCATGGGCTGGCCGCAGCAGCGTGAGTATCGCCGCCTCTGGATGCAGCAGCGGAGCGGCGGGCACCTGGTGACCTACTACGCCGCAGATGAGCCGGAGGAGGGCTTTGCCGAATCCTTCGCGCACTTCCTGCTCAAGCCGGACATGCTCCGCCAGCGGGACGACCAGTCGTGGCAGTTCCTCACCGCGCTGTCGCAGGGCAAGGAGTACCATGCCCCCGACATGGGGTACGCGAACCGGGGCTGGGGCCACAGAGGCGGCTGGTGGAGGTGGCGGGAAGACGGGTAATCCGTAAGATCACCGTGGTAGGATAGTAAATCAAGGCCCGGAGCGTTGTCGCTCCGGGCCTGAGTATCAGTTGCTCGAAGGTCTACCAGCGGCGGTTGCCCCCACCGCCACCTCCTCGCGAGCGGCCTCCACCTCCACCGCCGCCGCCGTAACCGCCACCGCCACCGCCACCGTATCCGCCTCCGCCACCGCCACCGGAGCGGCCGCCGCTCTCACGCTCGCGGGCCTCGTTGACGGTGAGCGTGCGCCCACCAAGCTGTGTACCGTTCAGGGCCTGAATGGCCGCATCCGCCTCAGCGTCGACCGCCATTTCTACAAACGCGAATCCCTTTGACTGCCCCGTGAACTTGTCCGTGATTACGTGGGCATCGCTCACCTGCCCATAGGGCGAGAACATGTCTGTGAGCTGGTCCTCTGTAATGCTGTAGGGCAAACTACCCACGTAGATGCGCTTAGCCACCTTCATCTCCTCTGGCGCCCTGGTGACGCCGCATACCGGCGAAGCCGACGTTGAGAAACACGCAGAGCCATCCTTCGTCCGCCGAAGGATGGCTCTCGGGCAAACGACCGGTTCACTCTGTAACTCGGATGACGCCCGGTGGGTAACCTAAGTTCCCGCAATTATGCAGCGCCATCCGGATGAGATCGCCCGGACCTCGTGGCCCGTGCCGCTCCAATAGCAGAATACCCGTTTTCAGGCCCCACCGCTATGTCCGGCAGGTTGGTTGCTTACCGGTCTGATCAGCCCAGGAGCAGGTGTAATGGGCTACCTGGCTGGGGCGGGGCCAACAGGACCCGAACACAACATCAACGCCAGAATGGCGGCGCCGATTACACCCATCGTCGGAGCCATTCCCAGGCTTCCTCCTGCATCTGAGCGTTGAACTCGTGCGGCGTATCGTACAGCCGTGTGCGGAGGCGCTCCGGCGCTCCGGCTTTGGCGTAACAGGCGGCCAGCTTCTCGAACGCGGCATGGACGCCTTCGGGAGCGAAGAGGGTGTCTTTGCTGCCGTTGATAACCAGCAGCGGCGTGGGCATGGCGAGGGAGGACACGTCGGGGTAGTCGAGCTGGCGGTAGAGCCCCGGGATGAGCATGGTATGGCCGATGGTATGCCGGACGTGACGCCGGAGCTGGGTTGGGAAGGAGGTCATCCACCCTACGACCACCGCGGCGCGGATGCGGTCATCCAACGCGGCCAGGTGGCAGGACCGGAAGCCGCCCACGGAGAGCCCCACGCACGCGACGCGCCGCCGGTCCACCTCCGGCCGCGTGATGAGGTAGTCCACCGTGCGGATGTCGTCCCAGAGCATGACGCCGGGCCAATTGAAGCCCGCGGACTGAATGCTGCGGCTCACCAGGTCCTCGTTCTGTCCCGCGCGCTGGTTGAAGGCCGCGACGCGCTCATCCGGCATGCTGGGGGGCCGGTTCTTCCAATCCGCGGGATCGTCATCCAGGATCATGCGCCGCTCGCCCCAGTAGAACATGTCCGTGACGATGACCACGTACCCCTGCCGCGCGAGCACGGAGGCCGTGCTGTTGCCCGCGTAGTACTGCTGCTTGAAGCGCGTGAGGCTCGTATGCTCCTCCTCTATCTCGACCAGCTTCTCCTTGCCCCAGAGGTAGAAGCCGCCGTGGTCATGAAGGTTCACCACGGCCGGAGCGGGAAATCGCGCGTTTTTGGGAATGAGGACGTATGCCGGAACGCGAATATCAGGAGCGGTGCTGAACAGGACGCGCTCGCGGACGTAGTCTCCCCGGTCCACGCGCTCCACCACCTCGGCGGCCGGCGGGCAGGGAGCGGGACGGTACTGGAGCAGCTCCAGGAGTCGGGCTCGCGCCTTCCGCTTCCAGGCCGCCAGCTCTTTGAACTCGAGCCGGAGGTAAGAAAGGGAGGGCTCGCCGCGTGGGGCCTGGCCCTGAATAAAGGGATAGAGGGAGCCGACGTCTGAGCCGGTGGGGCCGGCGGCCGCATCGGGCTTTGGCAGCGCGGCAGCAGTCACCGCGGCGGCTACTCCCTGGACGAACTGACGGCGAGTGGACATGGGATTTTCGAATATGGATTGTCGCTTTTCGATTTGTGGTTCGCTAGCGGCTCTGCTTTTGGTGCCCGCGACGCATAATCCTGCGATCCAGCAGCAGGCGGGGCTGCTGGCGAACGGCGGGTTTGAGCGAGCCAGCGGCGGGCAGGCGACGGGCTGGGCTCCGTTTGGCTCAGGGTACGCGCTGGATAGTATGGTCCGGCAATCCGGAACCCACTCGATCCACTGCGTGAACGGCACGGCATCTGACGTACGTGGCGCGCTGGCGGATGTGGTGTTGAACCAGCGGGAGCCCGCGCCGCTGCTGGTCAGCGGCTGGAGCCGCGCGAAGGACGTGAGCGGCGCGCCGGACAGCGACTATAGCGTCTACGTGGATCTGGAGCTGGCGGATGGCACGCCGCTCTGGGGACAGGATGCTCCTTTCAGTACAGGCACGCACGGCTGGCAGAGACGGCAGGTGCTCATCACGCCGGACAGGCCCATTCGCTCCGCCCGCATCTACGCGTTGTTCCGCCATCATACAGGTGAGGCGTGGTTCGACGACTTCCAAGCGGTACAGCTCACCGGCAGCGGGTTCTTCGACAGCCAGCGCATTGCCCCGCCCAGACTCCCCTCCGGCGCTCAATCCGGCTGGTACTGGCGTGATGTGAGCGCCGGCGGTCCGGTCTTGTCGTTCCAACGGCTCAGGTCGGGCGCGGTCAATTCTAGCGTGCCAACTATCCTGCAGAGGCGCCAGAGCGCTTCTCAGGAGGAGGTCTGGATCGGCGGCGGATTTCAGCCGCAGGCCATAACGGTCTACTATGTTGAGCGGTTCTCTGCCCCCGACGCCCTGTGGTGGAACGACGTTCGCCACAGCCTGCCGGCCGGCTCCTCTGGCGAGCGCGCCAACCTCACGCGCGCGGGCAACGTAGGCGCTACGGGCTCTATCTCCCTCTATCCCTTCGGCTGTGTCACGGGCGGTGCCAAGGGCAGGGCCGTCGGTGTGCCGCCGCTGCAGGGGCCGTGGGTCTGCCGCATCGGCTACAACGCAGGGGCGAAGCTGCTCTATGTCGCATTTGACGTGGCGACCACCAGGGACCACATTACTGCCAGGCTATCGGTCGCGCATTACGACGTAGACCCGACCTGGGGATTCCGCTCCGCGGCGGACCGCTACTATCGGATGTTCCCCGAGGCGTTCCGGCGACGTGCCAGGGCGGAGGGCATCTGGATTCCCTTCACTGACCCCGCAAGCGTTGATCGCGTGGATGACTTTGGCATCGCGTACCACGAGGGGGACAACAGCGTCGCGAGCGACGACAAGCTGGGCATCCTCAGCTTCCGGTACTCGGAGCCGATGACCTGGTGGATGGTGATGCCGCCCGCGGTGCCGCGCACCTATGAAGCTGCGATGGGCATGGTGCGGGAGTACGCCGCCGGCAAAAGCCCGGATAAGCGCGAGTGGGCGCAGGTACTGCTAGACTCGGGCAGCCAGGACGAGAACGGCCGCTTCAATCATGAGTTCCAGAACGCGCCGTGGGCCAACGGAGCAGTCTGGGTGCTGAACCCGAATCCGCGGTTGCCGCAGGGGCCGGACCACCCTACGCGGGCAAGCCAGGTCTACACGCCCCAGGCCGCCAACCGGCGCTACGGGCCCAGCACAGCCGAAGTCCGAGGTCCGAAGTCCGGACTCCGGAGTCCGGGGTCCGGTCTCACGACTCACGACTCACGACTCACGACTCCGGCCCATCAACCAGGCATGCTCGACGGCGAATACCTGGACTCGCTGGAGGGCTGGGCGGACGTGCTGGATTATCGGCCCGAAAGCCTTCGGTATGCGGAGGCGAGTCCCACCTTCAGCACGGACGCGCACCGGCCGGTCGTGCCGACCTGGTTCGATGTCTGGAGCCTGGCGCGGTACATGGGAGAGGACCTGCACCGGCGCGGCAAGCTGCTCATGGCGAACTCCACGCCCTGGCGGTTCTGGGTCTTCGCGCCGCTGCTGGACGTGCTAGGTACCGAGACCAACTGGCTGCCGGGCGGTCAATGGCGGCCGGATTCGGACGCTCTATTCAACCTGCGCCGCACGCTCTGCTACCACAAGCCGTACCTGCTGCTCCAGAACACGGACTTCGAGAAGTTCGGCACGCGGGAGGTGGAGCGGTACTTCCAACGGTCCATGTTCTACGGCGTCTATCCGAGCATGTTCAGCGTGGACGCGGCGAGCCATCCTTACTGGCAGGAGCCCCGCTGGTACAACCGGGACCGGCCGCTGTTCCGCAAGTACATCCCGTTGATCAAGCGGCTTTCCGCCGCCGGTTGGGAGCCGCTCACCTACGCGCGCTCGGAAAATCCGTCCGTCTACGTGGAGCGGTTCGGGACGGAGTTCCTCACTGTGCTGAACGATTCAGCCGCGGCTGCCACCGCTTCTATCTCTTTGGACCTGGCCAGGTGGGGGTTGAACGGAGCTGTTGCGGTAACGGATGCCGTGACGGGCCAGAAGGTAGAAGCCCCCCGCGCGGGCGGATCGCTGACCATTCCGATCACGCTCCAGCCGGGCGAGGGGCGGACGTTCGTGCTGGTAGACTGAAAGTGAAAGGAGACTGAGCGTGACAGAGATCCAGGAGGCGCCGCCGCGGATACACTGGACGCGAAACATGGTGCGCGCCCTTGAGGACTCGGGCGTGTTCAACGGCCAGCGGTACGAGCTGATTGAAGGAGAACTCTACAACAAGATGGGTCAGACACCGCCGCACGCCTACGGTCTCAACAAGCTCAAGAACTGGCTGATCGGCCTCTTCGGAGCGGACCACGTGCGGATCCAGCAGCCCATTCATGTGGCTCCCGGAGACGACGAAGACAGCGAGCCGGAACCCGATATAGCCGTTACGAAGGAGGATGAAGACGGCTACCGGACGCGGCATCCGGGGCCGAAGGACCTCCTCCTTGTCGCAGAGGTCTCCGATTCGACCCTGGCATTCGATAAGGGGACAAAGGCCGCACTTTACGCCCGTGCCGGCATCGTGGAGTACTGGCTCCTCGACGTGTCGGGGCGCAAGCTGTTGGTGCACCGCAACCCGAAGGACGGGGAGTATCGGACCATTCAGATCTTCGGCGAACCAGATTCCGCGGCAACGAGTGTACGCCCTGAGGAAAGCGTCCGCGTGGCGGCCCTGCTCCTGCCGCCCGCGGATTCCAAGGTTTGATCCTCTTCCAAAATGTTGGGCCTATGAAGCACTCATAGGCCCACGGAACTCGTCACACGCAGGGCCTTGCATGCTTCCGCCCGGCCGGCGCATGACATCGGGGGCACTGACCCGGGCCCTCCCAGACCTCGCCAGCGGCGACGGCTGTGGCGGCCGGGGCAGCGGCAGCGCCGGCGGGCTCGCGGCGGTCGCCTTCCTCCCGCACGGCGCTGGTGCCGCGGGCGTATGAGGGGCGCTCCGGCCGTCCGCCAAAGCTGGCGCCGCCAATCGGCTGCGGGCTGTCCGCGGGGCGGTAGCCCTCGTCATCCAGCTCCGGCGAGAACTGCGTGCCGAAGCCTGCAAGAGATAGGGCTCTGGCACACGCCCCAGTTTCGGATTTTTCAACCCAACCGGCGGGGAAGTCCTGGCGGGTCTCCGTCTTGTGGCCAGTCGCGATGACGCGGCCCTCCTCGTTGCGGACGGTCGCCTTCACGGTGGCGAAGCCGGCCTCCTGTCCTCCCTCTACCAGCTCTGTCTCGATGGTCCAGTCCGGGTACTCGTCGCGGAACCAGACGATGCGGTACGCGGCGGGGAGGTAGTACTTGCCGCCCTGCAGGCGAAGCAGGTACTTGCGGAGATTCTCCGGCATGCGGCGCTTGCTCGCCATCTGGTCCGGCGGAGCGGTCTGCTCCTCCGGCTCCGCTGCGGGAGCGGCGTGGACCTCCGGAGCGGCGCTCTCAGCTTCCGGTGGGGAAGCGGCACGAGAGGCGGTAGCGGTAGAGCCGTTGCTGTTTTTTGCGGCCATGAATCTGTCTCCTCGAAATCCTGCGATTGCGGCGGGATTCGGCGTCGTGCGGCGGATTCCTCCGCTGCGTTGGCTGTACTCCGGAGCGCCTTCAGGCGGCCCGAAGTCTTTTTCACTATGTAGACTAACTACGGGGTATTATAACCGGAAAACCCCATTTCCGCAAGTAGAATCCGCTGCTCTTCTCGACATGCGTCTACGCACTCACTGATGTCCGACAACAGGTTCTGGCGGCCGGGGGTCACGGCGCGCGCCGTGGGACTCTCCCTGCTGCTGGTGGTGGCGATGTGCTGGTGGATCACCTACTCGGAGGTGCGCACCGGCACGACCGAGATCACCTGCACCTCGCTGCCAATCGGAGTGGTCTTTGCCCTATTCGTCGTGGCCGCGATCAACTCCCTGCTCGCCCGGCGCGGGTCCCGCTTCACGCTCAGGCCTTCCGAACTCGCGACCATCTACATCCTGGTAGCGGTCGGCTCATCCGTCGCCGGGATCGGGATGGTGGGGTTTCTCACGCCCGCGGTGGCGAACCCCGTCTGGTTCAGCAACGAGGCGCACTGGGCCGAGCTTGCCGCCGCCGTGCCCGCCTGGTGGTCCCCACGGGACCCCGCAGCCGTTCGTGACTACTACCTGGGCCACAGCACGCTCTACACCTGGCCGCACGTGCGGGCGTGGGTGCCCGTGCTGTTCACCTGGTGCGGCCTGCTGGTAGTGCTGCTCTTCATGATGCTCTGCATCACAGCCATGCTGCGGCGGCAGTGGATCGAGCACGAGCGGCTGAACTTTCCCATCACGTACGTACCCGTCGCGCTGACCCTCGAGCCCGGCGGCTTTGCGGCGCTGATGAGCGGGCGCGCGCTGGCGCTGGGTTTCGCCATCCCGGTCGTACTGCAGAGCGTGAACAGTCTCAACTGGCTCTTCCCCAGCCTGCCCTACATCCCGGTCAAACCGACCATCGGAGGGCCGCTGGACTTCGGCCCTTCCTTCACCTCTCCGCCGTGGAACGCCATCGGGAACCTCCCCATCGGGTTCCACCCCAACACCATCGGGCTGGCCTACCTGCTGTCCACCGACGTCTCCTTTAGCTGCTGGTTCTTCTACCTTGTGCGGAAGGGGCTGGAGGTGCTGTGCGAGGCGCTCGGCTACCGGACGGGCGGAGCCAGCACCACCAGTGCGCGCATGCCGTACACGGCGGAGCAGGGCGCGGGAGCGTGGATCTGCCTTGCGATGCTGGTGGTCTGGATGGCTCGGCGGCACCTGCTGACGGTGCTGCGAACGGCGCTGGGGCGGGAGAGGAGCGATCGGCCCCGTGAAGCGATGGAGTACCGGACGGCGGCGGTGGGTGCCCTGCTTTCCTTTCTTGCTGCCGTTGGGTTTGCCTGGTGGGGCGGACTTGGACTGCCGGCCTCTGTGCTGCTCATGGCGCTCTTTGTGGCGTACATGCTGGCGCTGACGCGAATCCGGGCGGAGGTGGGAACGGCCTGGCACTTCGGCCCGTGGATCACCGCGCCGGAGATGGTGGTTCGGTCCTTCGGCCCGATGAACCTGAGCGTGAACGCGCTGGCGGTGCTGGCCTACAACAACTGGTACAACGTGGATTACCGGTCCATGACCACTCCGCACTTCTTCGAGGCGTACAAGATCGCGGAGCAGGGGCGCATCTCCGCGCGGCGACTCACCTGGGCGATGCTGGCCTGCGTGGTCTTCGGGCTGGGGATCGCCTCCTGGACGGTCCTGCACCTGTACTACGCCTATGGGGCGGGCACGGCGCACGTGAACCCCTGGCGCATCGCCATGGGGCGGCTGGGCTACCAGACGATGTCGGCGCACCTGGCGGAGAAGAGCGCCGGCCCCGACACGCCTGGCCTGTGGGGCGCGGCGGCCGGCGCGGCTGTGGTGCTGCTGCTCAACCTCGCCCGCTCCCGATTCGCGGGCTGGCCCTTCCACCCGGCCGGCTACGCGGTCGCGAATACATTCATCGTGGACCTGCTCTGGTTCCAGTTCTTCCTGGGTTGGCTTGCCAAGTGGCTGACGCTGCGATATGGCGGCATGCGAGCGTATAGAAGGATATTGCCGTTCTTCATCGGGCTGATCCTGGGCGACTACGTGACCGCGAGCTTGTGGACCTTTGTGGGTATCGGCCTTGGGATAGATATGTATCGGTGCTTCCCGAATTGAGGACGGTTGAAGGTTGAGG
>CAYNFH010000227.1:0-9988 GCA_964396385.1 uncultured Chthonomonadaceae bacterium | reverse complement strand
CTGGCCCGGGCCCAGGCGGCGGGTGCGGACGTGCGACAAAATCAACGCATCGGCCATTCTTGCGGCGCCCTCCCCCTCCACGGAGGTGGGCGCTTCCCGCCCCCCCGCGATCTTGGGGGCGATGAACCAGAGCAGACGGTGGACTTGCCCGTGCCGCAGGAACGAGGAGTGTACGGTGCCGCCGCCTTCCACCAACAGGCTGACAATATCCCTCCGCCCAAGCTCCGCGAGCAGGGCGTGGAGGTCAACGCCATTCCTGTTATCGGCAGGAAGTACCAGTATCTTCACTCCCTTCGTACGCAGCAAATCCGCCTTCGCGGGGTCCGCCTCGCGCCCGGCCGCCAGCCACAGGGGCGCCTCCCGGGCCGTCCGGACCAACTGGGAGGATAGGGGGATGCGGAGGCGGGAGTCGAGCACCACGCGAACGGGCTGGCGCGGGACGCCCGGGAAGCGGGCCGTGAGGAGCGGGTCGTCTGCCAGCACGGTACCGATGCCGCAAAGGACGGCACCGCTCCGCGCGCGGAGCCGCTGCACGTAGGCCCGTGAGCGCTCGCCCGTGATCCACCGGGAGTCGCCCGTCCGGGTGGCGGTCTTTCCGTCCAGAGTCACGGCGGCCTTAAGCGTAACGAAGGGCAGGCCGGTCGTCCTGTGGTAAAAGAAGGCTTCGTTCAGCTTTCGGGCCTCCTCTTCCAGCACCCCCACCTGGACCTCGATGCCGGCCGTCCGGAGCTCGTCCAGCCCCTTGCCGGCCGTGCGGGGGTCCGGGTCCGCGACGGCGGCTACGACGCGGCGCACGCCGGCCGCTATGAGCGCGCGGCTGCAGGGAGGTGTCCGGCCGAAGTGGGCGCAAGGCTCCAACCCGACATAGGCCGTAGCCCCACGCGCCCGATCACCCGCCATGCGGAGAGCCATGACCTCCGCGTGCAGCTCCCCCGCGCGCCGGTGGTACCCTTCGCCGACCACTGCGCCGTCGCGCACCAGCACGCACCCTACCATGGGATTGGGTGGCGTGAACCCGCGGGCTGCCAGCCGCAAGGCGCGCCGCATCCAGTCGGAATCAACAGACGACGCGGAGAGGGGGCGAGGCGGCGAGGCGGCGATTCCGGAGTCGCCGCGTCCCCGTGTCGCCGTGTCGCCGCGTCCATCTATACTCATACAGTTGAGGGCGGGCCGCTCTGGCCCTGCTTCCGCTCGGCTATCTCCCGCGCGAAGTCTCGCCGGACGGCATTGGCTTTGCGGCGGATCTCTCGGATTTCGAGCCAGGCGATGAGGACCAGGAAGAAGGCCAGGATGAGGCAGACGGACCAGTACCCGAAGAGGAAAATCGCCTTGGCCTTGAGCGCCTTGACCGCCAGCGGAGTGAGGACCCGATGGGAGCCTACGCGGAAAAATGGGCTGGTGCGGCCGTAGACGATCATCGCGATAATGATAACGAGCAGAACGGCCGTGGCCGCGCGATAGCGGCGTTGGCGAGGCGTCAGGCTGAAGTCGATGCGATCAGGTTGAGCGACGGGGTTCATGGGATTGTCGGCGTGTGAGTCATGGAATGAGCAAAGCAGATTCCTCGCTCCGCTCGGAATGACAAGCTGGGACTGCGCGCCACTTATTGATACGTTTCATCCCGACGCTAGGGCGGCGCGCATGGCGCGGATGCCCTCCGCGGGGCCGCCCGCGTGGCCGAAGATGCCGGTGCCCGCTACCAGCACGTTGGCCCCTGCGTCGGCGACAGCGCGCGCGTTCTCCGCGTCTATCCCTCCGTCCACCTCCAGGTCGATTGGGTGCGAGGCGGCGTCCAGCCGCGCGCGGGCCTCGGCGATCTTTTGGAGACTCGCCGGCAGGAACTGCTGGCCTCCGAAGCCGGGGTTGACGGTCATGATGAGGAGCTGGTCGAGGTCTTCCAGGACGTAGTCCAGGATATCCAGAGGTGTTGCCGGGTTGAGCGCCAGCCCTGCCTTCGATCCCGCGGCGCGTATCTGCGCAAGGGCCCGCTGCAGATGGACAGCCGCCTCTGCGTGAATGATGACGACCTCTGCGCCCGCCTGGGCAAACTGCTCAATCCAGCGCTCCGGCTCGACGACCATAAGATGCGCTTCGAAGCACGCGGACGTAAGCGGCCGCAGCGCCTTGATCGGAAGCGTGCCAAAGGAGATGTTCGGGACGAACCGGCCGTCCATAACATCGAACTGGAACCGCTCCGCGCCCGCCTCCGTGCAGGTCCGTACGGAGGCGGCCAGGTTGCAGAAGTCCGCCGAAAGGATGGATGGGGCGAGCTCTAGCTTCATACAGCGTGCAGGTGCCCGGAAAAGCAGATTCCTCCCCAGGGGCCGGCCCAGGGTTCCCGCTCCCGCCACTGGTTCGAGGGAGTGGGACGCTGTCCGCTTTCGCGGCCAAGGCGCGGCTCACCCGTGCTCGGAATGACACGTTACGCTTCCGCGCTGAACGACATAACACCGGGCAGCGGCGCCTAGCGGCTCCGGGCGGGCAGGCGGATGGTCTTCTCACTCACCGGGCTTTGGTCGTCACCGTAGTAGACGCGGACCGTGAGCTGATCGCCGTAGACATCCACGGTGCGGGAGACAGTGTCCCCTTCTCCGTGGTCCTCCGCCACGGGCGTATGGGTGCCTTGGGCGTCGTCGTACTCGATGCGGACCTGGCGTGTTCCCCGGCCGTCGGGCTTGATCTTGACCGTAAGATTGAACGGACGCGGCTGCAGGTTATCCGGATTGCTGGTATCCGGGTTGGGCTCTGTCTGGTTCGGCTGACTGGACGTCTCCGGCGAAGGCGTCGGGTTCTCGGTCTGGGCCGGAGCGGGCTGCTCGGGCTGGGGCTTGGGACCGTCGCTGATGATCAGGTTTATCCACGTGTCGCGGCTCACGCGCTTGCCGGCCTTCGGGTTCTGCACGGCCACTGAATCGAACGGTACTGAATTGTTGAAGGCGCGGTCCACCTCACCCAGCGTCAGGCCGTTGTCCTTGATCTTCTTGTCGGCCTCGTCCTTGTTGAGCCCCACCAGGTTGGGGACCCATACCATCTTGGATCCTTTGCTCACCCAGACGTTTACGCTGCGGCCCGGGTGGATGGGCTTGTTCTCCGGCCAGTCCGTGCGGAAGACCACCCCCGGCTCCGTATGCTCGTTATACTCGTCGTGCTCGATGAGCCGGACGTTGGCCTTCTTGGCCACGTCTTCGGCGTCGTGAATCTTCATGCCCACGATCTTGGGAAACGCGGCGTCCTGGGGCTTGGAGAAGGTAGCCATCCACCAGGCGGTCAAGACGATTCCGACGGCGATGACAATAAAGATAACGGACATGAGCGCGGCTTTGAGCCAGGGCGAGATGCGGTCATCTTCGTAGGTTGCGGCTGGCATTCGTTCCTCTCGGGCCTGTCCCCCAGTTGGCCTCCCCCCTGGCAGGGGAGAGGTGGCCGAGGGCCGGTGGGAGGCAGGCGCGGGGGCAGGTTCGGGCGCTGAGGCGGGCGCGGACTGGACCGGCACGGCGGCGACTACCGGAGCGGCGGGCGCGACGGCGGGAGCGGCCGGCTGCGGAGGCTGGGCGAGAGGCTTACCGAAGCGCAGCGAGTCTCGCACCGCCTTGAGCTCGTTCAGCATGTCCGACGCGCAGGCGTATCGCATCTCCGGCTGCGGCTGCAGAGCCCGGGTCACTATCGCCTCCAGCGGGCGGGGCACGCTGGTATTGAGAGAGCGCACGGACGGGGGCGGTTCCGTCTGCTTGCGCCCTGCACTCTCGCCAGGAAAGGGAAGCGCCGCAGTGAGCATCTCGTAGAGAATGGCTCCCAGGGCGTAGACGTCGGCCGCCTCGGAGGGACCATGTCCTTTCTCCACTTCCGGCGCGAGATAGGGAGTGGCGCCGTCCGGTATCGCACCCGTGCCGTTGGTCGCCTGCCGATAGACATAAAAGAGGCCGAAGTCGGTCACCTTGACGGCGCCTTCCGGGCTCACGATCACATTCTGCGGCCGGAGGTCGCCGTGGACCACCTGGTGGGCGTGAGCGTAGTTTAGCGCCTCGCCTGTCGCGATGGCGAAATCCACCGCCACGGAGAGCGTAAACGGGGCGATGCGGCGGATGCGCTCCTTGAGGTTGATGCCGCGAACAAACTCCGTGACTAAAAAGGGAGCGCCGGCCTTCGCGGCCGGCGCGGAGGGCGCGGTCTCATCGGCATGCCGGACGTAGTCCGTGACGAGCGACGGCGTACTGCCCTCCTCGGCTACGTCGTAGAGGCGGGCGATGTTGGGATGGGAGAGCTCCATAACGGGGGCAGCCGCGCGGCGGATGGTGTTTGCGAGGTCCACGCTGCCCGCGTAGGAAGGCTGAAGCGTCTTGACCGCCACAACGCGGCCGAGGACCTTGTCGCGCGCCTTATACACCTGGAAGAGGGCGCCTTCGCCCACCTGCTCCAGGATCTCATACCGCATATCGATGAGACGGCTAATCACCCGTACCCGCTCCAGAAGGAGGTCCGCAGTCCGAAGTCCGAAGTCCGAAGTCCCACCTCAAGGGACGGAGGACGGTAGACGGAAGACCGACAGGACTATGACACATCTTGTTTTCTATCGTACAACCATCCTGTGATGGCGTAGAGTAGGGTGGCCCCGAGGAGCAGCACGTACCACGGAGTCAGGTCTAGCGAAGCCAGGGAGCCCGGCTCCGCGCGTCCCAGGGTCACCGCCGTACGCTGGAGCGCACCGGCGTACTGAATGCCTGGAATGGCCAGCCAGAGCACGGCGAGCAGGACGGCGACCGTCCGGTAGGACCCGGACTCTCCCCTATTGAAGGTACGGGGCCGTTCTGCGGCAGGTTCCGCTGGCTGGGAGGTCATCGGTGTTATGCCCCCCCCGCCCGCAATTCTGGGGGAGCTTCTGCCAATGTGGCCTGCGATGTCTGGCGGCGGAGGGCGGACAAGACGGCGTTCTCCGAAACGTCGGGTGTCACAAACACGGACCCGATCTCCCGCGCCAGTACGAAGTGGAGCTTGCCCGCGCGCGCTTTCTTGTCCGTGGCGGCAGCGGCCAGTACGTTGTGCGGATCGATGTCCGCCGGGAAAGCGGTTGGCAGGCCCGCCGCGGAGAGCGTCTGCTCCACTGCCCCGGTCACCTTGGGAGGCGTGACGCCCACCTCCTCGCCGATCAGGCAGGCGGAGACCATTCCGATGGCTATTGCCTCCCCGTGCCTGTACCTGCGGTAGTGGGTCACTGCCTCCAGCGCATGGCCGATGGTATGGCCGAAATTCAGGATCGCGCGCAGCCCGGCCTCGGTTTCATCGGCGGAGACGACCTCCGCTTTGATCTCGCAGGAGCGGCGGACAACATCGACGAGCGCGCCCGATGACCGGCGGAGCAGTTGAGGCATGGTTTCGCGCAGGCGGCGGAAGAGGGACTCGTCGTGGATTATACCATACTTGACCACCTCGGCCAGACCCGCCCGCAGCTCACGCCGGGGTAGGGTGCGCAGGGTAGCGATATCGGCCAGCACCAGCCGCGGCTGGTGGAACGCGCCTACCAGATTCTTGCCCCGCGCCAGATCCACTCCGGTCTTGCCGCCAACGCTGGAGTCCACCTGGGCCAGAAGCGTGGTGGGGACCTGCACATAAGCGATACCGCGAAGGTAGGTCGCGGAGGCAAAGCCCACCACGTCCCCCAGCACTCCGCCTCCGACGGCGACCACGACGCTCCGCCGGTCCAGCCGGGCGGACAGGAACGCATCGTATAGCCGCGAGACGGCCGCGAGATTCTTGTACCGCTCGCCGGCCGGGATGAGGACCATGGAGGCGGCCAGTCCGCGGCCGCAGAGGCCTGAAACAATGGGATCGGCATACGGTGAAGCCAGCCCGGGATGCGTGACGACTATGGCCGAGGACCAAGGGCCGAGCGCCAGTATCTCCTCAGCCGCGCGTCCCAGCAGTCCCTCCCCCACCAGGATGGAGTAAGCGCGCTCCCCCAGGTCAACGTAGACCCTCTCCATAGGCTACGGCGCTACTCCGCCTTTCCCTCGACTGGACGGGGAAGGCAGCGTGTGAGAGTATGCGGCGGACGCCCGGTTGCGGTAGGCGTCAAGCACGCGCTGCACAGCCTCGTCGCGGGAGAGGTTTGTGGTGTCCACGACAACGTGGGCGGCGGCGCGGTAGTAAGGCTCACGTTGCGCAAGAAGCGTGCGAATGCGCTCGCCCGGATCCTCCGACGTGGCGAGCAGCGGACGCGATGCGGTTTGGCCCACTCGCGCCAGGAGGCAGTCCGGATCGGCCCAAAGCAGGACCACAATTCCGGTACGGCGGAGGCGGTCCACGCTCTCCTGGTGCATGGGAGCGCCGCCACCGGTGCTCAGCACGATGGGCGGGTTGGAGGCGAGGGCGCGGATTGCCTCCGCTTCCAGCTTGCGGAATGCGGCCTCTCCATCGCGCGCAAAGATTTCGGGGATGGACATGCCGGCCCGCTGCTCGACGAGCGTGTCACTGTCGCGGAACGGAAGACCGAGTTCGCGGGCACAGGCGCGGCCCACGGTGCTCTTGCCGGAGCCCATGAAGCCGATGAGTGCCAGATTGGGCGGACGGCGAGCTTTCATTCCGCCGCGCCGTAGCCCCGCTCCCGGATGGCCGCTACATAGGACCGGTAGTTGCGGAGCAGCTCCTCCATGCTGTCGCCGCCGAACTTCTCGACCACCGCTTCGGCGAGCACGATCCCAACCATCGCCTCGCAGATGACGCCGGCCGCCGGCACGGCGCAGACGTCGGAGCGTTCGAAGTGGGCCTGCACCGCCTCACGAGTCTTCATATCAACGGACTGGAGGGGTTTCTTGAGGGTGGAGAGCGGCTTCATGGCGGCGCGGACCACCACAGGCTCGCCGTTGGTCATGCCGCCTTCCAGGCCGCCCGCGTTGTTGGTGCTGCGGCGAAATCCCGTGGCGGGATCGTGGAAGATTTCGTCGTGGACCTGGGAGCCGGGCCGCTGCGCCACTCCGAAGCCCATGCCGATCTCCACTCCCTTGATAGCCTGGATGCCGATCACGGCGGCTGCGAGGCGGCTGTCCAGCTTGCGGTCCCAGTGCGTGTGGCTGCCGAGGCCGGGCGGACAGCCGGTGGCGACGACTTCGACGATGCCGCCGAGCGTGTCTCCACGGGCGCCCGCCTCGTCGATGGCCGCGATGATGCGCTCCTGCGCCTCCGCGTCCGCCACGCGTACGGGCGAGCTCTCCGCCGCCTCCTCTACCGCCGCGTAGTCCGGCGGGTGGGGCAGAGAGACGTAGACGTTTCCGAGCATCGCCACATGGCTGAAAACGCGGATGCCGCACTCCTTGAGCAGGCCGCGGCAGATGGCTCCCACGGCCACGAGCGGTGCAGTGTTGCGAGCGCTGGAGCGCTCCAGGATGTTTCGCAGGTCATCGGTGGCGTACTTGAGCATGCCCGCGAAGTCCGCGTGGCCGGGGCGCGCCTGCACAACCGGAGGTATCTCCTGCTCGATGGGCGTAACCGACATGCGGTCCAGCCAGTTCTCGAAGTCTCGGTTGCGGACCAGGAGCGTGACGGGACTGCCCAGTGTCCGGCCAAAACGGACGCCGGAGAGGATGTCGACGGTATCGCTTTCGATCTTCTGCCGGTCGCCGCGGCCGTAGCCGCCCTGCCGCCGCTTGAGCTGGCGGTTGATCTCTGCGAAGTCCACGGTGAGGCCGGCCGGGAGCCCCTCGATGATGGCGGAGAGCGAGGGGCCGTGGGATTCACCGCCGGTGAGGAAACGGAGCATGGTGTTTCAGAAGGGTAAACGAGTAAATGGGTAAATGAGTGTACCGCCCAGACTGCGCCGTACACTCATTTACCCATTCCCCCATTTACGGTCTTTCTACGGAGCGACGCGGCCTCCCGCGGCGCCTTCTCCTCCGGCTGCGATACCGCCGCCCGCCGTCGTGTCCCGGATGATGGTCGGCGTCACGAAAACCAGGAGCTCGCTGTCCTTGACGGTGACGTTCCGGGACTGGAAGAGCTGGCCAATGAGCGGCAGGTCGCCCAGCAGCGGAACCTTGTTGATGGAGGTCTGGTCGTTCTTGGTCAAGAGACCGCCGATCACCATGGTCTCACCATTGCGGATGCGTCGCACGGCCGGGACCACCTGCTGCTCGATAATGGGCGCCGTCGTTCCGTCCGGCCCGGTCACCGTGCCGGTGATGTCGCTGAAGAACGGCACCACGGACATGGAGATGCTGTCGTCGCCGTTGATGCGCGGGATCACGAACAGCCCTGTCGCGGCGGTCACCGGCTGGAGGGTCGTAGCCAGGACCACTGTGCCGTTTCCGGCCGCCACGGGGCTGGTAAGGAACACCGGTGTGGTGGTCTGGAACACCACCTGGGCCGGCACGTTGTTGAGCGTCGTGATCATCGGCGCGTTCACCAGCCGGCCCTTGCCTTCGGTTAGCGTCGCCCGGAGCTGCGCCGCGATGTTGCCCGTCGCGAAGTTCAGGAAAACGGGACCTCCGGCGAAGCCTGAGTTGCCGGCCTGCAGGTTAGCGCGCTGTATCTGCCAGTCGATACCGAAGGTGCGGAGGTCGTTTTCCTGGGCGGTGATGAACTCCGCCTTGATCATGATCTGCTTGGGCGCGATGTCCAGCAGATTGATGCGCTGGCGCAGCTCGCGGAGGCCCTCAATGGTGCCAACGGCGATGATGGAGTTGTCCAGGTCATAGCCGATGACGGAGTCAATGCCTTCCGGGAGGAGCGCCCGGCCCGCCTGGCCGCCCAGGCCACCGGCGCCGCCCCCGATGCCACCCCCGAGGCCCCCACCGAGACCACCGCCGAGGCCGCCTCCAAGACCACCGCCGCCGCCGCCGATGCCGCCAAAGCCACCGCCGCCGATGCCGCCAAAGCCCTGGCCCGCCTCACTGCCAGGTCCGCCGGAGCGGCCGCTCTGCGCGCCGGAGCCTCCGGCCCCGGGGCTGGTGGGCACGACAGGGGGTGCCGAGGGGACAACCTGCGGCGCGGTGGGAGTGCTGTTGAGGTTCTGAATAGCCGGGGACCGCATGTTGCTCAATGCGTCGTACGGCCGGCGCATCACGTCCTGAAATCCCTGCTGCCGGACGGCCTGCTCCATGGTGTTGACCTCGCCCTGATTGATCCCCATGTAGTAGAGGATCTCGGTGGGCCGGCTGTTCTGGAGACGCATCTTCTCGGTCCGCAGGTGCCGGGGCGCAGGCGGCTCCGGATTCTCGACCACCGGCTGGACCTGTGGAGCCGGCTTCACCGCGTCGCGGGGTCCAATGATGTAGACGCCGTCCTCCAGGCGTACCGACGCACCCGCGAGCTCGCACATCATCTTGAGCACGCGATCCAGCGTCTTGCCTTCCAGGGACATGGTGACGTGGCCGTAGGGCTTGTCGCTCGCCTCGATGGCGATCTGCACGCCGGTCTGAGCCTTCAGCAGCGTAACGGCCGACTGAAGGTCCGCGTCCACCAGATCAACACGGGAGACAATCGTCTGACCGGGGTTGGCGTCTTGAGCGCGCACGACCTGCATGGAGGTCCCTAATAGTCCGGCCCCCATTGCGAGCGCCAACGCAGCGGTCTTCAGGCCATTACAACGGCCGTTGTAGCCCATCAGAACTGCCCTCCTTTAGTTCCGATCGTTGCAGATGACGGATGACGGTTGGACTGTGTGGGAGTATGGGGGTGTGGGTGTGTGGGAGTGGCCGGAAGCCGGCCCCCCAATACCCCCATACTCCCATACTCCGGATGCGGTCGATGACTACCGGCCGCCGCGGAAACCGCCGCCGCCGCCACCGAAGTTGCCGCCGCCGCCACCGAAGTTGCCGCCGCCGCCGCCAAAGCCGCCTCCACCGAAGCCGCCTCCGCCGCCAAAGCCGCCTCCACCGAAGCCGCCTCCGCCGCCGAGGCCGCCACCGCCGAAGCCGCCCATGCCGCCGCCACCGCCGCCGCCGCCCATGCCGCCGCCCATGCCGCCGAAGCCGCCGCCCATGCCGCCGCCAAACCCGCC
>CAYNFH010000226.1:1031-10031 GCA_964396385.1 uncultured Chthonomonadaceae bacterium | reverse complement strand
ACCCGACCAAGGGTATGGGCATCCTGCGCGAGCAGGGTTGGCCGGAGGAGATGGTGCGCGCTATCGGCGGCCACGCCCAGTATCTGAACATCCCGCGTGACACACCTCTCTCTCGCACGCTCTTCGCCGTCGATGAGCTCTGTGGCTTTATCACCGCGTGCGCCTACGTGCGCCCGTCGCGGAAGGTGGCCGAGGTGGAGGTCTCCAGCGTGAAGAAGAAGCTAAAGGACAAGGCATTCGCGCGCAGCGTCTCGCGAGAGGATATAACGCAGGGAACCGAGGAGTTGGGCGTACCGCTGGACGATCACATCCGCAACTGCATCGACGCCATGACCGCGGCGGCGGACGAGCTGGGGTTATGATGCTGATCCGGATTCCGCTGATTGCCGCCGGGCTTCTGACCAGCTATTACCTGGTGGCCACCGTTATGCGCAGCAAACGGCGGCTGGACCGCCGCGTGGAAGAGTTCCGGGAGGAGCAGGAGTCCGGCAATGCGCCTCCCCTGAACCCCTACGCCGCCCTAGCGGAGCTCTACGCCGAAGAGGAACGAAATAGAAAGACCCGTTAGTAGTCCTCCGCCTCTTCCCCTGCCTCTTCCTCGACCTCCTCTTCCACCTCCTCGTGGACTTCATCCAGCTCCCCGAGCTCATCCACAGCCGTCGCGCCTCTGCGCGGATCCAGATCCGCCATGCCCGGGATACGCGGATGCTTCTGGCGGCACTCCTCGCACTGGAACTTCACCTTCGCATCGGCCAGCCACGCAGGTATCGAAGAGATCGGCTTGCCGCACTCGCAGCAAGACGCCTCGTGTAGGGTCAGGTCTTCAAGGGCCATTGAACTGTATGTCTCTCCTTATGCCTGCTTGTCGGCAACAGTACCGTTCGCGGCCGGCGATTCCTTGTCGCCGGTGTCATCCGGCTTGTGGGCGTTCTGCCGATAAGTCCATATCGATACAGCGCCGTTGATCAGCATCAGTACCGCTGCAGCGAGGTACTCCAGCCACGCGTACGGATTGGGGGCCTGGCCCGGCTCTGTCAGCAGCGTATTGCCCTTCACCAATCCGGCTACGCTGATGAACAACAGGATAATCCCGATCAGCACGAACCCATTTAAGAACCGCATCAGACTGGACGCTCCCTGCTTTGTGCCCGTGGTATGGTGCCCTCCGCAGGGCGCCTATAGTATCCCTATACCACCATACCCTGTCAACCTGGTTCCGGCATTCGGGTGTGTGTCGCAATTCGTGGCAACCTCGGAGAACAGATGTAGGGGCGGCCCTGTGTGGCCGCCCGTCCGGGACCTTGCGGGCGGCCACACAGGGCCGCCCCTACGTCTTCTGCGCTGGCCAGATCACTGCCACGATTCATTACTCACACGGCGGCATTCAGGCGTTCAGGTGTTCAGGAGTCCGGCCTCTCACCTCTCACCTCTCACCTCTCCTATCCGCTTCCCGCAGCAGCTCTTCCGCGTACGGGCGCCAGCTCGACTCCGGGTACAGCTCCAGGAATCCACGCAGACGCTCGGCGGCCTCCTGTGGCCGTCCCAGCGAGCGCAGCAAGAGGGTCCCCGCACGCAGACGGCCTATCTCCGCCTCTCTCGCGCCCGGGTCGCGCCGGACCAGCTCTTCGAGGCAGGCAAGAGCGTCCTCCGTGCGCCCGGATTCCTCGAGCGCGCGGGCCACGGCAAATAGGGACAAGGTATCGAGCGCCGCGTCGGGGAAGAACTCGCGCATCTCCACGTAGCGGGCACCCGCGCCTGCCTTGTTGCCGGAACGTAGCATGCCCGCGATGGCTGTGCGGTAGCGCGGCTCGCTCTGTTCCCGGTCGCCCGCCAGCGCCCATGCATGTGCCAGTTCCGCGGCGGCGTGCAGATTGTTGGGCTCGGCTCGGAGGACCTCCTCCCACCGCCGGGCGGCGGCGAGGGGTGAGCCGTGCTCCATCTCCTCGGCCGCGTCGTGCTCCAGGTACTCACGCCGTCCCGCCTGCATCTGGCGGGAAACCTGTGCCCAGCAGACGCCCAGAATAAAGCCACCCACGTGGGCCCAGTGGGCCGCCGCCTGTCCGCCAATTGCGCTGCTGCGGTGCGTAAGCTGGTACAGCGAGACACCCATCTCCCCGAGCGTCGCCCCCGCGATGAGCAGTACCGCCGGCACCCGAAAGGGCAGGCCCACAAAGCCGATCCGCGAGCGGTAGAATCGCACCGCGAAGATGCCGACGAGAGCGGAAATGGCTCCGGATGCCCCGACGATGGGGATAAGCTGCGCCCCGCCGCCGATGACCCGCGCCATGAGCGCCTGGAGCAGCCCAGTGACGATGGCCGAGATGGCATACACGCCCAGGAAGCGCTTCCACCGCAGCGCATCCTCCACGCTGCTCCCGAATACCCACAGGAACAGCATGTTGGAGGAGAGATGGAAGACGTCCTCGTGGAGAAAGGAGTACGTGAGCGGAGCATACCAGCGGATGGAGGCCGGCACGAGGCTGAGGCTCGCGAACCAGACCACCGGCAGGTCCGACCGGCGTGCCAGCCCGACCGCCATGATGCCGAACAGCAGGAAGTTCGCCAGCACGAGGGAGACCACGACAATCGGCCGGCTTCGCGGCGGCCGGTCACTGGCGTAGGGAAGCAGCATGGGCAGAGGGTGTTCAGGTGTTCAGGTATTCAGGTTCTCAGGCCCTGAACACCTGAACACCTGAACACCTGAACACCGGTACTATACAGCCACCTTCACCTGCGTCTGTTCGCGGACCCGCAGCAGCAGCCCCTCCACGATGGTGTCCGTGGAGATTCCCTCCGCCTCCCCCTCGAAGTTGAGCAAAACGCGATGCCGGAGAGCGGGCTTGGCGACTCCGTCAATGTCCTCGAACGCGACGTTGTACCGCCCCGCGAGCAGCGCCCGTATTTTGGCCGCGACCACCAGCGCCTGTGCCCCGCGAGGACTGGAGCCGAACTTCACGAAACGTCTCACCTGGTCGGAAGGAGACTCCGAGTCGGGATGGGTGCCGAGCACCAGCTTGATGGCGTACTCGCGTACGTGGCTGGCGATGGGCACGGCGCGGGCAAGCTCCCGCATCCCAAGGATCGTTGCGCCGTCTATCACGGGATCGACGAATGGGGTGGCGGTGCCGGTCGTCCGATCCACAATGGAGGAGAGATCCTCGTACGTGGGCGAAGGCACAAGCAGCTTGAACAGGAACCTGTCGAGCTGCGCCTCCGGCAGAGGGTACGTGCCCTCCATCTCGATCGGATTCTGGGTGGCGAGCACGAAGAACGGTTCGCTGAGCGCGTGCCGCACCCCGGCGACCGTCACCGAGTGCTCCTGCATCGCCTCAAGCATGGCTGACTGCGTCTTCGGGGTTGCGCGGTTGATCTCGTCCGCCAGCACGATGTTGGCGAATACCGGTCCGGGCTGGAACCGGAACTCCTTGGCCCCTCCGGCACTCTCAACCAGGATGTTGGTGCCCGAGATGTCCGCAGGCATGAGGTCCGGGGTGAACTGAATGCGGGAGAACTTGAGGTGGACTGCCTGCGCGAGCGTCCGGACCAGGAGCGTCTTGCCGAGCCCCGGCACTCCCTCCAGCAGCGCGTGACCGTTCGCCAGCAGGCACGTGAGCACTCCGTCGATGATGGGCTCGTTGCCCACGATGACCTTCCGGATCTCCGTCTTGACCCGGTCGAACTGCTGCTTGAAGTTCTCCGCCTCGCGCTCGATACGCGCGCTGTTCTCTTCGCTCAAGTGTCTCCCTTGTCGAACTGCCCAGGCATCAGTGCTTTAGGTGGTCGAAATACGCCTTCACCTGCGGCCGGTACTGCGCCGGGATGTTCTCGCGGTCCACCGCGCTTTCGGACGCGTGCCTTGCCTGCCCGTTCGCCTCGTAGTACGGCGTGCCCGAGCGGGCACCCGCGTCCGGGTCGCCCTGGTACTGCTGCACGAGCTCGGCGTCGCTGCCGTTGCGCACGCCCTTCACCATTGCGTTAGGCAGGTGGTTGGACGGCTTCATCCCCATGGCGGCGTACTTGGCGAACTCCTTGCTCATCTTGGGCGGCCCGCTGAACTGGCCCTGCTTGCCCGCGATGGTCATCTTGCTCTTACCGGCAGGCTCCTGCTTCATCGGCTTGGTCGGCACGCCGGTGCCGCCCCAGAGCGGACCTCCGCCCTTGCCGCCCATCGCAAGCTGCAGCTTACCGCTCTTGAGGGCCTCCAGTAGCGCAGCCAGCGTCTTCGCATCCAGCGAAGACTTTCCGCAGCCCAGTCAAGTACCTCCCGCCTGGCGCATCATCTGCGCCAGCTTCTTGAGGGTCTCCGGGTCCATCTTCATCTGCTGCATCAGCTTAGCCATCTCGGCCATCTGCTTGGAGACCTTGTCCAGGTCGCTCTTTGAGAGGGCGTTAGCCATCTGTTGGAGCTGCTTCTGAAGCTGCTGCATCTCCTGCTGGCTCATGCCGCCCTTCTGCATCTGGTCCGCCAGCTCCTGAAGCGCCTGGTTCTGCGCCTCCGGGTTCTGGTCCGCGAGGGCCTGCTGGAATATCTGGAGGGCCTCCTGAGCCTTCTGCATCGCAGGCGACTGCTGCTTGCCCTGCTCCGCCTTGGAGCCGTTCTTCTGGTTCTCCTTGTTGGCTCCGTCCTGCTTCTTATCCCCCGCCTCCTGCCTCTTGCCGGCAGCGGCCTGCTCTTTCTGCTGTTTGGCCGCCTGCTCAACCGCCTGCTGCTGCTGCGCCAAGGCCTTCTTGGCCTCCAGCGCCGCCTTCTCCATCGGCTTGGGAGCCGGCGTATTGGCCATCGCCAGCTTCTTTTGCTGCTCCTCAATCTTCCTGGTCAGCTTCTGCATGGCGATCATCGACTTCTTCTTGTCCAGCCGGCCCTGCTTCATCGCCTCGGCGAGCTTCTGCGCTTCCTTGGCGGCCTTCTTGGACTCGTCCAGCTTCTGCTGCGTTGCTGCCTTGTTCGTCTCCTTCGCGACCTTCTCGATGACGATTCCCTGCCGCTTTACCTGCTCCATCTCCTGCTTCCGCTCTTTGGACCAGAAGGCGGGCATGTTGGGGAGCAGCAACGCCCCGAAAAGCACCAAGACCAAGACTGCGAAGGCGACCATCTCTCGGGACACGCGAACTGGATACGCTTTGCGGAGGTCGACGCGTCCGGCGTGCTCTGCGGCGTCCCGGATCTGTCGCTCAGCCAGCGGCTCTGCCGCTGCGGCCGCTTCCAGCTCTAGGGCACTCGCGAGCCGCTCCTTTACTTCGCTGCGTTTGTCCGTGAGCCGGGCCACGTCCATCGGCGTGAGGCGCCGGAAGCATCCGAGGCCGATGCCGGCCACGGCGGAGGCGCCCAGAACGCCGCCCAGCGCCTCCGCAGTCGGTTCGGCTGCCCAGTTGAGCTTGGCCGCGAGGAGCCAGATCAGGCCGGCGGCCGCAGTCCAGCAGAGGGTCCGGGCCATCCACTGCAGGATGAGCAGCGCGCGGATGCGGCGCGCCGCCTCGTTCAGTTTTCGGTGCAGCACAGATTCCGGTGTCATGGCTCTCTCCCTGGGCTTTGCCTGGCCACTCTCGACTCTCGGTTTTCGACTCTCGCCTCACGGATCACTCTATTGTACGGCGACCGCCGGGCAGTCGCCAGCCGGCTCACCAGCGGGCCCATCAGCAGGATACACACGATGGTAATGAATACGTACGACGCTACGGTTACGATCCAAACCGGCGTCTGCGCGAACATCAACGGCATGTCCTTCCAGAAGTTGCCGGACATGTCGCTCGCCTGGTCGATGCTCATGAGCGGGTTCAGATAGTAAAAGTTGATGAAAATACTCGGAGATGCCGGGCCGATTGAGTTCGTGTAGTTCACCCGGGCGATCCACGGCGCTGCAAGAATTCCGAGCAGCACCACGTACAGAAGGCCCAGCGGAACCCACCGGTTCTGTGTCAGCAGCGACAGCAGGAGGCCCAGGCAGCTCAGGCCGACTACGCACGCTACGGTTGCGGCGACTACGTGGAGCAGGTCCACAGCACTGCCGCGCATCGGCGCGGGCGCGGGCGGAGGAGTCGGCGGAGGAACCGGAAATGGGGCAACCCCTGGTATCGATTGGGGCACCGTGATGGCCGGCACGGGCCTCGGGGCGGCCATGCCTTGAACGAGCGCCGCGGGCCGGCCCACGAGCACAAAGCTCAGGCTGTAGAGCGCGACTATCAGCGCCGTGACGGCCAGCAGATAGGGCAGCCCGGACGCCACCTGTCCCGTCCTAAACCCGCGGAACGTCCAGCCGGACGCCACGTACTGAGAGAAACGCCGCGCTTCAGCGGGCCGGATCAACCCGGTGGCGAAGATTGGGAGTACAAAGAGGAGCAGGGCTACGGGATAGGTGAGCGCATAGATGATGGGATAGGCCGTCGCCCCGGAGGCCCCACCGCCCACCGCGTTAGGCGCGATGGCGGCAAAGCGTGCGCCGAAGAAGAAGATCGCCTGCTGCGCCAGCACCGCGAGCGCCAGCAGCCGGAGCTGGCCCGCCTTTCGCTCCGGAAACGTCTCCAGCCGCGCGGTAGCCACTGCCGCCATAGTTAGCCCCAGCAGTCCGAAGGTCAGCACGGGCGCCAGCCAGGATGGCAGCGTGAAACCGAAGTAGTGTCGCATGTCCCATGCCCGGATGATCCCGGCAAACGGCGTTGAGCCCGTGATATCCGGAGCGTTGATGCCCATGAGCCCCATCACCAGGATCCACATGATCGCGGCGTTCTCCAGGTTGCCGCCGGAACTGGTGCCGGCGCTGCTGGTCACGATGCCGAAGATGATGGCGAGCACAAACGGCACGAGCAGCGAGCTGTACGTCAGGATGACCGCCGCGGCGGTGGTGCGGGCAATGGTCGACCACAACAGGCCTACTGTGGCCGTGAGAAAACTGACGGCCAAGAGCAGGGTGTAGCGGAGGATCACCTCTTCCGGCGAGACGCCGCCCAGGAAGAAACAGATAGACGTGAGCGGGAGCGACGCGACGAGCAGCAGCGCCACGAACCCGATGGCGGAGAGCAGCTTGCCCGCCACAATGCTGCTACGGGAGAGCCGGGTCATCTCCAGCATCTCCATGGTGCGCTGCTCCTTCTCGATGGTGATGGCGCCGGACGTCACCGCGGGCGTAATGAACGCCACGAGAAAGAGCTGCGTGAAGAAGATCCAGGTGAAGAACTGCTGGCCGATCTTGCTGCCCATAGAGAAGCCGCCGCCCCGGGCCTGGGCGGTGTTCCAAAACGAGGTGTACTGTACGAACAGAATGAAGGAGAGGAACGCGAGGTAGCCCGTGAGCACCCAGTATGCGCGGGGGCCGCGCATCCGTACGCGCAGCTCCTTCGTGAGTACCGGGTTGTCCCAAAACCTAATGGCCAGAGCGCTCAAGAGACGATGCCCTTCGTCACGCGCATAAAGATATCTTCCAGGTCGGTCGCCTGGGTCCCAAACGAGAGGACTCGGATGTCCTGCTGCACCAGCGCTCGCAGCACCTTCCACTCCTCGTTCGGCTCGCCCACGTAGTGCGCCAGCAGCAAGTTGTCCCCGAGCTTCACGTCCTCTATCTCCGACAGGTTGCGCAGAATTTCGGTCGCCCGCTCCATGGCCGCGGTGCTCTTGACCGCCACTCCCCCTTCGTGCGGCGTTTGTGCCGCCAGCGACGCAATATCGAGGTCGGAGCCGGCCGCGAGCGACTCGTCCAGGATGCGGATCTCCAGCGTATGGTGTCCGCTTACCTGGCGGATGATGTCGTTCACATCGCCGGACACGATCATCTCACCCTTCTCGATGATCCCGATCTTGTTGCAGAAGTCGGCGAGCTCCGGGAGGATGTGGGAGGAGACGATGATGGTTTTCCCCATCGCCTTAAGCTCCTTGAGGAGCTCCTTGATCTCGATGCGCGCCCGCGGGTCCAGCCCGGATGCCGGCTCGTCCAGCAGGAGGACCTTGGGATCGTGGACCAGCGTCTTCGCGAGGCAAAGCCGCTGCTTCATGCCCCGGGAGAGCGACTCCACGTAGGAATCCTTCTTTACGTTGAGGTCCGTGAGCGTCAGGACATCGTCGATGATGCCGGGCCGCTTGTCCTTCGGGATGCGGTATGCCGCGGCGAAGAAGTCCAGGTACTCCCACACCTTGATGTCGTCATAGACACCGAAGAAGTCCGGCATATAGCCCACGATGGCCCTGACCCGCTCCGGGTTGCGTACAACGTCAATTCCGTCGACGTAGGCGCTTCCGGCCGTGGGGATGAGGAGGGTGGCCAGCATCTTGATGGTGGTGGTCTTGCCCGCGCCGTTCGGCCCGATGAAGCCGAAGATATCCCCCGGCTCCAGGGACAGGCTCAGGTCCTTCACCGCCACCAAGTCCCGATACTCCTTGCGCAGATGCCGTATCTCCACCATGGGCGGCATGCAGTCGATCCTTCCAGAAGGTGTTCAGGTATTCAGGTATTCAGGTCCGGAATGCGAAACACCTGAACACCCTACTCTGTTGAGAATTCCCGAAACCGGCTGACCATCCTCCACAGGAGGAACGTCGCGGCCGCCAGAAAGGTGGCCGAGCTGAACCAGATAACCCCGCCGGCATAAGAATCGGTGTGCATCTCCGTCAGCGCGGAGGTGACGCGGACCGGATTCAGCCACCAGACCGGCGACTCGCCCCAGGGCTGGTTGATGTAGAGCGTCATGTTTACCAGCGCCGTACCAATGACCAGGACGAACACCACGAGATACGCGGTGGCGATCGCCGCAGCCGTCTTTTTGAATGCCCACGACATGAACAGCCCGCACACAGTCAGGAACAGGATCCAGACCACGAAGACCAGGTATACGGCCACCAAGTCCGCAATCCCGAGGCGCGAACTGAGCAGAAAGCAGATCGCCATGAACGGGAAGAACGCCAGCAGGAGCCCCGCCATGGGGGCGAGCCGGGCAGTCAGCTTGCCCAGGATGATCTCCGGTGGCCGCAGCAGCGTGAATACCAGCATCTCCCAGGTCTGCTGCTCCTTCTCC
>CAYNFH010000226.1:0-1021 GCA_964396385.1 uncultured Chthonomonadaceae bacterium | reverse complement strand
GTGAGCGCGGGCGCCAGCATCCAGATCAGAACCGCCTGAATGGTTACTCCAATGACCCAGCCATCTTCTCCCGCGCTCGCTCCGCCGGAGCGCAGCAGCCAGTTGATGGCCTGGTAATAGCAGTAGACGATGAAGAGGCCAATGGCGGACCCAACCACCCACTGGACCTGGGGCGGGTTCTTGGACCGCATCTTGGTCTTGACCTCTTTGATGAAGACCGGGTTCTCGGTGAAGCTCATATCAGGATCTACGGGGGCAGCGGCCGTCCTGGAGGCACGTAGGTATTGATCGTGCTGCTCGACGTTCCATTGCGCCCGTGCCACCACGTCTGGATCGTAACGTAGTATCCGCCTCCCGGCGCGGGGGTGACAAACCTCCGCCGTCCGCTCCCAGTGTTCGGCGTGGGCGGCGGCATCATCGGCGCGACGGGCGCCATTCCCGACCGGATCCGAAACTGCGAACGCGGTACCCGGCGGGGCCGGTACATGGGTGGCGTGTACTGGCGCGGCATCCGGTACTGCGGACCGAACGGGTTGAACCGGGGCTGCGGAGGCACGTACGGCGGCGCCGGCTCGGCCCCGCTGGAGCTCGGCACAGGCAAATGCACCACCAGCAGGCTGGTACCCTCCACGTGCGGGGTCTCGTTCTCCAGGCTCAGCCCCTGCACCGTGTCCGAGAACCATCCGGTGAAGAGCGCGGGATCCCGTCCCTGCACGCCGGTCTCGTTCGCCGTGACGCTGGAGGCAAGGGCCTGCTTGATTCCGCCTGCGCCGCTCGTCTGCGACGGCGGCTGCAGCGCCACCGGGCCGATGCGCCCCGCCCCCTGCGGCCCGCCGGCCGGGAGCTGTACGGCTTGTGTCGCTCCAGGCGCCATGGACCCTATCTGCACGAACTGGCCCCGGTAGGAAGCTATGCAGTCCGACAGCGCGTACTTTGTGTTGTTGCTAATCTGCACCTGGAAACCCCTGTTTGATGGCAGGATCGAGGCGGTTACGTGCCCCTCGAGCTGGGGATGCGACTC
>CAYNFH010000225.1:1802-10043 GCA_964396385.1 uncultured Chthonomonadaceae bacterium | reverse complement strand
GCGGCCCCTCGGGGCGCTTGGCGTCCTCACTCTGGCCCGGGGCGTCCCGACCAACCCGCACGACATTATCGACGACCGTATCGACGTTACGATGCGAGGCCTGGAAGGACTCACCGTGGGCTGCGCCAGGTGCCACGACCATAAGTTCGATCCGATCTCCCAGCGGGACTACTACGCCCTGTACGGCGTATACGCCAGCTCGACTGAGCCGAAACCGCCCCTCTCCATCGCGCCAAAGTCCGTTACCGAGCCGTACGAGCGGCAGAACGCTCAGATCTTCGCGGCGGAGAAGGAGGCAAACGAGCTCGCCCTGGCCCAGGTGGCCGCGCTGCGGACGAAGGTCAAGGATCATCCCGACTCCGTGCCGGCGCCGGTGCGGGACCTGCTCCAGAAGTTCCGCGAAGGCACGCTCCCCGCTCCGAAAGAGCAGGAAAGGCTCGCGGAGGCGTTTGAGCCGGCCGTGCGCGACCGCTTTCGGACGCTGCGCCAGACGGCGGAGACCCTCCGCAAGACGCTGCCGCCCGCTCCGGAAACCGCCCCCGCACTCATTGACTTGCCTGCTCCCGTTACTCCGCACGTTCTGAAGCGCGGCAACCCGAACAACCCTGGCGATGAAGTGCCGCGGCGATTCCCGCAGATCCTGGGAGGCGATGACGCCCATCCGTTTATCCAGGGCAGCGGGAGACTGGAGCTCGCCGAGGCCATCGCGAGTCCGACCAACCCGCTCACGGCGCGCGTGCTCGTGAACCGCGTCTGGCTGCACCATTTCGGCTATGGGCTCGTCCGCACACCCAGCGACTTTGGGACGCGCGGCGAGCCGCCGACCCACCCCGCGCTGCTGGACTACCTCGCCGCCCGCTTCGTGGAGGGAGGCTGGTCCATCAAGAAGCTGCACCGGCTCATCATGCTCTCCAGCACGTACATGCAGACCAGCGACTGCCCGCCGGCCCGGCTCGTCGCGGACCCGGAGAACAGGCTGCTCTCGCACCAGAACCGCCAGCGCCTCGACCTGGAGGCCATGCGTGATTCGCTGCTCATGGTGTCCGGCCACCTGGATACGTCAATGGGGGGCCCGTCGGTGGATATCCTGAAGCAGCCCTTCAGCGGCCGGCGGTCGGTCTACAGCTTTATCGACCGCCAGAACCTGCCTGCCTTCTACCGCACGTTTGACTTCGCCAGCCCGGACAGCAGCAGCGCCCAGAGGTACCGCACTACCGTCCCGCAGCAGGCGCTGTTCCTGATGAACAGTCCATTCGTATTGGAGCAGGCACGCGCCCTGGCGCACCGCCCGGACGTGGAGGCGATATCGGAGCCTGCCGCGCGCATACGCTTCCTGTACCGGGCGATCTACGCCCGTTCGCCGGATGCTGAGGAGGTGGCGCTGGGCCTGCGGTTCGTTGCCGGCGGCAGCGGTCTGGCGCTGGCATCGTCGCAGCCTTCGGCTCAGTCCTTGGACCGATGGAGCCAGTACGTGCAGACGCTCCTCATGACCAACGAGTTCGCGTTCGTGGACTGACCCCTCGCCCGCAACGACGGTTGTGATACCATAGAACCGGGCAACCTTTCGCCGCCGCGACGCTGGCTCAATATTGCGGAACCCTGGCCGCTCGGTGGCACGTAGGATTCCGCGGCAGTACACCATCAGGAGGATTATCGTGCGCAGATCCCTTCACGGCGGGCTCCTCGCGGCTCTGCTCATGGCCGCGGGCGGTCAGGCCCGCGCTCTCTCGACCAACATCCAGGACTACGTCACCCACCGCCTGGATGACTTTACGGCCACCATCATTGCCGTCCAGGCGGACCAGCGCGAGCTCGGCAAGATCAGCAAGGACGCAGGCTTGCTCTACCGGTTCCGAGAAGTTCACGTTCAGTACAAGGAGCCCAACAAGATCCGCTTCGACGCGGCCATGGAAGGCACCAAGGCCGTGGTAATCCTGAACGGCGCCATTCAGTACGTGTCTGTGCCCCGCATGCACCTGAGCACGAAGCGGAACTTCGGCCCGGCCCCGGGCAAGCGGAAGTCGCTCATGGACGTTGGGCTGGTGTCGGAGTACTTCCTCAGCTACACCAACGCGCAGTACCTGCGCGAAGCATCCGTAGAGGGGAGCCCGTGCGCGGTCTTCGAGATCCGGTACAAGGACCAGAGCGATGACACGTCCCACCACATCTTCTACATCGATCCGAAGACCAGGGTGGTCCGCAAGCGCGAGTCTTACAGCCAGAGCGGCAAGCTCCAGGCAGTCTACCTCTACAAGGACGTGCGGGAGGTCGCGCCGGGCATCTGGTTCCCGACGCGCATCGAAGCGATGAGCACCGACCACCAGATCGCCGGCATCACTCAGTACCGGGACATCAAGGTGAACGTCGGCATCGCTGACAGGGTTTTCGAGCTGTAGCTCCCGATCAGCGTTCACTGTCGAAGCGCCCCGTCACTGTGCGGGGCGCTTTATGTTGCCGGCCAGTGTGCTAGAATGTGGGCGTCTTCTGGCCGCTCGCCGCATCTCTTTCCCTGGAGGTAGCGCATGTCCCAACCGCCCGCCGTCGGCTCGCCCACTCCGGACTTCTCGGCCACCGCCCACACGGGCGCAACCGTCTCCCTGGCGGATTACCGCGGCCGCCCGCTGGTCCTCTTCTTCTTCCCCAAGGCGGATACGCCCGGCTGAATCATAGAAGCGCGCGGGTTCCGCGACGCATACCCGGATTACCAGGCCGCTGGCATCGCCGTTCTGGGCGCCAGCGCGGACTCGGTGAAAAAGCAGGCACGGTTCGCCTCCAAGCAGGAGCTTCCCTTTCCGCTGATTGCCGACGAAGACCACAAGGTCGCGGAGGCTTTCGGGGTATGGAAGGAGAAGAGCTTCATGGGCCGCAAGTTTATGGGAATCGAGAGGTCGACGTTCGTCATTGACGGCGATGGGATTCTCCGGCATGTCTTCCCGAAGGTGGAACTGGGCAACCACGCTCGAGATGTGCTGGAAGCCGCGCGTAAGCTCTGAAGGGGTCTATGCCACCCTTTGACGTGGTCACGTTTGGTGAGACGATGATCCGGCTCAGCCCGCCTGGTTTTGGCCGGCTGGAGTCGACGGACCTTCTAGACCTTCGCATAGGGGGCAGCGAATCCAACACCGCCATTGCTTTGGTGAGGCTGGAACGGACCGTGGCCTGGTGGAGCAAGCTCCCCTCCAATCCGCTTGGCCGGCGCGTCGCGGCCTCGATCCGAGCACGGGGCGTGGATGTCTCCCACGTCCTCTGGTCCGACGCCGGGCGGGTGGGCCTCTACTTCATCGAGTTCGGCGTGCCGCCCAGGCCCCATCACGTCTACTATGACCGCGCCGACTCGGCCGCCAGCACGCTTCGCCCGGACGAGGTGGACTGGTCGCACCTGGACGGCGCTCGCCATCTCCACCTAACCGGCATCACCTGCGCACTGGCGCCGGGCTGCCTGGCGACGGTAGATCGAGCGATTCAGGAAGCGAAAGGCCGGGGCATGACCGTCTCACTTGACGTGAACTACCGCAGCAAGCTCTGGCCCCCGGAACGGGCGCGGGAAACTCTGCAGGAATTGTTGCCGAGAGTGGACCTGGCCGTATGTCCCGTTGGCGATGCTTCGACCGTATTCGGCCTTGAAGCGGACGGGTCGGGGACGGCGCGCGTGCTTCAGAGCCGGTATCACGTGCCGCGCGTGGTGGTTACTGCTGGAGCCGAAGGGGCCTTCGCGGTGGACGGTGACCGTGAGTATCACGCGGAGGCTATCTCGGCGCAGGAGATCGACCGCGTTGGAGGTGGAGACGCCTTCGCGGCCGGGGTGCTCGACGGTTTCCTTGATGGCGACCTTGAGCGTGGGCTTCGCTATGGTGTTGCCATGGCGGCGCTCAAGCGGACATTGCAGGGCGATGAGCTGATCGCCACCCGGGAGGAGATTGAGGCCGTGGTGGCCGGGGCGGCGTCGGGGATTCACCGATAGCCGCCGCGCGCGGCGCGGGTTTCCGCGAGCTTCCCGCGCTGGCAGTTCTGGCCCTGGCGGTAAGCTGGATGGCCATTGCCAAACCCTCTTTCCGGCGGCCGGAGAACCTCATTGCAGTTGGGCAGGAGGCGTCCTTTCTCGGGATCATGGCCTGCGGTGAGGCGCTCGTGGTGCTCACGGGCGGGATCGATCTCAGTGTGGCGGCTATTGCGGCGGTGGCCGCATGTACGACCGGGAGCCGAATGACCGCCGGAACCGGGTGGCCGCTCGCGTGCGTCCTGGGCCTCACGGGCAGCGCCATTTGCGGTCTGGTAAACGGCGCGCTGATCACCTACCGCCGCCTTCCACCTATTCTCACTACACTTGCCACGCTCCTGATCTTCCGGGCGGCCACAAGTATCGAGACCGGCGCAGCACCTTACAACGGACTCCCTGCCGGGTTTGTAGCGCTGGGACGCGGACTTGCGCCCATCTGCATCTTTGTCCTCTCAGCGGCTTTCTTCGCGCTGGTGCTGGCGCGCTCCCGGTTCGGGCGTAGAGTTGTCGCCGTCGGCGGGAGTGAGCTCTCCGTCCGCCTGTCCGGCGTGCCGGTCGAACCGGTCCTCCGACACGTCTACCTTCTCGCGGGTTTGTGCGCAGGCATCGCGGGAATGTTGATGGCATCCGCAGCCAACAACGCGCAGTGGAACCTGGCCGATGGCTGGGAGCTGGATGTCATCGCGGCCGTGGTAATCGGCGGCGTCACGCTGACAGGAGGGGAGGGGAGCATCATCGGCGCGGCGCTGGGAGCGCTGATCGTGGTAGTGCTGCGCAACGCCCTCTTCCTGTCCGGCGTTCCGGTGGAGCGCTACGGACTGATCACCGGAGCGGTAATCGTGCTGGCGGCTCTCGCGGAGCAGCTTCGCCGTACACGGCAGGAGCGGACCTAGTGACCGGTGAAAATAGCCCGCGCGACAGGTGGAGCTTGCCGGTAGAGACAGGTGCGGCATTCGTACTCGTCGCCGTCATGCTGTGGATGGCCTTTGCCTTTCCCGCCTTCCGCACGTGGGACAACGTGGCGGTCGTGCTGCGAGACATCTCCGCGGTTGGCATCATCACGGCAGGCATGACTCTCGTCATAGCGACCGGCGGGATCGATATCTCGGTGGGTTCGGTAGCGGGTTTCTGCGGCGTTGTCATCGGCGTGTTGTCCGTCAACCGGCACTGGCCGGCGATCCTGGCGTGCGGGGTGGGCGCGGCGGCAGGCGGCTGCTGCGGGCTCGTGAATGGGCTTCTGGTAGCGCGCCTCGGACTGCCCTCTATCGTGGCGACGCTGGCGACCTTCGGCGCGGCGCGTGCAGGCGCCTACGTACTGAGCGGCTCCGAAAGTATTTCCGGCCTGCCGGACTGGCTGACGAGCTCCTACTACAATACGCTACTGCGTGTGCCGATCCCTTGTTGGGTGGCGCTGGCGAGCCTAGGTATGGCCGCTGCTATCCTTCGACGGACCACCTTCGGACGTGGGCTGCTGGCGCTGGGCGGCGGCCGTGCAGCGGCCTATTTGAGCGGCATTCGCACGCGCCGCCTGGAGCTCTCAGTATATGCACTGAGCGGCCTCTTTGCGGGCGTCTCGGCGATCGTGGCGACTGCCCGGGCGGCCACGGCGGTACCGGACGCCGGCAAGTACATGGAGCTGGCCGCCATCACTGCGGTGGTGATGGGGGGAACACCGATCGCAGGTGGTCGAGCAACTGTTATCGGAACGCTGCTCGGCGTGCTCACTATTGGCGTCGTAACAAACGCCGTCCGCAGTTACGGTAAAGAAGACGTGTGGGCCAACCTGGTCCTCGGGCTCGTGTTGCTTGCCTCGGTGGAGGTAGAGCGGTGGCGCGCCCGCCGGACCTCCTCCTGACCCTGCATGGTACGGAGGAGGAACTCCCTCCCCTTACGAGGGGGAGGGGGCGGGGGTAGGGTAAGTGCCCGTACAGGGGAGGAGAACATGCGACATCGCGCGACGATAGTGATTGCGGCACTGGCCGTCTCCGTATTCGGTTTGACTGCCTGCAACAAGGGGAGCCAGGCGCCGTCATCCGGACCTTCGCCTGCTCCAAACGCCACCCAACCGGCCGGAGCGAACAAGCCCAGGCGCATCGTCTTTATCTTCAAGTCGGTGAGCCAGTACAGCGAAGCGTGCAAGAAGGGCGCCGTCCAGGCGAATGACGAGCTCCGCCCGCAGGGCGTTTCCGTGGAGTTCCTGGCGCCGGACACCGCCGACGTGGCCAAGCAGATCTCGCAGATGGATCAGCTCATAGGGCAGAAGGTGGACGCCATCGTGATCTCCCCGAACGACGCCAAGGCTATCGTGCCTATCATCAAGCGCGCGATGGACTCCGGCGTCAAGGTATTCACCTGGGACTCCGATGCCCCCGGCTCCCAGCGAATCTTCTACGTGGCCGCCGCGGACGACGTGGGGATCGGCCGCGACATCGCGGACAACCTGGCCAGGGACATGGGTGGCAACGGCAAAGTGCAGATCGTGAGCGGTGGTCGCGCCGCGGACAACTTGAACCTCCACATCAAAGGGATGGAGGAGGGGTTCAAGAAGTATCCGGGCATCACCTTGATCGAGCCGTACATTTACAACGACGACAACGATCAGAAGGCCCGCGCCACCGCGCAAGCAGCCTTTCAGAAGGACCCGGATATCCGCGGATTCGCATGTGCCAACTCGCCTAGCCCTCCAGCGGTAGCGGAGGTCATCACGAGCGCCGGCAAGATCGGCAAGGTGAAGGTCTGGGGCCTCTCCCTTCCCAGCCTCACGCGCCAGTACCTCAAGTCCGGCGCCATCTCCGGGATCATGTTGTGGGATCCGGGCCAGCTTACGTACGTGACGGCCATGCTCGTGAACGACTATCTGAATAGTAAGCAGCCCGAGGACGGCGAGGACGTCCATGGCACAAAGATACAGTACAAGGAGGGTAAGGTCCTGATTCCTGGCGTTACCTTTACTAAGGACAACGTGGACAAGTACAACTTCTAGTGTGACTGCAACGGCCCCATTCGCCGGGGTGTATGGTATAACAGGTGTCGGGTGATTGCCAGGCCCGTTGAGCAGGTTCGCGGTAGGCCGGGCCACGCGTGATCTCCGCCTACCTGCTATGCCGCACGGTACGCCCCACAGCGCAAACATATCCTCCCAACCGACACTACCGCCGGGACCCGGAGCTCTCCTTGTAGTGGAGAGACCAGCCGTGGTGCCGCTATCGATCCTGGAGTTAGAGTGCCGATGTCAGACGAGCTGACCCCTGCCGCCGGTGAGATCTCGGTCCGCGACTATCTGGACCTCTTGCGGCGCCGCAAATCCATCATTATCCAGACGTTCGTCGTGGTCCTCATCGTCGGAGTGGTGGCGACACTGCTCTCCAAGCCTGTCTATCGGGCCACGGCCCGGCTGTTAGTCGAGCAGAAGAGCATCATGGTCCAGCAGATCGACAGCAAGGACCCCATTCTGCCGATTCTCGCTCCGGATCAGGGCCACGACATCGCGACCCAGATTGAGCTCCTGCAGAATGACGAGGTGAAGCTGGACGCGCTCAACAGGTCGCACATTCCGGCAAGCCAAGTTTCGGTCGACGTCCGGCAGGTGAACCAGACGGACATCGTGGAGATAGCCGTAGAAGCGCACCGAGCTGACTATGCTCTGGCCATGGCCCAGAACCTGCCTGCGGCCTACATCGACTACCTGGACAACACCCGCACCCGGGAGCTCCGTGCGGCCCTTGCCAATGCAAGCGATCTCCTCAAGAAGGAGAGGGCCAAGCTGCTCACGGCCGAGATCAACCTGGAGCGTGTGAAGAGTACGCACAACGTGGTTAATCGAAGCAAACAGGAAGAGGCCGCCATCGAAGAGGCAAGCCAGCTAGAGATCGCGCTTCAGAAGGCCCGCGGCGACCTCGCGGCAGCGCAAGCGGAGCTCCACAGCCTGGAGGCAACGCGCGCCCGCACCCCGAACCGCATCGCGCAGGATATATCCACAAGCAACACGGCCCGGATTGCCGAGCTCAACAACGAGATAGCCAAGCTGAACACGGAACGTGCCAGCACGCTGGAGCTGTTCCCGGCCAGCAACGTCCGTGTAAAACAGCTAGATGATCAGATAGCCAGCGTCAAGGAGACGCTCAAGAACACCCCCGCCAGCGTTACGACGCACACTAGCGCGCCAAACCCCGCGATTGCGGATATCCAGAAGAATGTAACGGAGGCGAGATCCAAGGTCGCGTCTCTCAGCGCGCAGGTCAACA
>CAYNFH010000225.1:0-1792 GCA_964396385.1 uncultured Chthonomonadaceae bacterium | reverse complement strand
TATGGAGTTTGTGAACTCCGTCCTGGATGGCATCGGCGCTATCTCCGAAGGCGCTGACCGGTGGAGAGCGGCAGGAGGCCCAGTACACCGCGGATGTCGAGCTGCACCGCGGGCAAGTTGCGGCCCTGACCAAGGACGTGTCCGACATGCAGGTCCGGATGCACGCGCAGCACCCCGGGGTCTCCATCAGCCAGCCTGCCACGGCGGCTTACCCGGTCTCCTCGAGGAGGACCACCAACGTTATCTTCGCGGCCGTCCTCGGCCTGGTACTCGGCGTCTGTTTCGCCCTGCTACAGGAGTACATGGACGACCGGATCAACTCGCCGGACGACACGCGCCGCCTGCTGGATGCCCCCATCCTCAGCTATGTGCCGCTTGTCCAGTCCGAGGGCGCAAGGCTGATCATGCGCGGCCAGGGCGGCGGTTCACTCCTGGAGAGCTACCGCGTCATGCGGTCCAACGTCCAGTTCGCCTCCGTAGACAGCGAGCACAGCAGCATCGTCGTCACCAGCACGGCGCCCGGCGAAGGCAAGTCTGTCACGGCCTCCAACTTGGCCGTGGCGATGGCGCTAGACGGCAAGCGCGTCATCCTGGTGGATGCAGACCTTCGGCGGCCTACGCTGCATACCAAGTTTGAGCTGGAGCAGCGCCCCGGCGTCACGAATGTGCTGGTGGGCCACACGGACGTGGAGGAAGCCCTGCAGGAGACAGACGTGGCGGGCCTCCGCGTGCTGACCGCGGGACCGCTGCCGCCGAACCCCGCCGAGCTCCTCAACTCGCAGGCCATGCGACACCTTCACCAGCGCCTGCGGGAGGCGGCCGACGTGGTGATCTTCGACAGCCCGCCGTTCCTGGCGACTGCGGACGCGCAGGTCCTTTCGGCCATGGCGGATGGCGTGATCTACGTGATCCAGTTTGGTGAGGCCCGCAAGTCGGCCGTCAAGCATGCGGTAGACCTGCTCCACCAGGCCCACGCCCGTGTGCTGGGTATTGTGTTCAACAAGATCGATCTGTCCTCCCGCCGCGACGACTACTACTACGGCTACTACCGCTACTACAACTACTACCACACGCCGCAGTTGGAGAGCGGAGAGCCGCGACGACGAAGATCCACCCAGGAGTTCGAGGCATTGCTCGGAGAGAACCTGGGTAACGGCAACGCCATCGTCGCCACGAAAGAGGACACGCGGACGGAGGAGCGATCATGAAAGCGATGCGACTCGGATCCCTGCTAATCGCGATAGCGCTTCTTCCCCCGGCCGCATTCGCGGCCCCGGACGACAAGTCCACTGCGGTTCCACCGTTGGGGCCGGGCGACATCATCCAGATTACGGTGGACAACCACCCGGATCTGAGTATGAAGGTCCCGATCCCGCCGGACGGCATCCTGCAGATTCCCGAAGCCGGAGACGTTAAGGCGACCGGCAAGACGCCCATACAGCTTCGGGCCGACCTCCAGGCCGCTGTCAACAAGGTCCGGAACAACGCGCGCGTCTCCGTGATGGTGTTGGAGACTCACTCGCAGAAGATCACGGTGGTGGGCAGCGCCATCAAGGCCCAGATACCGGGAGGGGCCGTGGACATGCGGCCTGGCTGGCGTCTGCTGGATGCACTCGGACCGGCGGGAGCCCTCGCCCTCAAACCCGAGCGGCTGGATGTCCGCGTGATACGGGATGCCAAGGCCATCAAGGTGGACATGCGGCAAGTGCTGGACAAGCCGGAGACGGACGCCAATCTCAAGCTGGAGCCCGGCGACCTGATCCTGGCGGAAGAGCTGCCGGAGGTCCACACC
>CAYNFH010000224.1:0-10113 GCA_964396385.1 uncultured Chthonomonadaceae bacterium | reverse complement strand
GCCAGCACAATGGCGCTCACGTGCTGGTTGATGAAGTTCTGGACGATGGTGATCTGCCGCTGGATGTCGGTCTCATCCGCCGGGCCATCCCACTGGATCGTCGCGTGTTCCTCCTTCCCGCCGGCCTTCGCGCCGGACTCCACGGCCAGCCAAAAGGACTGTGCAGTGCCCTTGGGTATCACCGCGATCGTGTAGTTGGCGCCACCACCACCTCCCCCCCCCCCGGCCGGCGGGGTACCGCCGCCCCCGCCGCCCCCGGTGCTCCGCGGACAGCCAGTTACTGCGATTCCGAGTACCACCGCGGCCGCCAACGAGGCCATACGTTGAACACGTCTCATGCGCACCTCCCTAGTGTGCTTGCTCAATTATAAATTGAAAATCCTAAACCGGCAGCCGTCGCGCTCCCTCTACCATCGCTCCCGGAGAGCTTCCACTCATGAGGTGTGATCGCAGCCCCGTACGGCGCTCGTACTCACTCCGCACGACGGCGATGGATTCGTCCGCCTCCAGCCCGGAACAGAGGATGGCAACCGTGCCGCCGGAGCCGCCGCCCGTAATCTTCGCTCCGTAGATTCCGCGCGACGGCCCGCGCTCCATCGACAGCTCTACGAGGAGGTCCGTCTCCTCCGCGCCAAGCTGGACGTGAGTGCTGTAGCTGCCGTGCGCCTCCAGCATGAGGGAGCCAGCCTCACGCAGGATGACTGGATCGTCATCCTTCTCCGCGAGGGTCATGAGGGCGATGAACTGCCGTACTCGATCGTTCTCGAGGATGGGATGCTCCGCGCAGGCCCGAACGGCATAGATCTCATCCGGGTCTACCCGTGTCACGCTGTCCGGCAGCTCACCATACTGGTCGAGGAAGTCGCGCCCGCGAAGCGTCTCCGGGATGCGCTCGCGCCAAGGCTTCCAGGAGTCGGGGCTGAGGTTGCAGAGGTACCCTCCCCAATCGTCCCGGGCCAGCGTCTGCAGGACCTTCAGTCCCATGAAGGCACCCACGCGTGCCCGCGTGTACCGCCCGCCCCCGACGGCATGCTTGACGCCGGAGTCGATACCAACAAACCGCCACCCGGAGGGAATCCGCGCATGGCCGAGCACGGTGTGCGGCTGGCACTTCAGCACCAGCAGGGAGTTCTCGCGCCCTAACGCGCAGGTCACCTGGTCCATGATGCCGCAGGGGGCGCCGGCGATGCGGTTCTCGGCCCGCTGGCACAGAGCGGCCACCTCCAACCCGTCCAGCGTGAGGCCGAGCTGCGCCAGCAGCGCTGCCATGGCGGACACCTCCAGCGCCGCGGACGACGAGACGCCAGCCCCCACGGGAACAGAGGACTCCACCAGAATACTGAATCCGCGAACGGCCGTCGGGTCTACGTGGCCCGCCCGGGCCAGCTCATAAAGGCAGCCGGCGACATAGGCGGTCCACGCGCGCTCGCGCGCCTCCCTCAGCGCTTCCCGCACCTGATGCGCCGGTGCGGGACTGCCGCCGGGAAAGACGGACTCCAGGTCGACCACCGCGTCAGTGCCGGCGAAGGAGGAGCGGATCCTGAGCTGCCGGTCCTGTCGCGGCTGAACGGCCACGAACGTCGCGTCCAGCAGGGTGCCTTCCAGGACCGTGGAGCCGGAGTAGTCCGCCACGCCTCCAAGCACGTCCAGCCGCCCCGGCGCGCGGGCCGCCCAGACAGCATCGCCGCCACGGAAGAGATCTGCGCCCGCCGCCGCGACGACGCGCTGGAACGACTGCCATTGGGACTTCAAGGGAGGGAGCGGGGTCGCGGACACACGCGGTCCTTTCCAGAGCGGGATCGTGCCGAGTATAGACGAATCGCTACCCCCTGTCAACGCCGCCCGGCCGCTTGCCGGGCCGTCCGGGCGGTATAATGCCGGGAGACTGGAGAGATGAAGTGTTGGAGTACTGGGCTCCGGAATCCGGGACAGCACCCCATTACTCCACCGCTCCAATTCAACTGGGAGCTTTCTGCATTGACCAACGAGGACACCTTCGCCCTCTTCGAGCGTGCGGGGGCGCTTATAGCCGGCCACTTCAAGCTCTCTTCCGGCCTGCACAGCGACCGCTACCTGGAGAAGTTCCGGCTCGTGGAGAACCCCGCGCTATGCGAGCAGATGTGCTCGGAGCTGGCCCGGCGGTTTGTGGGCGGCGGTGTCCAGATGGTCATTGGCCCCACCACGGCAGGGATCATCCTGGCGTACTCGGTGGCACAGCACCTGGGCGTGGAAGCGCGCTACGCGGAGAAAGAGGGCGAAGTGCGCAAGCTGCGCCGCGGGCAGGTGCTACCTCCGGGCACGCGTGTGCTCGTGGTGGACGACATCCTGACGACGGGAGGCGCGGTGCGAGAGTGCCTGGACCTCTCACGCGAGCACCAGGCGGAGGTGGTGGGCCTGGGCGTGCTCGCGGACCGCAGCGGTGGCGCGGTGGACCTGGGCGTGCGCCTGGAGGCGCTGCTCACCATTCACGCCAACACCTTCGCCCCACGGGACTGTCCCCTCTGCCGCGCCGGAGAGCCGCTCTACCAGCCCGGAACGAGTGGCAAGTTAACTTCGTAGGACCGCAGCAACCTGTCATCCCGAGCTCCGCGAGGGATCTGCTTTACGGTAGCTGTGCGTACTCTGTAGCTGCAGATGAGCTACAGCAGCAAACTGTCATCCCGAGCAACGCGAGGGATCTGCTTTACAGTAACAACCCGTACTTTGCCGGAGAAAGCAGTTCCATCGCTGGCGCTATCGCCGGCTTAGGCGGTACAACTCCTCAAGTATTGTAGGCTCCGCGTCGCTATCGTCTCCGGGTCCGGGGAGTAGTCGAATACCTCCACGGAGATGTATCCCGAATAGCCAACGTCCCGCAGCGCTGCCATCACAGGGCGAAAGTCCGTGTCCCCGAAACCCGGCCCGCGGCGATTGGCATCGTTGGCGTGGACGTGCGCAATATAGGGCGCGTACTCACGCACGAGATCCGGCAGAGGAGGTCCCTCCGAGCTGGCGCTCTTCACGTCGAAGATGGTCATGGCGGCGGGATGGTCCAGCCGCCGGATCAGCGCGACAGCCTCCTCCAGTCTGAGCAGCAGGTTCGCCTCCGGCGCGGGCAGCGGCTCCAGGCAGATGGTCACGCCGCGCTCCTGGGCACGGTCCAGCGCCGGCCGGATGGTCTCCGCCAGCCGCTCCAGGGCGGTCTCCGCGCGGGTTCCTTCCGGCACGCGCCGCTGTGCCGGCGAGCCGAAGACCATGATGCGCCCGCCAAGGTCGGCGCAGAAGTCCGCCAGCGCGGCCAGGTACGCCGCCGTACGGCGGCGTGTCGCCTCGTCCGGGTCCGTCACGGACAGGCCTTTGGGCGACACCAGCAGCCAGTGCAAACCCACTATCTCAAGGCCAGCGTCCTGCGCTACCTTGCGGAGCCTCCCGCGCTCCGTGACGTCCACAGACCGGATGTCTTCCGCCAGGGTGAAAGGAGCGACCTCTATCCCGTCGTAGCCTGCATCGGCTACGAACCCGCAGGTCCGCTCCCACTCCCAGCCCTGGAACGTCTCGTTACAGATCGCGTAGCGGAACACTTCCCTCTCCCTGCCTACTGACTACTGGCTACCGACTACTGACTACTGACTTCTAGACCGCAATCTCGCCCCAAAACACCTCTTCCGCCGGGCCGGTCATCATCAGACGGTTGTCGCCGGTCCACTCCACCAGCAGGTCTCCGCCGGGCAGGTGGACGTGCACCCGCTTCCCGGTCTTATTGTTCAGCACGGAGGCCACCACCGCCGCGCATGCGCCGGTGCCGCACGCCAGCGTCAGCCCGGCCCCGCGCTCCCAGGTCCTCACCACGATCTCGGAGTTGCCGCAGACCTTCACGAAATGGACGTTCGTGCGCTGCGGGAACGCGCGGTGGTGCTCTATCTGCGGCCCTAGCCGCTCCACGGCAGCGCTGTCCAGGTTATCCACAAAAAAGACCGCGTGCGGGTTGCCCATGGAGACGGCGGTGACGTTCAGCTTCTGCCCATCCACCTTGAGCGGCTCGGAAATCACACGGCCGTTGTCATCGCCGCGCATAGGTATCTCCGAGCGGAGGAGCCGCGGCTGGCCCATGTCTACGCGCGCCGCTTCGGCCACTCCTCCGCGCGTCAGCAGCTTGATGGTCTTCACGCCGGCCAGCGTGTCCACCTTTACGGTGGTCTCCGGCCAGAGCTTATGGTCGAACAGGTACTTACCGAAGCAGCGTATTCCGTTGCCGCACATCTCGGACTCGCTGCCGTCGGGATTGAACATCCGCATACGGAAGTCGGCGGCCCTGGAGGGCAGGATGAGGATCAGGCCGTCGCCCCCAATGCCAAACTTGCGGTCATTGACCTTCTTACTGATCTCCGGCAGCCTCTCCTCCGGCAGCGGCGACTCCAGACAGTCCACAACCACAAAGTCGTTTCCAATTCCGTGCATCTTAGTGAATCGCACAGGTCTGCTCCTTGGCGGGCGACTCTGCCCGCCCGATCCAGTCAGGGTCTCCCGTGTCCTGGGTCTGGCCAATAGTTAGGCGCCGGACCGTAGTCCGACGCCTGTATGTACGTAGATTCCGCATGACATAGGCGGCGGGTCTATTCAGGCAGGTTGCCCACCGGCTCCGACTCCGGTCGGGGAGCAGGCGCGGGTCCGCCAGGCGGTGGCGGTCCACCGGGTCGCGCCATGCCCCGATCCTGGCCGTGGGGCTCCCGGTGCGCCTCGGCATAGAAGTTAGAGACGGGCCGGGACGGCACTACAGACGTAACAGCGTGCTTGTAGACGAGCTGGGTGGGTTTGCCCACCGAATCGAGGAGGATCGTGAATGCGTCAAAGCCGCGCACCATGCCACGGAGCTGGACCCCTCCGATGAGGTAGATGGTAACGCTGATGTTCTCTTTGCGGACCTGGTTGAGGAAGATGTCTTGTAGATTGAGCTGCGGTTTGTTCATTTAGTCGCGATCCTCCAGATTGGAAAGGTACCAAACAAATAGAATCAGGCAGCCAGACGGTCGAGAATCTCGGCTGCTACGTCGGCCGGGGATCGCCCGCCGACGTCTATCCACGTAAGCTCCGGGTCCGCCCGGAACCACGTCAACTGCCGCTTTGCAAAGCGGCGCGTCTCGCGCTTTACACCCTCCACAGCGGTTTCCATATCCGTCTCGCCGCGGAGATACGCAGTCATCTCTTTGTAGCCCAAACTGCGCATAGGAGGCAGCTCAGGACTGTATCCGGCGTCCAGAAGCCGGCGCACCTCCTGTTCCAGCCCCGCGTGGATCATGGCGTCAACACGCTCATCAATCCGGCGATACAGCTCGTCGCGTTCCGCGGTCAGAGCAAACTTCCGTGCGGGCCGTGCGGAGCGCTGCGCGGCGTCACGGGCCTGGAGCGTCGTGATCGGCACGCCGCTTGTCAGGCACACCTCAAGCGCACGGATGGTGCGAACCCGGTCGTTCGGGTGTATCCGCTCCGCTGCGGCAGGATCCAGCGCTCTCAGCCTAGCATGGAGCGCGGGGGAGCCACGCTCGTCGGCCTCGCGATTAAGGCGCTCTCGCAGCGCAGTATCCGGCGGCGAGCTGGTGAGACCGAAGCCTTCCAGGAGCACGCGCAAGTACAGGCCAGTGCCGCCGGCCAGAACTGCTCTACGCCCTCGCGCGCGAATGTCCTGCAAGACCGCTTCCGCCAGATCTCGGTACCGGGAGACGTTGAACGGCTCATCGGGCGAGACAACGTCAATCAGGTGGAACAGGACAGCCGCGCGCTCAGCCTCGCTCGGCTTAGCGGTGCCCACGTCCATTCCCCGGTACACGGCCATGGAATCGACGCTAACAACCTCGCCCCCGATGGCCCGGGCCACGAGGACGGCGGTCGCGGTCTTGCCGGTGGCCGTGGGGCCGGTTATCGCCACCAGGGGTGGCTCAGGTTCCGCCTGTGGGTCCATCCAATCGACGGCTAGTATAGCATACGGGATTCGGGCGGACAAGTGCGGCTGTCTGGCCCCACGCGCAAATCATGAACCATTCTAACTAGCCGCCCGTCTAATAAGTGTAGAAGACGCAACCAGGCGTCTTGCTACAGGAGGTACGCGCGTCCGGAAGAGGTGAACTCATGCTAGATCAGGCCATGCACGCGGCGCAGCGCGCCGCCCCCGGAGCCGCCCAGTGGGATTACAAGGTGGCCTCCATCCACACCCGGCATAACGACGGCCTTGAGGAGCAGCTCAAAGAGTACGGCCGCGAAGGGTGGGAACTGATTTGCGTCAATCTGCCGCTGGCGTACGAGTACCAGTGCATCTTTCGCCGGCTCATCATCGACAATCGCTAACTCTCTCCTGTGCTCCTTCTTTCCTGGAGGCAGCCGCCTGCGGCGGCTGCCTCCATTTCACTCACCCGGAGGCCCGAACGCCCCTTACTGCAACGTATCTCCGGGCTTCAGCGCGTGGATGTTCAGCCCCTCCACTCCACGGGTCGCATCCTTAAGCTGGTCCGGCGTGCCCGTAAGAACGGGGAAAGTGCCATAGTGCATGGGAATCACGTGCTTTACACCCAGAAGTTGGATCGCCTTCGCCGCTTCGTCCGGTCCCATGGTGAAGTGGTCGCCTATCGGCAAGAGGGCGATGTCCGGGTGGTACAGCTCCCCGATGAGCGCCATGTCCCCGAACACCGCCGTGTCTCCCGCGTGGTAGATCCGGAATCCGTTCTCGAGCCGCAGCACGATGCCCACCGGTTCCCCGCCATAAAGCATCTGGTCGCCGTCTTCGATACTCGACGAGTGGAAAGCATGCGTCAGGGTGATAGACAGCTCGCCCACACGGAGAGTACCACCTTTGCCCATGCCGGTCACATTCTGGACGCCCTTGCTCTGAAGCCACTCTGCCAGCTCAAAGATACAGACGACCTGCGCCCGCGTCTGTTTCGCCAAAGGAATTGCGTCGCCGATATGGTCGCCGTGGGCGTGGGACAGGAGCATCAGATCACAGCGGTCGATGTGCTTGCGGTCCGGCGGGCAAGCCGGATTGTCCGTCAGGAAGGGATCAATGACAACGGACTTCCGGCCAGGCGTCTCAATAAGAAACGTAGCGTGCCCCAGCCACGTGATTCGCGCGCCACCCGTAAGGTTCATACCCACTCCTCCTTGTGACCAGAACTTGATCGTTACTCCAGGCGGGAGACCTGAGGCCGTCCCACCAGTGTGCAGAACGTATACGCCAGGAACATAATGGCGCCGAACGCGAGCGCGCTCCCCACCCCCCACCTCTGGGCCACCATGCCCGCCAGAAGCGCCCCGAACGGCTGGAGCCCCGCCATTGCGAACATGTGGGCGGAGACCGCGCGCCCTCGCAGCTCGTCCGGCGCCAGGGACTGCGTAAGCGTGTTGGCCGTCGCAAGCTGGCAGATGGCGGACAGGCCGATCAGGACGAACAGTCCCTCCGCCGGCAGCAGCCGCGTGGTGCGCGAGAGCGCCAGCAGCGTCGCGCCGAACATGACCGCTCCGGTCATCATGAGAGCGCCCCGCCGTGCGGCGGCCGCCGCACGCCCGACCAGATAGGCGCCGCACACAGACCCCAACCCTATCGCGGAAAACAGCAGCCCGTAGCGCGGATCCTTCTCCCCAATGCCGAGCTGGTCCTTGGCGAGGGCCGGCATAAGGGTGCTGTAGGTCGAGAATGCAAAAACACTGGTCACGGCGGTCAGTCCCACGACAGATCTCATCAGTCGGTTCGACCGCAGGTGGCTCACTCCTTCCAGCAGTCCTTCCCAGACGGAACCCTGTGCCGAGCCCCGCTGCGACAGGTCCGTACGGATCATCAGCAGCGCGGCAATGACGGCGAGGAAGCTCACGGCGTTGACCAAGAAGCACCATCCCGCGCCGAGGCCCACGTAGAGCACGCTGCCGACGGCGGGGCCGATGACGCGCGCCACGTTGAATGCGGCGGACTGGAGCGCCACGCCCGCCGCCAGATCCTCCTTCCCCACCAGGTCGTAGATCATAGCCTGTCGCGCGGGGCCGTCTACGGCGAAAACCAGACCGTTGATGAATGAAAGCGCTACGATGTAGGAGATCTGGATCTGGTGTACCCAGGTGAGGACCGCGAGGGTGCAGGCAGTGAGTGCGAAGAGGGACTGTGTTACGATGACCAGAGTCTGTTTGTTGGAGCGGTCGGCGATGACGCCACCGAACAGCATCAGCGCAGTAGTAGGCAGTCCTGCCGCCAGACCGATATAGCCCAGCGCCGCCTTGGAGCCCGTAAGCTGGTAGACCAGCAGTCCCATCGCCACGATCTGGACCCAGCTCCCTATAAAGGAGACGCACGCCCCAATCCAGAACAGCCGAAAGTCGTGGTCGCGGAGCGGCGCAAAGGCGCCTGTGCGGGCGGGACCGGTGCGGATCAAGCTGGGGCGGGTTCCTTCCACTTGCTGCGTGCGCTTCCAAAGGGGATTATACTCTCTTGGGCTCCGTCCCCCCGTGGGGGCCAGGGGAACGGTGGGCGGCTTAGCCCACGTACCAGATGCGGGGTCCAATCCGCGGTAGAGAGGCATACTTGAGGAAATCAACCACGCTCTTCTGTCTATTCATGGCGGTCTGCCTGTTCGGTGCCGGGGGCCTGGCCCGGGCGGCAGACTCGGCTATCCGATACGAGGTGTCTGTCCCGGACCTGGCAAGGAAGCAGTTTCACATCGCTGTGACCGTGCCGCACTCCGCCTCCGGCCGCATACAAGTGGCCATTCCTGTCTGGACCCCGGGCTACTATCAGGTGCTCAACTTCAGCCACGAGATCTCAAATATGCGGGCCGTGGATGGAGCCGGCAACGAGCTGAAGCTGGAGCACCCGGACGACAGCACCTGGCAGACCGACCAGGGGACGGGAGCAACCATCCTGTCATACGACGTGAAGGCCGATGACCGGGGATACGGCTTCTTTTCCAGCCACCTGGACGACAAGACAGGATACATCAACGGCGCCTCGGCGCTGCTCTACGTGGTAAGCGGCAAGGACCGTCCAGCCGAAATCCACTTTACTCTTCCGGCCGGATGGAAGCTGGCCTGCCCCCTTGGCCCGGCCGGTCCGAACGCCTTCCACGCTGGCAGCTACGACGAGCTGATCGATTCCCCGGCACAGATGGGCGCATTTGACCGGATCGACTTTGACGTCCGGCACGTGCCGTTCTCGGCCATTCTGGTCGGTCCGAACGAGGTCAACCACGGAGCCGTCCGTGATACCCTGGCCAAGGTCGCGTCGGCAGGCTTCGACGTATTCCGCGAAAAGCCGTTCAAGCGGTACCTGTTCATCTTCCACTTCTCGGTGGGCAGCTTCGGCGGGGGACTTGAGCACCACAACTCCACGGTCCTCAACGTATCGGCCAACTGGGGCCGCGGACCACATCCCTTCGCGGACCTGGCCGCGCACGAGTACTTCCATGCCTGGAACGTCAAGCGGCTGCATCCCGCCGTTCTTGGCCCGTTCGACTACACCCAGAAGGTACGTACGGGCGCGCTCTGGTTTGCGGAAGGAGTTACGGACTACTATGCCACCGTGCTGCCGCTCATGGCCGGCTTTACGACTCCCCAGCAGTGGCTGGACACAATGGCGGGCCGCATCGGCAGCCTGGAGCGCACGGACGCCCGGCTGAAGATCAGCCCGGAGGAGGCGAGCCGCAAGGCGTGGGAAGGCTTTAGCATGGGGTACGGGGGCCTGAACTACTACACCGTGGGCAGCGACCTCGGACTCGCGTTTGACATCCTGATCAGGGACGCTACGGACAACAAGCGTAGCCTGGATGACGTGATGCGGCTGCTGGACGAGGAGTACGGTAAGCGAGGCAAGGGCTACGACGAGGACGCGCTCTTGAAGGCCATTAACCAGGTAGCGGGAACGGATCTTTCCGACTTCTATGTCCACTACGTTCGGACCGCCGGGGACATCCCGTGGGACGGCATCCTGGCGAAGGCCGGCCTCCGTTACGAGCCGAAGTCGGACAAGACGCAGGACAGGCTGGTGGAGGTGGAGGACGCAGACGACCGCGCCAGGAGGGTCAGAGACGGACTGCTGCGGGAAGGCCAGTCGTCAGTCATCGGTCATCAGTCGGCAGTCGAAGGGCGGTCCGGATTCCGATCTCC
>CAYNFH010000223.1:0-10171 GCA_964396385.1 uncultured Chthonomonadaceae bacterium | reverse complement strand
AGATGGCGGCGTTGGCCAGGCGCTTCTTCACCCACTGCCGGATGCGGTGGTCCTCTCGAAAAGCCCTAGTGGTGTTGTTCCTCGCGGTGCTTCTGGTACTCCGCGATGATGCCCTGCGCAACATGCGCGGGGACCTCCTCGTAGTGGGACGGCTCTATCTCAAACGTCCCCCTCCCGTGAGAGATGGAGCGCAAGTCTATGGCGTAGCGCAGCATCTCCGCCTGCGGCACGGTGGCCCGGATACAGGTCTTGCCCCCGCCTACCGGCTCCGTGCCGATGATCCGTCCGCGCTTGCCGGAAAGGTCGCTCATGATGTCGCCCATCATGCCGTCCGGCACGGTGACGGCGACCGTTACCATGGGCTCCAGTATGACTGGATTGGCCTTGGTAGCCACGTTGTTGAAGGCCAGGATTCCGGCCATCTTGAAAGCCTGCTCGGACGAATCCACATCGTGGTAGGAGCCGTCATAGCAGGTGCACTTGACATCCACCACGGGGTTGCCGGAGAGAATGCCTGTCGACATCGCCTCCTGCACGCCTTTCTCCACGGCCGGCAGGTACTGCCGGGGGATAGCGCCGCCAACGATGGCGTCCACAAACTCGAACCCGGAGCCGCGGGGGAGGGGGTCCAGCTTGACCCAGCAGTCCCCGTATTGCCCCCGACCCCCCGTCTGCTTCTTGTGCCGGCCCTGCCCCTCCGCGTGCGCCGTGATGGTCTCCCGGTACGGGACCCTCACCGCCACGACGTCGACGTTCGCGCCAAACTTCTTCAGCTTCTCCACGGCGATGTTGAGATGGGTCTCTCCCATGCCGCTCATCACCGTCTGTCCGGTGCTAGGATCGCGATGGAACGAGAACGCCGGGTCCTCCGCCGCCAGCCTCTGGAGCGCCGGCCCCATCTTATCCTCATCCACTTTGGTCTTGGCGACCACCGCGACTTCGTAGATAGGCCTGGGATGGACGATTCCGTGGAGTACAATCGGCTTCGCCGGGTCGCACAGCGTGTCGCCGGTATGGGTGCTGGCCAGCTTGGATACGGCGCCGATGTCGCCCGCGCCTATCTCCGGCACCGCCTCCTGGTTCTTGCCCTTGACGACATAGATCTGCCCGATGCGCTCATCCTTGCCGGAATTCGAATTGAGCACGTGCGAGTCCGAGCGCAGCACGCCGCTGAAGACGCGAAAGTAGGTGAGCTGGCCCACGAACGGATCCGCGAGCGTCTTGAAAACCAGTGAGCTGAACGGCTCGCTCTCGCTTGCCTTACGGGTCGCCTCCTTGCCGTCCGGGGTCTTGCCGGTGGCCTCATTCACCTCGGTGGGATTCGGAAATGCCTCCACGATCATGTTCATGAGGGCCGCCGCGCCCATATTCCGGGCGGCGGAGGCGCACATCACCGGGACTACGCGCCCCGCGTCGATGCCCTCGTGCAGGCCGTGGATCACCTCTTCGTCGGTCAGCGACTCCGTCTCAAAGTACTTTTCCAGGAGGGCGTCGTCGCCCTCGGCGGCACTCTCCACCAGCTTGGCGCGATACTCGTCCGCAGTGGCCTTCAGATCGTCCGGGATGGGGATCTCCTTGAACTCCTTGCCCACACCCGTATAAGCCTTCATGTGGATGAGGTCCACCACGCCGTTGAATGCGTCCGCCTGGCCAATGGGGATCTGCACGGGCGCGATGGCGTTGCCGTACCGCTCCCGCAGCCGGTTGACCACGGCGAAGTAGTCCGCGTTTTCGCGGTCCATCTTGTTCACCACCACGGCGCGGGAGCAACTCCCTTCGGCGGCGGCGTCCCACGCGATCTCGAACCCGACTTCAATGTCGGACTGAGCAGGGGTCACCAAGATGGCCGCGTCGACGACGCGCAGGGCGCTACGGACCTCGCCCAGGAAATCCAGGTAGCCGGGCACGTCCACCACATTGATCTTCTTGTCATGCCACTCGCACGGAGCCAACCCCACGTTGATGCTGATATGGCGCCGTGTCTCCTCCGGATCAAAGTCCGTAGTGGCGGTACCATCATCCGTGCGGCCCATCCGGTCGATACCGCCGGAGGTGAAGAGCATGGCCTCGGCCAGGGAGGTTTTACCGGAACCCTGGTGGCCGAAGAGCCCCACGTTGCGGATCGTGTCTATCCCGTACTTTTTCATTCAGCTCCCTCGCTGGTGGAGAGTTGAGGGTTGAGGGTTGAAGGTTGAAGGGCCGGAGCTATGAACCATCAACTATCACCCATCAGCCAAATACTACTTCTCCCGAAATGGCATGCCGAGACCTTTGAGGAGGGCGCGAGCCTCCTCGTCCGTGGGGGCGGAGGTGCAGATGATCACGTCCATGCCTCGGATCTTGTCCACCTTGTCGTACTCGATCTCCGGGAAGATGAGCTGCTCTTTGATACCCATGGCGAAGTTGCCGCGCCCGTCGAACGAGTTCGGGTTGATGCCCTGAAAGTCACGGACGCGGGGCAGGGCGGTGCTCACCAGACGGTCCAGGAACTCGTACATGATGGCGCCGCGCAGCGTCACCTTGCAGCCGATGCGCGCGCCGGCCCGCACCTTGAAGTTGGAGATGGACTTCTTGGCGCGCGTGACCGCAGGCTTCTGGCCGGTGATGGTGGCCATGTCGCGCATGGCGTTGTCCAGCAGCTTGGAGTCGCCGCCGGTCTGACCGGCCTGGCCAACGCCCATATTGACCACGATCTTCTCCAGCTTGGGCACCTGCATGACGCTCTTGTAGTTGAACTGCTTGTGCAGGTTGGGCGCTACCTGGTTCTTGTAGGTATCGTACAGTCTCGCTGCCATTCTAGGACTCCGGGTGAGAGGTGAGAGGTGAGAGGTGAGAGGCCGGGGGCCATCACCCATCACCCATCACCCATCATCTAATCTATTCTCTTCCCACAGTCGGGGTGTTTGCACTTGCGGTACTTCCGAGCGGAGAGCTTGGTGTCACCCTCCAGGTAGTCGTAGCCGACACGGGTGGGGCGGTGACACTGCGGGCAGACCAGCATCACCTTGGGCGCGTACATCGGTGCCGGCTTCTCGATGCGTCCGCCCTCCTGTATGTCCTGCGCTCCGCTCATTCCCGGCCGGCCCATCTGGCGGGCCTTCTGGTGCTTGGTGATGATGTTCACGCCCTCTACCAGCACCTTGTTGGTCTTGGGGAAGGCGCGGAGGATCCGGCCGGTCTTGCCCTTGTCTTTGCCGGAGATCACCATCACCTCGTCGCCCTTCTTGACGCGGAGCTTGACCTCGTATTCGCCAGGTTTCTGTCGCGTGGCCATCACAACACCTCCGGCGCCAGGGATATGATCCGCATGAAGTTCTTGTCACGCAGCTCCCGCGCCACGGGTCCAAAGACGCGCGTGCCGCGGGGCTCCAGCGCGTTATTAATTACCACCGCCGCGTTGTCATCGAACCGTAGGACCGAGCCATCCGGTCTGCGGATGGGCTGCTTGGTGCGGACCACCACGCACTTGACCACTTCGCTCTTCTTAACCTGCTGGCCGGGCGTAGCGGACTTGACGACACCCACGATGATGTCGCCGACGCGCGCGTCCATGCTATTGGAGCCCTTCAGCACCCGGATGCACATTATCTCTCTCGCGCCGCTGTTGTCCGCGGCGCGCAGCCGTGTATAAGGTTGAATCATCGTTCCCTCCGGGAAGACCGATGACGGGAGACCGGCGACGGATGCGGATTCCGCCCGTCTTCGATCTTCCGTTCTCCGTCTGTCATCCTACTTCGCCTTCTCCACGACCCGTACGACGCGCCAGCGCTTCTCCCTGGAGATGGGTCGCGTCTCCATGATCTCCACCGTGTCGCCAGCGCCGCACTCGTTCTGCTGGTCGTGCGCCTTGAACTTGGTGGTGCGGCGGATAATCTTGCCATACAGAGGGTGCCGCACCATCGTCTCGATGGCGACCACCACTGTCTGCTCCATCTTGCTGCTCACCACCCGCCCTATGCGCGTCTTGCGCCGTCCGCGGTCACTCGTTGCGACAGGCGGCGCCGCCTCGGCAGGAGCGGGCGTGGCGGTCTTACGCCGCGAGGGAGCCGCCTTGCGGGCCCGCGGCTCCGCAGCGCTCTCCGCCGCAGGGGCGGCCGGCGCCTCGGCCTGCGGGGTGGGGGATTCCGCGCCGGAATCATCGGACGCGTTCGTCTCGTCCGGCGTCCCGGTGGATTCCATGGTCACGCCCTCTTCGGCCGCAGTGGCCTCTTCCGTCTTCTTTGCTCTGGGCATACGTTTACTCCAGGTGATGGGTGATGGGTGATGGCTCCCGGCCTATCACGTATCACCTATACCCACCACCTACTCCCGGTTTGTTAGTTGTCTCTCGCGCTGGAGGGTGAGGATGCGCGCGATCTGCTTCTTGGTCTGCGGAATGGCCGCGGTGTTCTCCAACTGCCGTGTGGTGTTTTCGCGTCGGAGGTTGAACAGCCGGAGCCGCGCGTTCGCCAGCTCCTCCGCCAGCTCCTGGTCGCTCAGGTTCCTCAGCCTATCCCTCAGCGTCTTCAGTTTCTCCTCGGGCATTCGGCTCCTCCGTCTGTGTCGTTTCCGCGCCGCGGTTGTCGTCCTGCGGCTCAATGCTTACCGGGCTGGTGGCCTGAGTTTCGCCCAGGTTCGTCACCGGCGTTTCACCGAGGTCCTCGACCTCCGCCTTGTCGCGCACGACGAAGCGTACGTCGATGGGCAGCTTATGGCTGGCGAGGCGCATGGCCTCCCGCGCGAGGTCCTCCGCCACCCCGGACATCTCAAAGAGCATGCGGCCCGGCTTGACGACCGCGACCCAGCCCTCCGGGGCGCCCTTGCCGCTGCCCATGCGGGTCTCGGCGGGCTTCTTGGTGAAGGGCTTGTCCGGAAAGACCCGGATCCAGATTTTGCCACCGCGCTTGACGTGGCGGGTCATGGCGATACGGGCGGCCTCGATCTGGTTCGCCGTCATCCAGCAGCTCTCCAGGGCCTGGAGGCCGTAGTCGCCGAAGTCCAGATTGGTCCCGCCGGAGGCCTTGCCGGCGCGGCGTCCGCGGTGCTGCTTCCGGTACTTGACCTTCTTAGGCATCAACATTGCTGTATGCTCCGATCGTTACTTCCCTCAGCCTTCTCCGCCGCCACGACCGCCGCGTCCACCGCCGCGACCTCCACGACCGCCGCGTCCACCGCCGCGGCCCCCACGACCGCCGCGCTCACCGCGCTCCGCGCGCAGCGCCTCGCGGCGCGGTACGATCTCCTGCTCGGTGAGGCGCTGGCCGCCCGGAAGCACGTCGCCCTTATAGATCCAGACCTTGATTCCGATGTTGCCGTACGTGGTAGCCGCCTCGGCAAAACCGTAGTCGATATCGGCGCGCAGGGTGTGCAGCGGGATCTTGCCATCGCGCTGGTGCTCTCGGCGGGCCATCTCCGCGCCCGCCAGCCGGCCCGCACACATGACGCGGATGCCCTTCACACCGAGCTTCATGGCGCGCATGATCGACTGGCGCATGGCGCGCTTGTACGCGATGCGCTTCTCGATCTGCTGCGCGACGGACTCGGCGACGAGCTGCGCGTCGATGTCCGGATGGTGGATCTCCTGGATGTTGACGTGGACGGTCCGCTTAGTGAGGTGCTCGAGCTGCGTCTTCAGCGTATCCACATCCTTGCCGCCGCGGCCAATGATGATACCGGGCTTGGCGGTGTGCAGGGTCACCTTGATCCGGCCGCCGGGCCGCTCAATCTCCACGCGGGAGATGGCGGCGTTGGCCAGGCGCTTCTTCACCCACTGCCGGATGCGGTGGTCCTCATAGAGAGCTTCCGAGTACCCTTTGTCCAAGTACCACTTGCTGTCCCAGTCTCGTATGACTCCGATGCGGAATCCTATTGGATGGATCTTTTGTCCCAAAGTGTGCTCCTTAGTATTGGTTGATGGATCCTGGTTGATGGTTGATAGCTCCGAGCTCCGGTCCATCAACCATCAACGATCAACCATCAACTAGCTTCTGGCTCGGTCGCCTGCGTTTCGGCGGTTGGCTCGGCCGGCGCCTCCGCCACCGGGGCAGTGGTCTCCTCCGTCACCGGAGCGGTAGTCTCTTCAGCCGGGGTTGTGCTCTCGGTCGGCGGAGCGGCCGCCTCGGCGGGTGGTGCCGGCGTCACTGCCGGCTTCGGCTTGGGCGCGCGGGGCGTCCGCGCGGGCGCCTGTGTCGCGGCGGCGGCCGCCTGCTGCTGGGAGCGACGCGTGGCCGGCTTGCGCGTGGGTCGCGGCTTGGGCGCGACCTCTTCCACCACGACGCTGATGTGGCACATCCGCTTGAGGATGCGGTACGCCCGTCCTTGGGCCCGCGGCTGCAGCCGCTTGATGCGCGGTCCCTCGTCCACAAAGGCGCGGACAAGTCTCAGGTTCTCCGCGATGAGCGGTGGGAGAGGACGGCCGGTCGCCTCGTCGTTCGGGCGGCCGTTCTCCGCGTTCGCCACCGCCGACTGAATGACGTCCTCAATGGCGCGCGCTGCGAAGTTCGGGACGAACTTCAGGATGGCGAGCGCATCCGTCACGTACTTGCCGCGAACCGCGTCGATCACCAGGCGTGCCTTGCGTGGGGGCACCCGTATGAACTTTGCCGTCGCGCCCGCCTGTTTTGGCCCAAACTTGGGCGGGGTAGCCGTTTTTCCCATGGTCGCGTAGCTCCTACCGAATCTGCGTGCGCCGCTCTACCTGCTGGCCGGCGTGGCCGCGGAAGAGGCGGGTTATGGCGAACTCGCCCAGCTTGTGGCCGACCATGTTCTCCGTAACGAAGACCGGGATATGCTTGCGGCCGTCGTGCACCATGAACGTATGGCCGATGAAGAGGGGGAAGATGGTCGAGCGGCGCGACCAGGTCTTGATCGCCTTCTTCTCTCCCCGCGCGTTCATATCTTCGACCTTCTTCAGCAGCTTGGGGTCCGCGTACGGTCCCTTCTTTAGAGAACGACCCATGTGTCCCTCCGGGATAGTTGAAGGTTGAAGACTGAAGGTTGAAAGCCAGAGCGTCCGGTCTGCCCTTCAACCTTCAACTTTCAACCATCAACCCTACTTCGCTCCGCGCTTGCGGACGATGAACTTGGACGTAGACTTATTGCGGCGTGTCTTGTAACCCAGCGCCGGCTTGCCCCACGGCGTAGCGGGACCCTTCTTGCGGCCGACCGGCGACTTGCCCTCGCCTCCACCATGCGGGTGGTCGCGCGGGGTCATGACGACGCCGCGGACGTGGGGCCGCTTGCCCTTCCAGCGGGTCTTGCCCGCCTTGCCCCAGGACTCGTTCTCGTGCTCCACGTTGCCTACTTGGCCGATACTGGCGCGGCACTCAATCAGCACGCGCCGGACCTCGCTGGAGGGGAGGCGCACCAGGGCGTATTTGCCCTCTTTGGCCATGAGCTGCGCCCCAGCGCCGGCGCTGCGAACGAGCTGCCCGCCCTTGCCCAGCGTGAGCTCCAAGTTGTGGATCACCGTTCCCACCGGGATGGCGCGGAGCGGCAGGCTGTTGCCCGGCTTGATATCCGCCGTGTCGCTGGCGATGACACGGTCTCCCACCTTCAGCCCGACGGGCGCGAGGATGTAGCGCTTCTCGCCGTCGGCGTAGTTGATGAGCGCGATACGGGAAGTGCGGTTCGGGTCATACTCAATCGTTGCGCACTTACCTGGTACGTCCAGCTTGTCCCGCTTGAAATCGATGATGCGGTACATCCGCTTGTTGCCGCCGCCGCGGAAGCGCGCGGTAACCTTACCCTCGGAGTTGCGTCCTCCGGTGCTCTTAAGCGGCTCCAGCAAGGACTTCTCCGGCTTGGTCTCCGTGATCTCCGCGAACGTGGAAACAGAACGGAACCGCCGGCTAGGGGTCGTAGGTTTGTATTGTCGTAGTGGCATGGCTACAGTCCTTCAAACAGGGTGATGGTCTGGCCGGCGCGCAGCGTCACGATGGCCTTCTTCCAGTCCGACGTGCGGCCCTCCGGGAAGCGGCCCACGCGCCGCTTCTTGCCGCGCACGTTCATGGTGTTCACCTTGACCACGTTCACCTTGAAGATCTGCTCCACGGCGTCGGCGATCTCGATCTTATTAGCGTCCTTGCTCACGCGGAACGTGTACTTGCCGTGGTGGCTCAGGTCCATGCTCTTTTCCGTGAGCAGCGGGCGCTCGATTATCTGGAACGGATCTCTCATTCAGCCGCCACCTCCTCCTGAGCTGTAGCCCCGGCCGCTTCGGTTTCCGTCGTCCGTCCTCCGTCTTCCGTCGCGCGCCTGGCGAGCACGGCCTCCAGCTTGGGCACCGCGCCTTGAGCCAGCAAGATGCGGCCGGCGCTGACCACGTCGCGGACGGAAAAGTTGGGAGCGTAACGGAGCGTTACGAAGGGGACATTGCGCACGGAGCGGTGCAGCTTCTGGTCGTACTCTGGGACGATGACCAGAACCTTGTGGGGCTCCTGGCGAGTTCCCTCGATTCGCTCGTCGCCGTTGTAGTGCTTCGTTCTGACCTCTCGCGTGAGCGGCAGAGCGTTGAGCGCGGTGACCGCCTGCTTGGTGGAGGGCGCCTCTCCATCGATTGAGAGTGCGTCGATCCCCAGGATCTCGCCGTCCGCCGCTTTGGCGGAGAGGGCAGCGCGCAGGGCGCCCTGGCGCATCTGCTTGGGCAGCGCTTTGGTGTACTTGCGGGGGTGAGGGCCGAACACGATTCCGCCGTGTCGCCAGTGGGGGGCGCGGATGCTGCCCTGCCGGGCGCGTCCGGTGCCCTTCTGGCGCCAGGGCTTCTTACCGCCGCCCCTCACTTCGCCGCGCGTTTTGGTGTCTGCCGTGCCGTGCCGCTGGTTCGCCTCTTCCGAGACGACTGCCTGATGAACGAGGGCCGGGTTCGGCTCCACGCCGAAGATGGCATCCGGGAGCGACAGGCTGCCGACCTGTTTCCCCTGCATGTTATACAGTGTGATATCCGGCATCTCTGTCGCCTCCTAAATCTTGCTGACCGTAACCAGGCCGCCGTTCGCACCCGGGATGGCGCCCTTTATCAGCAGCAGGTTCCGCTCGGCATCCACGCGCACCACAGTCAGTCCGCGCACGGTCACCTTCTTCGCGCCCATGTGGCCGGGCTTCTTGGTGCCCTTGAAGGTGCGGGCAGCGTCTGTGGCGCCACTGGACTGGGGCTTGCGGTGGATCATGGAGCCGTGCGTCATATCGGCGCCATGGAAGTGGTAGCGCTTCACCACGCCGGCGAAGCCTTTGCCCTTCCCGGTGCCGGTCACCTTCACCACGTCGCCTTCGGCGAAGACTTTGTCTGCCGTAATGGCGTCACCCAGCGTGAGGTCCGATGTGTCTTCTAGCCGGATCTCCCGCAACGTACGCCGGGGAGCGACGTCCGGATGGGTGGGGTTCTTCAAGCCGCCCTTGAAGTGTCCCAGCAGCGGTTTGTTGAGATGCCGTGGCCGGACTTCTCCGTATCCGACCTGGACGGCGGTATAGCCGTCCTTCTCGACACTCTTGAGCTGCGTGACAATGCAGGGGCCTGCTTCTATCACGGAGACCGGTGTAACGGACCCATCTTCATTGAAGATCTGGGTCATGCCGATCTTCTTGCCCAGAATTGTGTCTACCAAGGGATTCTCCCTGGTTGATGGCTCTTGGTTGATAGTTGATGGACCGGAATCCGGAAACCATCCACCATCCACCATCAACTATCAACCCTAAAGCTTGATTTCGATGTCTACGCCGCTTGGCAGGTCCAGGTGCATCAACGCGTCGATGGTCTTGGGACCTGGTTCCAGGATGTCGATGAGGCGCTTGTGGGTGCGCATCTCGAAATGCTCCATCGACTCCTTGTCGATCTGCGCGCCGCGGATGACACAGAACACGTCCTTTTCAGTGGGAAGCAGCACGGGGCCCGCGATGCGTGCGCCGGTGCGCCGCGCCGTCTCCACGATCTTCTCCGCCGACTGGTCCAGGATGCGGTGATCGAATGCGCGCAGCCGGATCCGCACCTTGTTCTTTCGTGCTACTGGCATTTGGGTCTCCGGGTGAGAGGTGAGAGGTGAGAGGTGAGGTTCCGGAGATCCTCAACTCTCAACCCTCAACATTCAACCCATAAAACAGGGCCCGGAGGAGTTTCGGCCCCTCCGGGCCCATGCGATTACGCTACTCTATGACCTTAGAGACAACCCCTGCGCCTACGGTGTGTCCACCTTCCCGC
>CAYNFH010000222.1:7317-10257 GCA_964396385.1 uncultured Chthonomonadaceae bacterium | reverse complement strand
GCTGATAAACCTTCTCTCCTCCGCCTGAGCCGGGAAAGATGGGCCGACTGGGAGTGCCTCTCCGACCAGCTAGGCGAGGACATCGGCATCGTGGCCGGTCAACTTATGTGCCACGCCGACCGCGTATACGGCTCCAACATCAGGCAGCGCAGACTCTCTCTCCTCCACAGATCACGGCGCAGTGGACATGGGCCGTTTGGGGTAGAGAATTAGCACTGCCGCCTGCGCACCCCGCGGTTGCACCTTCTAGCGGTTCAAAACCGTTAACGCAGTGTGGAAGATCGGCGGCACGCACGCGGCCAGGCTCCCGCGGGAGGACCGTTTGCTGGCGGACTCTCTCCCTTCGGCGGGAGTTGGGGAATTGGCCCCTCTGCTCCCTGGCCGCCGATTACGCCTGCGGGCATTGAAGAGCAGCCGTACGCGCTCTGGGAAGGGGCGCGAGGACCCTCTGGCCAGCGCCAGGAAGTATCCGCACGAGCCCAAGAACGCTTGGTTGGCCTCTACCCGGAGGTGGGACGAGGAACTGGGCCACTCCGCCCAGGCAGGAGTGTCGCCCACGGACCGGGCGTACGAGCACCTGCCATTGCATCGCCTCACAAGTGAATCTGGCCGCACGTTACAACTCTCCTATCGTATCTGGGCAAGCATGGACAAGACGTTGTGAGCCCAGTGGGCCAGAACCAGGGCCGGCAGCCGACGGGTCGCCATGAACGTAGCCCCGAACAGGACGGCGGAAACGAAGACTCCCACCGTGGATAGCGCAGGGTAACCATGCATGGCCGCAAACAGAGCGGCAATAGTCAGGACCGGCACTACCACTCGCCCACCCATCATCTCGGATAACCTTGTCTGCAGATAGGCCCGAAAGGCCAACTCCTCGTAGACGGCCGCCGAAAACGTCTCGACCGGATACCAAGCTACAGTGGGAGAGGTCCAATGCACCCGGGACCAGTGTGATGGGCCGCCCGCCAGCCCCATCGCGGCGGCGACATTTTGTGCAAAGCGGGACAGAAAGTAGGATGCGCCCAAGAGGAGAAGCGCCAACCACACCTCCGCGAGCCATTGCGAAGCCGCGCGCGGAAACGGGCGAACAGACGATGGGTCGCGCACGAGCATCGCCCAGATGATGGCAATCATACCAACCCGGTATAGACTGGACACAAGGAACGTCGCTGGAGTGATCGGGAGCGATCCAGGATAAAGCAGATTGTGCACGATGGGGTAGATGCTGACCACAATCAGCACACCCACGAATTCGAGTCTCCTGGTGCGGTCCATCGGGCTACAGGCCGCTACAGAGGAAGGAAGACAGGTACTCGCGGAGACCGCTTCAGATGGTGGTGACACCGGCATCCTCGTGGCGCCGACTACGCCGGGATCGTCACGGTGGTGAATTTCTCTGGCGGCTTCCGGGGTTCGCTTACCGAACGAGCCGAGTGGTGCTCCCAACCAACCCAACGGCGTTGAAGCGGATCGACTCGGCGGACGTGTGCGGAGGGATTCTGCAGCGAGGAGAGTCTCGTGGTCTATTCCAGGCCGTCTGCTCGCTTCCTGTCGGATTATCTCCTGGGCTTCCGGGTCATAGTCGCCAATCTCGGCGATCGCCTCGAGCAATTCCGTATCCGTCCTCTGCGACCATAGGCCCACCAGGTCTTGGTTCTGCATCGCATTTTCCAGTTAGGACGCTCATGCCGCGCGGCTAAGTGATCTACTATTCAATACTAACACCGGGAGGCGAATCATGACTCATCCTGGGGGCTCGCTCTCATCGCTGATCTTTAGGCGCGCCGGCCGCACCATGCGGCGGTCCAGCTACGATACCACCGGCGGCAACCGCGATGCCTGGGAAGTCCCGGTGGGCGAAACCGCCGTGCTGGCGGACATCCAGGGCGCCGGCTGCATCACCCACCTCTGGTTCACCATCCACTGCCCGGACGACCGCTACTACCTGCGCCACCTGGTGCTCCGCATCTACTGGGACGGGGAGCAGACCCCCTCCGTGGAGGTCCCGGTGGGGGATTTCTTCAACATCGGCCACGGCATCGCCGCCTCCAACGCCGCGCTCCCGCTCACCACCGTAGCCGCCAGAGAGGAGGAGCGCAAGCTCGGCGGCAACATGGCCATGAACTCCTACTGGCAGATGCCCTTCGCCACCGGGGCGCGGGTTACGGTGACGAATGAAGGTACCGCCCCGGTACGCTCGCTCTACTTCTACGTGGACTACGAGCAGTATGACTCGCTGCCGGAAGACACCCTCCGGTTCCACGCCCAGTGGCGGCGCGAGAACCCCACCCAGGGCGTCCTGGGTAACCTCTCCGCCCAGGGCCTCAACTACTGGAACGTGAAGGACCCGAACACCGGCGAAGAGGTCAAGAACCGGGATGGCAAGGAGAACTACGTTATCCTGGAGGCGGAGGGCGCCGGCCACTTCGTGGGCTGCAACCTCAGCATCGATAACATCGACCCGACGCCGGACGGCCTCACCTGGTGGGGCGAAGGCGACGACATGTTCTACATCGACGGCGAGACGGAGCCCTCCATGATCGGCACCGGCTCGGAGGACTACTTCTGCCACGCCTGGGGCATGCACCCCCAGGGCTACCCGTACGCCGGCACCTCTCTATACGAGCACGATCCGGACCACCCCGGCCGCAGGAAGCAGACCTCCTACCGCTTTCACATCGTGGACCCGGTGATCTTCACCCGCTCGCTCAAGGTCACCATCGAGCACGGGCACGCCAACCTGCAGAACAACGACTACGCCAGCACCGCCTACTGGTACCAGACGGAGCCGCACGCGCCCTTCCCGCCGCTCCCGCCGGCCGTCCAGCGCCGCCCCCGCCCGGATCTGCGGTAGACCTCCCCCTATCCCCCTCCTTGCGAAGGAGGGGGCCTTCTCCCCTCCCCCTACGGAGGGGAGGGGTGGGGCGGGGTTTACGC
>CAYNFH010000222.1:0-7307 GCA_964396385.1 uncultured Chthonomonadaceae bacterium | reverse complement strand
CCCCCCTCGCCCCCTCGTGGGTTTGGTGGGGGAATCCCCCCCCCCCCTTCCTACGGGGTGGGTGGGGGTGGGTTTCACGCCCCGAATCCCACGAACAGCCGCGAATCCAGATCGGTGAGCGGGTCTACCTCCTCCATCGCCGCGGCGTGCGCGAACACAAAGCCGGGATGATTCGCGCGCATGGCCCGAGCCAGCACGGCGAAGCTCCGGGAACGCTTGCTCTCTCGATAGCCCTCGATGGTGCGGATAGCATCGGCCGTAAAGCGGACCAATCCCTCCCGCATCCCCACCGTCAGCGCCAGGAACTCCTCCGGCGTGAAGCCCTCATTCATGCCGTGACGGATGGGAGCCTCACGCCCTGCCGCGTCCAGCACCACGCCGGGCGAGCCCGCCGCCCAGACGGCTTGCTTCATAATGGCGCGCGCTCCGCACTTGATGGAGAGGAGCAGCGCGCCCATCTCCGGGTCGTCGTAGTCCGTGCGGGCGGCCAGCCGCTCCTCCAGCATCTCCGAAAACCGCCTCCAGGCGCGCGGGTCCTCCGTCTCCGGCGCGGGCGGCTTCTCCAGGCTGGAGCCGGTGAACGGGCTGTAGGACGCGCCGGATCGCTTCGCCACCTCAAAGCCGCGCCGGATCAGCCGGTCCAACCGGGCCAGAGTGGCCTGCGCCCCCTCCCGCTCCAGCACCGGCAGCAGCGCGTCCCGCAGTGACCGGCGAGTAATGAATCCTTCCGGCGCGGCCACCTCCGCTCCGGCCAGCTCCCGGATCTCCGCCAGTCCCTCCGGCTTGCGGCTCAGGCTGGCGAGGCCCCACAACGCATCGTGGTGCGGCAGGGCGGAGAGCAGGAGCCCGGGGTCTCGTGCCAGATGCGCCGCCACGGAGAGCCGGGTGGCGCACTCCCGCTGGCTCTCCTCGGTGAGCGGAAGGAACACGGCCAATACGTCCCCGTCGAAGTCGCCGTTGGTCAATGGCAGCACCGTTGGGTGCACGCGCAGCACGCGTCCCGGTACGCGGACCGGCCGGTAGGCGAGGATGGAGGTGCTCATCACGGACGGTGCGCGGTTGAGGAGCACCCATTTCCCCGCCATCGCCTCGTCCAGCGCGGCCTCTGCCTTCCGGCTCCGCTTCTCCACTTCGGATCCGCCGGCCTTGCGGGCGGCCAGCGGCCCGAATAGCGCCCAGGCGATCTCGTCCGGCAGCCCCACCTGGTCGTGCGCCAACTCGCCGCTCGGGGAGATCACCGCGCGCCCGCTCACAAGCACCTTTCCGCCGGGCCGCACGTCGTCGCGGCTCAGCAGCCGGCTCACGTACCGGCGGACCCGGGAAGCCAGCTCCTCCTCCGCCCGGCGCGTGAGGCTGGGAGGCGCGCCGCCGGCCTGGAGCTGCTCCAGCCGCGCGTTCGCTTCCGCTACGGCAGCGTACAGCTCCTTAGGGCCGCCCGCGCCGACCGCGTCCAGCGTACGTTCCGGCAGCCAGGGGTGCGGCACGGGCGCGGCCAGCCGGACGGGATCCGGCTCCGGTTCTCCAAGCCGGAACCGCAGCGCGCCGTCCGCCAGCTCCGCGCGGATTCCGGCGGCAGACAGCTTCCGGGCCAGCCGGGAAAATCCGGGAGAAGGCGGAGCGAGCTGCTTCACCGGGCCCGCGGCCATCCGCTCCGCCAGCGCGTGCCCCTCGCGCTCCGGCACAGCCCGCAGCCCGAAGTGCTCCCGCGCCGTCTCGTACGCTCCCGCGTCCCGCAGCACAAAGAACTCCAGATCGCACTGCCGCTGGGCGCGTCCGCGCTCCCGCCAGGTGTGGATCTGGCTCGCCGTGGTCTCGTACAGCTTGCCCCAGTAGACCCAGCCCACCGTGCTGTCGCGGTCCAGCGGCGGTCCGCCCGGGCCCATGCGCAGCCGCTCCATGCCGCTCTCCGGCAGGCCGGCCTCCCGCAGCATCGTCCGGATCTCCTCCGGCTTGGGGGCGTGGAAGGGCGCCACGATGACCGGCTCCCCGCGCTTGCGCGCGATGCGGCTCATCACCGCCTCCCGCACGTGGCACATGGCCAGCCGGCTCGGTATCCCGAAGAAGCTGTACACCAGCTCCACCGGCGTGCCATCCTCCAGGTGCGGCATCTCGGCGTCCGGCGCGATGCGGCTCACCGTACCCTTGTTGCCGTACCGCGTCGCCAGCTTGTCGCCCGTCTCTATAGGCGCGGGATATGCCAGCCTTCGCGCGCAGGACTCGCTGATGACGATGGCGTCCTCGAGCGTCTCGGGGCCCCAGGGGATGAAGGCGGTGAGCAGGTTCCGGCCGCACCAGAACTCCCGGTCCGCCGGCTCGCTGCCGGTCTGCACCAGCGCCGGCTCCGGGTCCGGCGGCGCGAACTTCTGGCGCGCCTGGTTGCACCCCATCATAAGCCGCGTGGGCTCCCCGTTCTCCAGGAACGGGATCATGGAGGCGGTGAGACCCAGCCCCGCTTCCGCCCGCGGGTCCAGGATGACGAGCTTGCCGTCCCGGATAGCGGCGCCCACCGCCACGGTAAGCAGTCGGCCCATGTTCTCGTTCTCCGGCGATTCCAGCGGGCAGACGCGGCCGTAGTGGGCCGGCGTCAAGCCCCGCCTCCTGGAGGGCACCTCGATGCGCCGGAGGTGCGTGTGGCGGGAAAGCCAGTTGGTCTCGTCGAACTGGCTGGCGGAGAGCAGGAAGTCGCGCGTCCACGCATCCAGCGGCAGCCAGGCCCGCAGCAGCGGCTCATCCCACGGCAGCCCATCTGCGGCTTCGCCCAGGTGCAGGGCCACCGCGTCGTACAGCAGCTCGCCCACGCACCGGATGGCGGCGCTCTCCAGATCCTCCGAAGACGCCTGCGGAATGACCACGTACCGCCGACCCTCCACTTCGAAGAGCCCCTGTTCGTCCGGCTGCGGCAGGTCGTACACGGTCTCTACCGGCCCCTCCCCTCCGGCAACCCCCACCGTTACGCGGCAGGAGTACGTCCCCGTAGCCTCGGCGCGATACCCCGCCAGCGGCAGCCGCGCCGCCAGCAGCTCCGGGAGCCGCTCCCGCACGAACCGGTCGTATGATTCGCGGTGCCAATTGGTTGGCGGTTGAAGAGTCGTGAGTCGTGAGTCGTGAGTCGTGAGAGCGGAATCCGGAGTCGCCCCTTCTCCCCTTCTCCCCTTCTCCCCTTCTCCCTCTCTGTCCCTCTCCCCCTCTTGCTTCCGCTGAATGTTCTCTCTCATCCCAGCTCCCTCCATTCCTGTGCGGCCAGCTCCCACTCGCGGGCCAGGTGGGCGCGGGCATAGTGCAGGCGGGACCGGGCGGTGCCCTCCGGGATGCCCAGCGCGGCGGCGGCTTCCCGCACCGCCATCTGCGCCTCGTGCACCAGCCGGAAGACCTCACGCTTCTCCTCCGGCAGCCCTTCCACCATGCGCCCGAACCGGTCCCGCAATTCGGCCTGCTCCAGTTGCGCGTCCGGAGCCGGCGAGGCGTTGTCCGCCATCCAGCCCGGAGTCCGTGCCTCTTCCTGGCCGAGGGAGGGGGGCAGCGCCTGTTCCCTGCGCCGCCGCACGGTGCGCAGGTGATTCAGCGCGAGGTTGGTGCCGATGCGGAGCAGCCAGGACTGCAGCGCGCCCTGCCCGGTCCACTGCTCGGCGCGCGTCCACACGCGCAGGAACACCTCCTGCGCCACGTCCTCCGCGGCCGCGGAATCGTGCAGCATGCGGGCAACGTGGCGCAGGACCGTGGCGCGGTGGCGGTCGAACAGGACCTCAAAGGCGCAGGCGTCCCGCGCTGCCACGCGGGCCAGCAGGTCCCTGTCCGAAGTCGCCCGTCCGTCCATCGTCTCCCTCCCGCTGCATGTGACACCGGCCGCGGGAGGTTCGTTCAACGGCGCGGGACGTGCAGGTCGATGGGGTCGCCGGGATTCCAGGCGGGAAGACCGGATGGTGGGGTGTATTCGAGCGTTTCGTCGTCGCTGGGGTAGGGGTTGGTCTTGCGCTGGTAGAGCGCGTACTGGAAGAGCTGGCAGCGGCGGTCCATGAAATTCTGCGGGAACCAGCCGTAGCGCTGGTTCCAGGAGTTGGCGCGGTAGTCGAAGTAGACCACCCGCCGCAGGTCGCTGCTCCGGTTGATATCGCTGCCGTGCAGCACCTTCGTGTGATGGAGCAGCACGTCGCCGGGCTCGACCTCCGCCGGAACCGCCTCCGGCAGCTCGAACTTCTCGCGCCCACGCCGGATCACCTCGTCCGCGCGCTCCTGTTCCCACAGATGGCTGCCGGGCACCACCCACACGCAGGCGTTATTCACGGTGGAGCGGTCCGCGTAAATGTCGATGTTGAAGATCCGCTCGCGGTCGAAGTCCGACTTGCCGTCCCGGTGCCAGGGCACGGAGGAGCCGTTCTCCGGCAGCTTGAAGACCAGCGACTCAAAGCAGGGCACAAAGTCCGGTCCCACCATCCGGGTGAGCAGGTCCCCGATGAAGGGGTGCCCCAGCAGCCGCACGGAGAAGTCGTTGGGGTTGGCGTGGAGGTAGTTGAGGTAGTAGGGGATGCCTTCCGGCCCGCGCCCGCACATCTTATCCGCCGGCCCGCCTGAGAGCACCTCGTCTATCAGCCGGGCGGATTCCCGGCGGTAGTTCTCCAGCTCGTCGGGTGCCAGCACGTTCCGGCAGATAACATAGCCGTTCTCGTCAAAGAACCGGATCTCTTCCTCGGTGATTCGCCGCATTCGCTCTCCCTCCCACCCAATTCACGTCCCATCCTCCTTCTGGATGGAGCGGTAGCGGTCCTTCTGGCAAGGTGGTCTTACGCGGCTTTGAGCTCCGATCCGGATTCGCCCCGGCGCTGCGCGAGCATCGCCATGAACGCCTCTACGGCCTGGGGGTCGAAGTGGCTGCCGGAGAGGGACAGGATGTGCTCTATCACCTTCTCCTCCGGCCACGCATTTCGGTACGGACGGTCCGAGCGGAGCGCGTCCCACACGTCCACCACCGCGAACAGTCGGGCGCTCAGGGGGATGCTCTCACCACGGAGGCCATAGGGGTACCCCGTTCCATCCCACTTCTCGTGGTGGTACCGCGGAATATCCAGCGCGGGGTGGAGGAATTCGATGGGCGAGAGCAGGTCGTCGGCATAGACTGGATGCTTCTTCATGATCACCCACTCCTCATCCGTGAGCTTCCCCGGCTTGAGCAGGATCTCGTCCGGTATTCCCATCTTGCCGATGTCGTGCAAGAGAGCGCCCCGCGCGATGTGGACTATCTCCGCCTCCGGGATGCCGGCCGCTCGCGCCAGCTTCACCGTCATCTCCGTCACCCGCTGCGTGTGCCCCTCCGTCTCCTGGTCCCGCAGGTCCAGCGCTCGCGACCAGCCCGCGATGGTCTCGTCGTAGGCGTCCTCCAGCGCCTGCAGGCGCACCTCCAGCAGGTCATTGGCTACCCCCAGCGCCTGCTGCGCCTTGATCCGTTCAGTGACCTCCGCCTCCAGGGCTGCCTGCTGCTCGAAATGTTTGGCAACCAGCCGCGCAATCTCGCCCATCTCTGACCGACCGTGCTCTAAGGGCCGGGCGGCATCGGGGCTTCCGGAGTGGAGCGCGAAGGAGATGCGCCGCAGGGGGAAGCTCACCCAGTGGTTCAGCAGCACGTAGAGAGATAGCATCAGCAGCGTGGGGAACGCGGCGGCCAGTATTACGGTCCGGGACGCAGCCCTGCGTGCAACGCCCAACATGGGCGTCTTGCGGCGGAGCTGGATCCATGCCACCGGCTGACCATTGCTGCCTGCAAGCGGCACCTCGAACGCAATCTCGTCAGCGCCCGGCGTCAGGGCACGGTGCAACAGGGATTCGTCCCGCGGCACGAGGCGCGCTTGACATCCGGTAAGCTCCGCAATTGAGCGGACCTCTGCAGCGTCCCATAGCTTGCCGACCACGAAGTAGCCGTAAGAGGGGCCCACGCGGGTGGCGTCCGCGCCCCTATGTATCGTGGCGCAATGGAATTCCATAACGCCCCACCGTGTGCGGTACGTGAAGTAGCCAACCTGGTGGTTGAGCGACGGGTCGCGGAGGATCGCAGAAGGGAAGGGTAGCGAGCGGTTCTTCGCCGCAAGGGCAGAGCTCACCACGTATACGGGCCGCAGCTTGGTGTCATAGACCCACACTGCGGTCGCGCCAAAGTTTCGGAGGCAGGTATCCAGGTTCTGGGCGGCCCAGCGTCTATCCCGCGTGTGCACGAAGCGCGCCATCTCGTCCCAATAGGTATAGTCGTACGCGAGCGCCCGCTGGGGGTCGCGCCGGAGCCCAAGGAACTGGATGGCTTCGCGCTGGATCTCCCTCTGTGCGTTGTTGCGTACGATCTCCGCGCGGGCCGTCTCGTTCCGACTCCAGAGTGCAAAGCCGGTGACGAATGCCATCGCCGGCAGGGCGAGAAGGAGCGTAATCCGAGCCTGTAGAGAATGCATGTCTTCTGACCGAGTTCACGCAGTGGCTTATTGCCGCCACCCCCAGAGATTATCGGCAGCGAGCGAGCATTCCCTATACTCCTTTTGGCGGATTCCGCGGCGAAGGCTAACAGTCCGCGTTAATCAACACGGTTGCGTGTCTATTCTCGACCGATTCGGTTGCCTGACTGAGCCGGGGGCACGCGCAGGTGTGAGAGCGCCTTCCCGCGAACTAGCGATCAGTGGGTTGAAGGTTGAGGCATCCGTGCCTTGGAATAACCGCTAGTCCTTCATCGCCCATCCCTTATATCTAAGTACGTTCCCACGCAGGAGGAAACACCGCATGCGTAGCCGCCTTGCCGGAGCCGTCCTCTTCCTTATCCTAGCTGCTCCTGTTTTCCCAGCCCGCGCCCAGAACAACGGCGCGAGCGATGATATCGTGGCCAGGATCCGGGAGGAGGGGCTCAACAACTCCCTGGTCATGCAGACCCTCAGCTATCTCACCGACGTCATCGGGCCGCGCCTCACCGGCTCGCCTGCCCTGAAGCGGGCCAACGAGTGGACTCGTGACAGGCTGGCCTCCTGGGGTCTCCAGAACGCGCACCTGGAGGCGTGGGGCCCCTTCGGTCGCGGCTGGGAGCTGGAGCGCTTCTCCGCCCAGGTCGTCTCGCCTCAGGACATCCCGCTCATCGCATTCCCCAAAGCCTGGTCGCCGGGTCTCAAGAAACCTCTCACTGCCGACGTGGTCTTCGTGGACGCCAACAGCATGGAAGACCTGAAGAAGTACAGGGGCAAGCTGCACGGGGCCATCGTCCTTAACGGCCCGCCGAGGGACATAGCCGCCCGTTTCCAACCGCAGGGCGTTCGCTATACAGATGAGCAGCTTGCGGCTATGCAGAG
>CAYNFH010000221.1:0-10286 GCA_964396385.1 uncultured Chthonomonadaceae bacterium | reverse complement strand
CGCCGAACCGCCGCGAAGCGTTACGGGAGGTAGATCTGGACCTGGAGGAGGGCGCGGACATGGTGATGGTCAAGCCAGCGTTGCCCTACCTGGACATCGTCCGTGAGGTGCGGGACAGCGTCCTGGTGCCGGTTGCGGCGTACAACGTGAGCGGCGAGTACTCCATGCTCAAGGCCGCGGCCGCCAACGGCTGGATAGACGAGGATCGTGCCATCCAGGAGACGCTGACCTCCATTAAACGTGCCGGCGCGGACCTTATCCTCACCTACCACGCCCGCGAATACCTGGAGCGCCACCTGGACATGTGAGGGCGGAGGAGAAGGCCCGCGTCCCGCCGAACTCTGCACCGCCATTTCGCACCACGCCTGCCTAGAGGTCCGGATGATCATCGGCATACCCAAGGAGATTAAGAACAACGAGTTCCGCGTGGCGCTGGTGCCGGCGGGCGCGGAGATGCTCGTGGAGGACGGCCACACCGTCCTCGTAGAGACCGGTGCCGGCCTCGGCACCGGCATCGAGGACGATGAGTATGAGACGGCTGGCGCCAAGATCGTCGCGACGGACAAGGAGATCTTCCAGAAGGCGGACCTTATCGTCAAGGTCAAGGAGCCGCTGGACCAGGAGTACGCGCTGCTCCGGCCCGGCCAGACCGTCTTCACCTATTTCCACTTCGCCGCCAGCGAGGAGCTTACTCGCGCCATGATCGCCAGCGGGGCGGTCTGCGTGGCGTACGAGACAATCCAGCTTCCGGACGGGACCCTCCCGCTGCTCACCCCCATGAGCGAGGTGGCGGGGCGCATGGCCATCCAGGAGGGCGCGAAGTACCTCGAGCGGCCGATGGAGGGGCGCGGCATCCTGCTGAGCGGGGTGCCCGGCGTTATGCCGGCCAACGTCGTCATCATCGGCGGCGGTGTCGTGGGAGCCAATGCCGCGAAGGTCGCGGCGGGGATCGGCGCTAACGTCATCATCCTCGACATCAACCTGGAGCGCCTGCGCTACCTGGACGACGTCATGCCGGCCAACGTCCGTACGCTCTTCTCCAACCGCCACAACATCCGCCAGGCCGTCCGGGATGCGGACCTGGTGGTGGGCGGGGTCCTGCGCCGCGGCGCGAAGGCGCCGGTGCTGGTGACCCGCGAGATGCTCGCTACCATGAAGCGCGGCGCGGTCGTCGTCGACGTGGCAGTGGACCAGGGCGGCTGCTTCGAGACCACCCGTCCCACCACGCACAGCGCGCCCACCTACATTGTGGAGGGCGTGGTCCACTACTGCGTTGCGAACATGCCGGGCGCCGTAGCCGGCACGTCCACCTACGCGCTTACCAACGAGACGCTCCCCTACCTGCGCCGGCTGGCCAACCACGGCTGGAAGAAGGCCATGAGGGAGAACGCTCCCCTCAAGATGGGGCTGAACATAGCGGAAGGCAAGGTCTGCTTCCCGGACATCGCGGAGCAGTTCAGTCTGCCGTACACCCCGGTGGAGGAGCTGATTGCGTGAGCGCGGCCGCGCCGGCCGCTAGCGCCGTAGAACACACCCGGTTCCGGCGGGTGAGCGCCGGCCTCGCGCGCTATCAGGGCGCCGTCGGCCTGCTCGTGCTGATCATCCTCGCCTCCTTCCCCATCGGCTTCTACGCGGGCGGCTACCGGATCAGTATCTATAATCCGAACTTCCGCGCCTGGAACAACTTCGCCAACATCATGGAGCAGGTGGCGATCACAGGCGTCCTGGCCGTTGGGATGACATTCGTGATCCTCACCGCGGGCATTGACCTGTCGGTAGGCTCCGGCGTCGCGTTCCTCTCCTGTGCGGCGGCGCTCTGGGTTGTCGGTGGGCACATGCCGCTGGCAGCCATCTTGCTGCTCACGCTGGCACTGGGGGCAGCTATGGGGGGAGTAAGCGGCGTCATCATCGCGCGCACCGGCATGCAGCCCTTTGTTGTCACGCTTGCCATGATGGTCTCGCTGCGCGGGCTGGCGTACATCATCACACACAGTACGTTCGTCACGGGGCTGGGGCATACGCTGGACTTCTTCAAAACCTCCATCATGGTGCCCGTTCCGGGATTCCTCCAGGGCGTCTTGGGCACGACAGACACCTGGAATCGCGTGCCTCTCTTCGCGCTATTCCTGCTCGGAGTGGTGTTCCTGGCGCAGCTAGTTCTGGTGAAGACGCGGTTCGGCCGGTACGTGCTCAGCATCGGGGGGAACGAGGACGCCTCGCGCCTATCCGGCGTGCCGGTGGACCGGGTGAAAGTACAGGTCTACGCGCTGAACGGGCTGCTGGTGGCGCTCGCCGCCCTCATGTATACCGCCCGGAATCAGAGTGGCGCGCCCGGCACCGCGGTGGGATACGAGCTGGACGCGATTGCGGCCGTGGTCGTCGGCGGCACGTCTCTCATGGGCGGCCAGGGCTCCGTCACCGGCACGCTCGTCGGTACCCTCTTCATTGGCATTCTGAGCAACGTGCTCCAGCTCAATGGAGTGGACTATTACGTGGGCCTGGGACTGGAGGGGCCCATCATCCTGCTGGCCGTGCTGCTTCAGCCTGGCCGCAGACGCGCATAAGGAGAAACAATGAAGCTTCCTCCACACCGACTGATCCCCAGCCTGCGCAGGCCGGCTTCGCGCTGGGTAGCCCGCCTCGCGATCATGTTGCTCCTGCCTATTCTGGCCGCCGGATGCCTTTCGGAGAAGAAGGACAACGGCGCTTCCACGCCTGCGCCACCCGGCGCGCCCGCAGTGGCCACGTCCTCCGGCAAGACACACCTGGTCGGCTTTGCTCAGGCCAACTCCCAGGACCCGTGGCGGCAGGTCCAGAACGCCTCGCTCAGGGCGGCTGCGACCCGCTATCCGGACGTCAAATTGGAGATCGAGGACGCGCACCAGGACAGCAACACCCAGATCAGCCAGATCGACACCTTCGTCGCCAACCACGTGGAGGTGCTGATGGTCAGCGCCAATGAAGCCGCCCCACTTACCGCTAAGGTGGGCGAGGTCTACGACAAGCACATCCCGGTGATCCTCATGGAGAGGGCCATCAACTCGGACAAGTACACCACGCTCATCGGCGGCGATAACCGAAAGATCGGTGAAATGGCCGGCGACTTCCTCAACAAGCGCCTGAACGGCAAGGGCGGCTACGTGGAGATAATGGGCATCGCCGACGCTACCCCCACCAAGGACCGCAGCGGCGGCTTCCACACCGTGGTCGACAAGATACCAGGCCTCCGTAAGGTCGATAGTTACGTGTGTAACTACAAGCGCGACGAAGCGATCAAGTATATGCAGAACTTCTTGCAGACCAAGAAGCCATTCGATGCAGTCTACGCCCATAATGACGAGATGGCGCTTGGGGCCATGATCGCCATGAAGAACGCGGGGATGGACCCCAAGAAGGTCGCTATAATAGGGATCGACGGCGTGCAGAAGGAGGCCATCCAGGCCGTGATGGACGGAGACCTGGCCGCCACCTTCAAGTACCCCTGGCTGGGGGACGAGGCGATGAAGGCCGCCCACGACATCCTCACCGGCCAGAAGGTGGAGAAGCGCATCACTCCGCGCACGGAGATGGTGACCAAGGAGAACGCCGCCGACTACATGAAGCGTCTGCCCCAGTAGGCCGCGCCCCTGGTCGTTCCGGAGAACTGTATGCCAATCCTCACCCGCTCGCTAACCCTGCTCGCGGTCGCGGCCGCGCTCGGCGCTCCGCTGTCGGCCCGGGCCGCCGCGCCCACGCCGCCCCCGCGTGCCGCCGTGATCCTGGACCCGGAGCTCAAAGCGGCGCTCGCGTCCGCTCCAAAGGCATCCCAATGGCCGGACCATAACTACGCCCGGCTCCTGGATCTGGAGTCCGTTACCATGAAGCCGGACGGCACCGTGGTGGCAGACTACCGCGAGACGGTCAAGATATTCAACGAGCGGGGCCGCAGCGTTGCGGAGGTCAATCTCCCCTACAACGCGTCCTACGAGAACCTCACCGTTAAATGGGCGCGCACTCTCAAGAAGGATGGACGCGTCCTGGAGGTAAGCCCCGGGGACATCCGTACCTCCTCCGCCTACAGCGACTACCCCATGTACGGGGACTCCATGTCGGTCGGCTTCTCCATGCCCGGCGTGGAGGACGACTGCGTCATCGACTACGCCTGGCGCCAGGTGACCAAGCCGCTCCTGATGCCTGGGTACTTCTGGGACTTCTGGGCCTTCTCCGGTACGGAGCCAGTCAGCTTGAGCCGGTACATCCTCAAGGCGCCGGTCGGCAAGAAGATCCAATTCCGGGTCTACAACAACGACTCCATCAAGCCGCGCATCTCTACCTCGCCCGACGGAGCCACGAAAGTCTACACGTGGCAGGCAACCGGTATGAAGCCGGTGGACTCGGAGCCGGCTATGCCGAACCGGAACGAGGTGCAGGCGTGGATGGAGGTATCCACGATCTCCTCGTGGCAGGACATCGCCTCCTGGTTCTGGAGGCTCGCCAAGCCCCAGGCCGTCGTCACTCCCGCCATGCGCCTGACCGAACAGCAGCTCATCGCCGGCAAGACCACGGACGCGGAGAAGGCCACGGCCATCTACGACTTCGTGGCGAATCATGTCCGGTACGTGGGCCTGGAGTTCGGGCTCTCAGCCTTCAAGCCGCACCCCGCCCCCGATGTCTTCGACAAGCTGTACGGAGACTGCAAGGACAAGGCGACCCTGCTGGTCACCATGCTGGGGGTCGCCGGCATCAAGGCCCACCCCGTCCTGCTTCGGTCCGAGGACAAACGGTCGATCGATAGGCAGCTTCCCACGCTTGCCGCGTTCGACCACTGCATCGCGATGGCCGAGATCGATGGCAAACAGGTGTGGCTCGACTCGACGGCCGAGACCTGCGGCTTTGGCGACATCCCCGCGTCGGACCGCGGCGCGCAGGGCTTTGTGGTCGACGACGGCGCGGGCCGATTTGAGACCATTCCCGTCTACGGCGCCGCGCAGAACGGATTCGATTCAGTCACGCACGTGGACCTCCAGCCCGATGGCAGCGCCAGAGTGAGCGCGGAGACCCACATGCGGGGCGCCAGCGCGGAGCAGTGGCGCAGCTACGTGCGGAGCATCACGCCGGACCAGCGGAAGCAGATGATCCAGGCGATGGCCCAATCCATCTCCGTGGGCGGAACGGTGCAGGAGTTCAAGCTGCCGGACGGCGTGGACAAGCGGGGTCCTTACATCATCTCGATGAAGCTGGCGGCGCCCACTCGCGCCAAGAGTACCAAGAACCTCCTGATCTTGCCGCTCGCCAACACCTCCGGCGGATCCGACCACTCGAACCCGTTCGTTAAGGAGACCCGCGTTTGGCCCATCGTGGTGGAAGAGGCTAGCCTGCAACAGGGCGAAACAACCATTACGCTCCCACAGGGCTACACGGTCGAGGACACGCCGGCCGACATCAACCTGGAAGGAGAGCTCTTCAGCTACCGGCGCACCATCACGGTGTCCTCGGACGGCCGTACCATCAACGTGAAAGTTGCCAGCGAGTCCAAGCCCGGACGCGTGCCCGCGGCCGACTACGCCATGATTAGACGGCACTACGACAGAGTCATCAGCGCTACGGAGGACGTAATCGTGATCCGGAAACCAAAATGAGGGCGGCCACCTGGTTCGGCTGCATAGCCGTGCTGCTGCCTGTGAGTCCCTGTGTGGCGCAGGGGGGCAGCCCCGCCGATGTCCTGGGCAGTCCGCTGAGCGGATTGGCCCTGCCGCATGGGGGTGTAACCAAGCACGAAGGAAGCTGGGACCGCTCCGGAGGCAATGGGGACGCGCGGTCGGTGGCGCCCGGACAGACACTCACCCTTCTGGACTACCAGGGTGCCGGCATCATCCGCCGCTTCTGGGTCACCATCGCCCCGCGCTCGGACATGGAGATCCACCGGCAGGCCATCCTCCGTATGTACTGGGATGGGGAGACCACCCCCAGTGTAGAGGCTCCCATCGGAGACTTCTTCGGCGTGGGCTTCGGCCAGCAGAAGGATTACGTCTCCTTACCGCTCAACGAGACCAGTGGCGGATACAACTGCTACTGGCCCATGCCGTTCCACCGCTCGGCCCGCTGGACACTCACCAACATGAGCAGCAAGCGGATCGACGCGTTCTACTACAACATCGATTTCATCGGCTTCAAGTCGCTTCCCAAAGATCTGCGCCACTTCCACGCCCAGTGGCGCCGCGAGAACCCCACCCATGCCGGCCACAACTACACCATCCTGGAGGCCACTGGACAGGGGCACTTCGTGGGGACCGCCCTCTTCATGCAGAACCGCCGGGGACACGGCCTCGGGTTCCTGGAGGGCGACGAGATGATCTACGTGGATGGAGAGTCCACGCCTTCGGTCAATGGCACCGGCACGGAAGACTACTTCTCCAGCGGCTGGTACTTCGACCGCGGGCTCTACTCCGCGCCGTTCCATGGTGTGACTATCAAGGACACCAGCATGGGACGGGTCAGCGCCTATCGCTGGCACATCGAGGACGCGATGCCGTTCTCCAAGTCGATCCGCGTGACCATAGAGCACGGCAACCAGAACGATACCGAAGCCGACTACTCCAGCGTGGGCTACTGGTACCAGACAGAGCCTCACGCACCGTTTCCGCCTTTTCCCACGGACCCGGCGCAGCTGCTACCGTTTGTGCCGCCCCCACCCTACCGGATCGACGGCGCGATCGAAGCCGAAGACCTGGCGGAGGGCGTCCACCCCTCGGCCGGAGAGGTAATCACCCAGGATATGAGCGCCTGGGAGGGCAAATGGAGCGGCTATACCCAGCTCTGGTGGATTGGTGGGGCTGAAGGCGCCACCGCGACGCTGAACCTGCCCGCGCCGGCGGACGGTTCCTACGGTGTGACCGGCTACTTCACCAGGGCCGCTGACTATGCCAGGATCCAGCTCTCACTGGCCGGGCAGCCGGTTGGACCGGAGATCGACCTGTACGCTCCTAACGTCGTTCCAACCGGCGCGGTCTCTTTGGGAACGGTGAATCTCAAGGAAGGAAAAAACCCGCTCACGGTGAAGATAACCGGCAAGAATCCCGCATCTACCGGGTACCTTGTAGGTATCGACGCTTTCGTGCTGAAGCCTGTAAAGTAGCGCTTCTTCACACGGGTCGCCGCCACCCCGCCGTTGCAGCACGCCAAGACGCATCCGCCCCTGTCGCGCGTCCACGACGGCTCCATTCTAACGGTCTCGCCGCGCCGCCATGTTCCGCGGTCGGTTGTCCGTCCGGCGCAGTGCACGTCCGCGCCGAGGCCGGCATATCCACATTACTTTTCCTTGCCCATCTGCTGCTGAAAGGATGCTACGCTCGTGATCCACCGTCATCTGGCTGCTACCTGCGGTGCAACTATCGCCCTGCTCGCCCCGGCCGCGCTTCGGGCCCAGAGCGTCCGCTACGTGGAGACCACCTCCGCGGGCGTACCGCTCAAAGTCATCGACGTCAATTTGAATGACCCAAACGTCAAGGTGACGGGCCAGTTACCGAAGTACGGTTGCGGATACTCGGAGCCGTTTGGCCAGATGATACACCGCACGGTACCAACCGTGGCGGTGACAGGCACGTTCTTCTGCACTCATACCCGCATTCCCATCGGCGATATCGTGATCGACGGCAAGCTGGAGCACTTCGGGGGGATGGGTACGGCGCTCTGCATCACCGATGACAACAAAGTGGAGTTCGTCAAGCCGCAACGGAACACGCACCAGGACTGGAGCCGCTTCGACTTCGTCCTGTGCTGCGGCCCCCGATTGGTGACGGACGGCGTACCGTATGTTGAGCCGTGGTCCGAGGGGTTCCACGATAAGCACATGCTCAACCGCAACGGCAGGCTGGCCATCGGCGTTACCCGGTACAACCACCTTTATATTGTCGCTACCCGGCAGCCCATCTACCTTTCGAAACTGGCGCGCGCTATGCGCCACCTCGGCGTGGTGAACGCGATCAACCTGGACGCAGGTTCCTCCATGGGGCTGCACTATAAGGGACACACGCTCATCCGTCCGAGCCGCTGGCTGACTAATCTGGTCCTTGTGTACCAGGATCGGGACCGATACGAGGCTGCCAAGGACCGCCTCGCCCCACAGTTGTATGCTGGACGCCGCCATGTCTCTTACGGCCGACACAGACAGGCCGAACCCACCCCGCTCCCAGATGGAAGTGGCAGCAAACTGGAGCTGAACTTGCCGCCCATGCCGCCACAGCCAATGGGCCCCATAACCCGCGCGAGCCGATAGGCGCCGACTTGCGATGCCGCATCGCGCGTGGGCGGAGGTAGACGCTGCAGCCATCGCCTCTAACGTGAGCGCTGTCCGGGCACTCGTTGGGCCAGCCGGCGTGATGGCGGTGGTGAAGGCAGACGCGTATGGACACGGGGTCGAGGTCGGAGCGAATGCCGCTGTGGCCGGAGGCGCTTCCTGGCTGGGAGTTGCGACGGTTGACGAGGGCGTGCAACTTCGCCACTTGGGGTTCGATCTACCCATCTCGGTGTTTGCTCCGGCAGATTCGGACGAAGCGGAAGAGATTGTCCACTCGCGCCTGACTCCCTTTGTTGGCGGTGCACGGCTCCTGGAGGCACTGCATCGGGCGGCCTCTCAGAGGGATGCGGTCGTCGAAGTCCACGTGGAGATCGACACCGGGATGGGACGGAGCGGAGTTCTGCCCCGCGACCTCGACGGCTTCCTGGATGCTGCCGGCGGGCTTCCCGGGGTCCACATCACCGGGGCGGCAACCCACTTTCCCTCCGCCGAAGACGACGTGGAGTTCACACGTCGGCAGATTTCCAGCTTCTCTACGGCCTGTGACCGGATCCGGGCCGCCACCGGCCGCCCGCTCGTGCGCCACTGCGCAAATAGCGCGGGCCTGCTGCTCTACCCGGAAGCTAGAATGTCACTCGTTCGCGCAGGTCTGTTGATCTATGGGATCGTTCCCGCACTTGGGAGTCCCGACGCTATCCCTCTCGTACGTCCTGCTCTGGCACTCAAGAGCCGTGTCACACTGGTGAGGGACCTTCCTTCGGGTCATAACGTGAGCTACGGTCAGACCTACAGTCTGGAGAGGCCTTCGCGCATCGCTACCGTATCCATCGGGTATGGCGATGGCTATCCTCGCCGCACCAGCAACCGGGGGGTGGTGCTCATCGCGGGGAACCGCGCGCCTATTCTGGGCCGCGTGTGCATGGACGTTATTGCCGTGGACGTCACGGATGTTCCCAGCATCGCGGAGGGGGATGAGGCGGTCATGATCGGGCAGCAGGATGGGGAGGTCATTCGCGCCGAAGAGGTGGCGCGCTGGGCGGAGACCACCGAACACGATGTGACGACGCGATTGCTTCCCAGGGTGCCCCGCGTCGCAACCGGTTAGACATCCAGGCTGCCTGGCAACGTGGCGAGGCACAAAAACGTCCGGCAGGCAACCGCCTCCCGGACGTGTGAATACGGGCCCCTTCGCAGGGCGACTACTTGAACATGCTAATGATTTTCAGGATCTCCTCCTGATTATCGAGTGCCCAACCCGCGATGGCCCCAGCAAGAATGAACAGGACCACAACCGCGACGATGCGCCGGTACCGGCGCCGCCGGGACCCTTTCCTGAGATGCCGCCGTTCACCGTGCGCCGACCCCCGCGTGGATCTGCGGCGGACAGCCCCGTCCGGTACTACGGCCCGCCCGAACTCCGCCGTTGCCTCGGGGTCCAAGTCCGCGTCCGGAGTATGCAGCAATCTGACGGTCGGATAGACCTCCACGGTGTGGCCCGCAAAGATGTAGCGGTACGGGCACTGAGCCTTCCCTGCGGGAAGCAGCTCCACCGTCGCCAGACCCTCCGGGAACCAGTCAAGCTGAAGGTTGGTGACCCGAGTAGCCTCCACCAGCTCGCGCATCTGGCAGCGAACGAAGGGACCCTCCGCGTTCCGGCCGTGGCGGACATCAACGGGAACCACCCAGGCCCACCGTGGCGTGCGACGCCTACGGTGGGCCCGCTTGCCGAACAGCCGCTTCACAGAGGCGATGTAACCGGCTGAGGATGGATGATCCTTTGACCACCGCATCCGGATACAGTCCCGCTCCTCCTCCGTGAGCTCCCTCACACTCCATGTAGCCGCATTCGGCGCTTCCATCCATTGCCGGTCCTGCGTGCCCACAGTAGTCATGACTCATTCCTCGCGCGGCTGGAAGCGGGGCCGCTAGTCGACCGGCACTAGATGTTCCTTCGAAACGTGCTCGATGATGCGTTGAAGATTATCCTGGAGTGGAATAGCGGGAGCCCAGC
>CAYNFH010000220.1:2599-10304 GCA_964396385.1 uncultured Chthonomonadaceae bacterium | reverse complement strand
TTACTGCTGCTTCCATGTACTCACATGCAAAGCCTCTGCCCGGCTTTGAGAGATTCACCGAGCCACCAGCTTAAATGGGGAGCGCCACCTGGCGCTCCCCATTTCCGTTTATGCGGCCGAACCCGGCAGAGGTGGCAGGTTGCTCGCGCGCTCGCCGTGGCGTACAATGGCGACGCGGCGTTGATGGCCGCTCCCTTGCCATGGTACATGTCCTCTTCCTCAACACCCGCAGCGCCATCGGGGCGGACGTGGCGGTCCATCTCGAGCTCATCCGCGCTCTCGACCGGCGCCGCTGCACCGTAGCGGTCGCCACGAACCAGCAGGCGGTAGACGCCGACCGAATGGCGAGCCTGCTGGCTGGAGCGCCGGAGACCCGGGTGGAGTGGCTGGACCTGGGAGGCGGCGCACGCACCGCTCTCGGCTGCCTGCCGCGGCTGGCGCGGCTGGTGCGCCGCGAGACGATCGACGTCGTCCACACGACAGACCGGCCGCGGGACTCAGTGCTCGGGGTGCTGCTCGCGCGGATGACGCGCCGCCGCTGCGTGATCCACGTGCACGTGGGCTGGTCGCGAGAGATGGGCCGGGCATCCAACTGGGCTCTGCACCGGTGTGACCGCGTGATCGCCATCTCTTCCTTCGTCCGGCAGACGCTGCTGGGTTGCGGTGTTCCGGAACGCAAGGTGCACCGGATCTACAACGCCACGGACGCGGACCGCTTCGATCCCGCTGTGCATCCTCGCGGCTCTCTCCGGCGCGAATTCGCGATCCCAGCCGGCGTTCCGCTGGTCGGGATCGCGGGCCGCATCCTGGTGTGGAAGGGGCACCTGGAGCTGGTGGACGCGATGGCGCGGGTGCGGGAACGCCTGCCGGAGGCGCGGCTGCTCATTGTGGGCCGCGAGGACGCGAACGCCGGCGGCGCCGGCTTCTCCGAGCAGGTCCGGGCGCGGGTACGGGAGCGTGGGCTGGAGGACGCCGTAGTATGGACCGGGTGGCGGGAGGAGATGGGGCCTGTCTACGCGGACCTGGACGTGCTGTGCGTGCCGTCGCGGGAGGAGCCGTTCGGGCTGGTGGTGACGGAGGCGATGGCCATGGAGCGGCCGGTGGTGGGCTTCCGGGCAGGGGCGCTGCCGGAGGTTGTGGAGCACGACCGCACGGGACTGCTGGCGCCGCGCGGCGATACCGGCGCGCTGGCAGACGCGCTGTCGGAGCTGCTGGCAGATGCGGGACGACGCGCGGCGATGGGCAGGGCCGGGCGGACCCGCGTTCTGGACCTCTTCACCCCCCGCCGCCAGGCCGACGAAGTGCTCGCGCACTACGAGCGCCTTCTCCCCCACCGCCCCGCTTCCGAGGTCACTTCCGCCCTCCAGGGTGAGCGCAATCCGCGTTGACGCCTTCCATCTGTTCGCCTATAATGCCTCTACCAACTCATTGGGACTATTACTATGATGATTGCAGTACAACTGCCGCCCGAGGCCGAGGAGCGACTTCGGGCGCGGGCCGAACGGCAAGGGGAAGACAAGGCTCAGGTCGCAGCGCGGCTCATCCTGGAAGCACTTGAGTGGGAGGAGCAAGACTACGCCGAGGCGGTCGAAGGAATCGAGCGTGGCTTAGCGGACTTCGAACACGGGCGATTCCGTCCCTTCCATGAGTTCGCCGCCGAACAGCGCAAGAAGCATAACCTTCCAAGCGACAGATGACCTATCACGTTGAGCTGTCGGAGGCCGCTGAGGCGGAAGCCGAAGCGGCCTTTCTTTGGATGCTGCGTACCTCACCCGAGCGCGCGGGCAAGTGGTATGATGGACTCCTGCGCGCGATTGACTCCCTTAGCGAAATACCCTACAGGTTTGCAGTGTCTCGCGAGAGCGAGCGGTTCTCCGAAGAGGTCCGCGAATGATCTACGGCAAGGGCCGCAACAGATATCGTATCCTCTATACCGTGAGGCCTTCCGCGGCGGCAGATGAACCGCCGACCGTACGCGTCCTCCACGTGCGCCACGGAGCACGGCAGAATCCGGATTCCCAGCGATGACCGCTATCACATCGGAAATTATGCACGTTTCGGTGCCCGTGGAGCGATGGCGCGGGACGGGTGGAACGCCGGAGCGCGACGCCATCGTCGTGGAGGAGCCGCTGGAGATCCGGGTGAACGACCGGAGCCTGGCCGTGACGATGCGCACGCCGGGCCAGGACGAAGCGCTGGCGGTGGGGTTCCTCCACACGGAAGGCATCCTCCACTCCCGGGAGGACCTCTGGGACGTGGTCCACTGCTCCGAGCCGGACCGCCCAGACCACAGCAACATTGTCTCCGTCTACGTTCCGCCGGACCGGGCGCCGGAAGACATGCACGCCGGCCGGCAGCGGTACGCCAGCTCCGCCTGCGGCCTCTGCGGTAAGGCGACCATTGACGAAGTACTGACGGCCGCGCTGCCCCTTCCCCATAATCCACGCGTCTCCGCGAGCGTAGTCTACAGGCTCCCGGACCTGCTTCGCGAAGCCCAGACGGTCTTTCAGCGGACGGGCGGGCTGCACGCCGCGGGGCTCTTCACCGCACAGGGCGAGCTGCTGGCGCTGGCAGAGGATGTGGGGCGACACAACGCCGTGGACAAGGTGGTAGGGCAGGCGCTGCTCCGCGACATTGGGCCGCTGGATGAAACGGTCCTGCTCGTAAGCGGCCGGGCCGGCTTCGAAATCGTACAGAAGGCGCTGGTCGCACGTATCCCGGCCGTCTGCTCCATCTCCGCGCCTTCCAGCCTTGCCGTGGACCTCGCCCGGCGCTCCAACATGCTGCTCATCGGGTTTCTCCGCGGCGAGACCATGAATGTGTACGCTGGAGAGCTGGTGGCATGACGGATACCTCACGCCAAGACGCAAAGACGCCAAGAACCCCTAAGAAGTCCGGCTGTTGCAGAGTACTGAGTGGAACCAGAAAACAAGTCCCTCGCTTCGCGCCTTTGCGCCTTTGCGTGATGCTGCTTTTGGCCGCTCTCCCTGCCGCTGCGCAGGTGCAGGGCCAGGGGCACGGCGCGCGGGCGGAAGTAGTCCGCCAGATCGACGCGCTGCTGGCGGAGCCGTGGCTGAAGGGAGGTATCCAGGGCGTAATCGTGCAGTCCCTGCGAGACGGAACGACCTGGTACGAGCGCAACGCGGACCTGCTGTTTATGTCGGCCTCGAACGAGAAGCTCCTCACTTCCGCGGCTGTACTGAACGCACTTGGCCCGGACTGGAAGTTTGTGACTACCCTGCAGCGCACGGGCTCGGTAGATGCGGACGGCACCCTGCACGGCGACCTTTACCTGCACGGCGGCGGCGATCCCCTGCTGGACGACAAGGACCTGGACGCGTTGGTTCAGTCCGCCAAGGACGCGGGCATCCGCCGCGTAGAGGGCCGCGTGGTAGGGGACGACAGCCGCTTCGACTCGCAGCGCTACGGCGATAGCTGGGAGTGGGACGACATGCCCTACTACTACAGCGCGCAGATCAGCGGCCTGAACCTGGATGAGAACGTAGAGACGCTGAAGATCGACCCGGGCCGCAGGGCGGGCGAGCCGGTCAAGGTGACGGAGAGCCCCACGGAGCGGTACCTGCGCGTGTTGGACCGAGGGCGGACCGTCGCTTCCGGGGGTAAGTCCACACTGCGCGTCTCCCGAATCCTGGGACAGAACGTGGCGACGGTGGACGGCACGCTCTCCGTGAACGCAAGATCGGAGGACCACCGCCCCACGCCTGTGACCGTGGAGGACCCGGGGCTTTTCGCCGCCACGGTGTTTACGGAGCGGCTTGTCGGGGCGGGCGTGTCCGTGGCCGGTGCACCGAAAACTGGACCGACGCCGAACGGCGCCACGGAGATCGGGCGTCACGAAAGCCCGCCCATGTCGGAGGTGCTGCGCCGCCTGAACAAGCCGAGCGACAACCTGGTGGCGGAGTGCCTCCTCAAGACGCTGGGGGCGGAGCGCGGGAGCGGCGGAAGCACCGCGGCTGGCCGGGAGGTGGCGCTGGCCTGGTTCAAACAGCTAGGGCTGGACACGGAGCGGGTGCAGATGACCGATGGCTCCGGCCTCTCGCGGCAGACGCTGGTATCGCCGCGCAACCTGGCCATCCTGCTGCGGGCGATGTACTCGCACCCGCAGTCGCGAGTCTACATCGACTCCCTCCCCATCGCGGGGGTGGACGGGACGCTCCGGAACCGGATGAAGGGAACGCCCGCGGAGGGTAACTGCCACGGCAAGACCGGGAGCCTCTCCGGCGTGAGCAGTATGTCCGGTTATGTGACGACGAAGGCCGGCGAGCCCCTGGCGTTCGTGATCCTTATGAACAACCACCCGGCGCCGTCATCGGTGGCGCATCGCATTCAGGACTCCATCGCGGTCTTTCTGGCGAGCTGGAACGGCGCCCCACAATCGGCGAGCCGCGGCTTTCACCGCCGGATGCTGGCGTCGCGGCACCGCCCCTACAAGAGGTCCTCTACTGCGTATCGCACGTCACGGTGATGGCCCCATTCTTCACGGTTATGGTTCGGTAGCGGATGTTTGGATCGAACAGGCGTTGCTCCAGCCTGGCGGCAATCCCTTCCGCGGCGCGGCGAGCCGCGCCGCTAGGTACCCCAAGGCGGCCCACGCGCACACTGTCCACCCGGAAGACGATGCTGTGGTCCTCGATCTCCGGCACGAGGACGGCGCTCAGCGCGACAGGCACGCCGCTCACCTGCACGCGCGCGGTCGCCTGGACCTTCCCATCGCCGATGACCGCATAGGCCTCCTCCACCCCCTTGCTGGCGAGTAACTGTTGTGTCTCCTCATCGGTTGTCAGGAGAGTATTCAGGTCGTTCTCCGTAGCGACGAGGCGGAACACCTTTGGTAGGTGCGCCTTGGCGGCGTCCTGAATCTCGCGCACTTTCTCCTTGAGGTCCCGGACGTGCTGCTGGCTCTCGGCGATCTGCTGTGGGGAGAGCGCGGGCGGCGCGGGCGGCGGACTCAAGACGAGGGCGGCCAGAGCGGCGCCCACGGCAAGGACGGCGGCGAGGAGCCAGAGAACCGACTTGCGGCGCTCACGCCGCCGGTGTCGCCGTGGACGAACCCCAAGGGCCTGACCGGCAACGTCTACGTATCTGTCTTGCTGAGGCAATGTATACTCCGGAAGGGGGAAGGTTGCGGGCTATAGCGAACAGGGGACAGCTTTCGGAAGCCTCCTCCCCCGATTCTGGGGAAGAACACGGAATCCAGATCCTACGCCCTATTGATATTACCAGTCGACGGGCCGGGACGCATGAAGAAGCGGGCGCATATCGTGGTGCAGGGCCGGGTGCAGGGCGTCTCATTCCGCGCCTACACGCAGCGGGAGGCCCGCGCGCTGGGGCTGACCGGGACGGTGCGCAACCTGCCGAACGGGGACGTGGAGATTGTGGCAGAGGGCCCGGAGGAGGCGCTGGAGCAGCTCATCCGCTGGGCGCACCATGGACCGTCTCTTGCGCATGTACGCCAGGTCCACGTCACTTACCTGGAGCTCACGGGCGGGTTCGAGGACTTCCGCATCGCGTACTGAGTGAGCCAGCGGTTGATGGTCTTTGATGAAATAGTGCCGCTATCCGGCCAGCGGGACGGCCGTCGCACCAAGGTCCTCGGCTGGGTGGCCTACGGCCGAGTGTCCACCTACGTGGACACGAGTCGTAGCGGAACCATTTGATCAAAAACCATAAACCGCGCCTACGTAGTACGCGAAGTCGGCCTCCCCCGACTCCAGAATCAGATCCGTGGGACGACCTTTGCGCGTTCAGTAGAGCTCGCCGAGCTGTCTGTCCAACCGCCTCCACTCCTGGTACGCATCCGCCTGATCGGCCAGATAGCGGGCCTTGATCTCGTCCGGATGCTCGTCCTGCTCCTTCTGGATCAGCCGGTAGGCCTCCGTACAGTTCAGGACGCCGGCCATTGCCCGCCACTTGAGCCTGGCTCGGACGAGGGGCCCGCGGAAGAACAGGTCCGGACGCCGTACAGTGGCCATCAGCCGCCGGCCGAGCGCCTCCATGAGCAGTGCCACGTCTACGGCTTCGGCCGAGCGGCCCGCTTTCAGGTGCTCCGAAAGGCAGAGCCGGAGGTCGCCGGTTAACAGGTCCTGCTGCACCAGCCCATCCAGGTCCAGCGCAAACGAGCGTTTGTACTCCCATGGAATGGCCAGCAGGGAGGGCGCCGGCAGCCGGAACGGGATGTTCTCGTATACATCGGCTCCGTTACCCTCCCTTACGGCCCGCATCGCCTTGCGTCTGCTGTCCCATGCAGCGCTGCCCTTCTGCTGTTCCGCCTTCCGGAACCGAAGGTCGGCCAGCAGGTACCAGATGGTAGCGTTAGAGCCGGGTCGCTTCGTGGCCTTCTCCAGGCTGTCGGCTGCCAGCGGCGGATCCGTGGGAAGCGCAATGAGCGCAAGCTGGTACAGCAGGTCGAAGCTTGCGGGCCTGCGCTCCAGGGCGCTGCGGTAAGCGGCGATGGCGGCGGAGACCTCTTGGGGCTTGTGTATCTCCCGCCCGTCCATGAAGTCGGCCCAGTTGCCTAGGTCCCCTATCAGCAGGTCCCGCGGAACCCAGGCGACTCCCAGGGACTGCCAGTAAGCCGGCTCGCCGGGATCTGCCTGCGTACAGGCGCGGAAGGCGTCTCTTACGTCTTCGGCCGGGATGCACAGGTCGCCGCCGTTCGGGCTCGCCGGCCTGTCCATGACCACGTCCGGGGCGGCGTCGCGCAGCAGAAACAGGCCCCAGCCCCGGACAAACTCCGTCTCCGCACGCTCTTTGGCCGGCCGATCCTGCGCGAGCTTGCGGGCCTCGCCAAACGCCTCCACGGCGCTATGGCCGATGTCCCGCAGCAGACGCAGAGATTCCCGGGGGCTCAGCGTGAACGGCGCGTCGTCGTCCGGAGTGGTGGGATCCGGAGGAGACTGAGGCGGAGGTCCACCGTGAGCGAGATGGCCGGGCTGGCTCTGCGCCTTCTCCCACTCCTTCCGCTGAAAGTCGTAGTTGCTTCGGTCCCGTTCGAGGCTCAGGGCCTGCCGGCGGGCGCGGGCCACGGCAGCGAATCGGTCCGCGAAGGCACAGCCCAGCGCCAGGCGGTAGTCCACGTTGCCGGGCTCGCGCTTTATCGCCTCCGAGAGCACGTCTATGGCAGTCTGGAATGTTCGCCCCTTCTTCAGCAGCCCCGTGGCGTAGCGATAGAGGTCGGCGGTCGACCAGGCGGAGTAATCCGACTCCTGCCCCGAGACAGGAGCCAACAGAATCATCAGAAGCGCAATGGCTGCAGAGGACGCGAGCGACAATCGCATCATACAAGTATTCCGATGTATAGCCCCGCAGGCGGATTCCCTTTACGGTTGCCAAACGGGCCTCCACACGCAATTATTGCCAGCAGGCCTGCGTGAATCCTTGTCGAATGCGTGGGTGGCGGCATGTACAGGAGGGCGCTATGCGAGTTGGCGTAGTTGGGTTGGGAATCATGGGTTCGGCTATGGCGGAGCGGCTGGTGGGCGCCGGCCATTCTGTGAGTGTCCACAACCGGACGCGCGAGAAGGCGGAGCCGCTATTGGCGCGCGGCGCGAGCTGGTTTGATACTCCCCGCGAACTGGCCGCCGTTTGCGAGGTGGTGATCTCCATGGTCACAGACCCGGCGGCTGTTGAGACGGTGGCGCTGGCGCACGATGGAATCCTGGCCGGGCTGCCGGAGACCGGCGTC
>CAYNFH010000220.1:0-2589 GCA_964396385.1 uncultured Chthonomonadaceae bacterium | reverse complement strand
GACATGAGCACGGTGTCGCCGGCCTGGTCGCTGCAGATGGCTGCGACGTACGGGCAGCGGCAGCGGCGGTTTGTGCAGGCGCCGGTGCTCGGGAGCAAGCGGCAGATCCAGGAGGGGACGCTGCTGGTGTTCGGCGGCGGAGCGGCGCAGGATGTGGAGCTGTGCGAGGGGGCGTGGCGGGCCTTCTCCTCGCGCGTCTGGCGCTTCGACTCGCCGGACCAGGCAGCCTCCGTCAAGCTGGCGTGCAACATGCTCCTGGCGCAGATGATCCTGGGGCTGGGGCAGAGCCTGGTGTTTGCCCGCAAGAGTGGCGTAGGTCCGGCCACGTTCCTGGAGATCCTACAGGCTTCCGCCATGGCATCGCCTATGTTCGCCAGCAAGGGGCGAACGCTACTGGAGCGCAACTTCGCGGCGAACTTCGTGGTGCGGAACATGCTGAAGGACCTGTCGCTGGCCGCCGATGCGGGACGAGAGGCGGGCGCGCCCCTACCCCTCAACGGCCTCGCCCGCGAGCTGTTCCTCGCCGCCGACCAGCAGGGCTGGGGCGAGGAGGACTACTCTGCGGCGGTCAAAGTCCTGGAGTTCCTGGCGGGAATCGAAGGTCATCAAGGGGCGCATGGCGGATGAAGTAGAAATATGAAGATTCTGGGTGTTCTGCTTCTCCTCTTGGGAGTGATAGGAATCCTTTCAGCGACCTTCCTCACCGGTCACTGGGGTTTCACCGTGATCACGCTGTCCGGGACGACAGGACAACAGTTGGGTCAGTCCCCGTTCATTTCAGCGGAGGGATTAGGGACAGGCCTGAACATAGTTTCGGCACTGTCTACTCTGGCGGGGGTGGTCCTGCTCCTAATGGGAATCCGTCCCGGCTCCAGGTCAGGTGCCAAGCTAGAGGAGTAGCAGCATTGTGCCGGAGTGAAGACCACCAGTTCCGAGCTCCCATGAAGCTCGCAGGAATCGTCGTCGTAGCCTTGGCGGCCGTTCCGAACAACGAGTGTACGGGCGGGTAGGGAATCCGGATGATCGGGAGCGCCTGAGGCGCATTCTGATGCCAACCCATCCGCCTGTCGAAGTCCTCTATTGGCTTAGAACGTCCGACTCACAACCTCCGCAGATCTCCCCGGAACAGCGCTGGAGATACCCGGTGGCGGCTCCAGCTTCGATAACCATATAGACCTGGCGGCGCCGTTTCCCCAAGGGAGCGACTTACCTGTAGATGTTTGCCAGATGGCCCACCTCATGGTGGCTCCCGTCCGGCCGGACGTACATTTGGAGTTTTTGATCCCACCGAGCTCCTATTGCCAGGAACTCCTTGTGGAATCGCTCATAATCCGCCGGTTTGAGATAAGCAAAGGGCTGTCGGGCCTCAGGAGGGTCATAGGCGGTACGGACAAGAGCCAGCACCTGCAGGAGCACGTGACCGGAGTATTCCTGTAGGCTGCGCGCGTCAGGAGATGCAGTCTCGACTGCATGCCACTCCCTGGTCTGCAGAAGCTTCTTGTATGATGGGAACGGGTCGTCCGGCGGCCGTAGAGGACGAGTGCGCAGCGTGCCGTGCTTGCGGAAGTGCTCAACGTCCATGCCGATAGGCTCGGGCATACCTCCCAGACTGACACCCCAGAGCACAGAGAACGGAACTTCGTCTACGATAACAATCGGATACCTGGGAAACTTCCGCCGATCTCGGCCAGGGTCCGGCGCCATGGCCCCGATGAACATCTCGGGCATATAGCCGGGCGGGTCCGGCACATCGAAGAGGGTCCGGAGCAGTAAGAAGAGCCATGTCTCATCCCAATCCGCACCCCCGACGCGGCCGTACTCGGAGACAATGGCGAGTGCCTTAGCCTTGCCCAGAGGAAGCAGATAGTTGGTCACACGTATGAGCTGCAAGGGGTCGTTGTACCCAGCGGCTTCCGGCCCAGGATGGAGGAACCTCATTCCAGCCTGCAGTTCTCGCTCGGAGATCACGAGGGGCGAAGGTGGCAAACCGTAGGCACCGGCCACCCAGAGGACGCGCTGACCGCGGAAGTCCACCTTTCCCAGGGTAGCCAGCGAGCCGTGACCACTTGTGCCGTAGCACCAAACCTCGTCTCTGTACGGTGGAGCATTCGACGCGTACTGAACGTCATCCGGTCGGCCAAGCAAGCCAGCGACTCTGGCGGGAGTGTCTCCATCTTTGATCTGCGCCAACAACCGGGAGAAGGCGCGGCGGTTCCGTGCAGGTTGTGTCTGATTGAGTTCGGTTCCCTCTTCCGCCGAAGCATTGGGGCGCCTGGTGCATGATAAGGAGATGCATGACGCGGTTGCGGCGACGCTCGCTACAAGCCACCTCACGGCCGCGATCTTTGGCATCTTCAGGTACGGAGCAGGATTGCGCTTCCAAAGGATGGTGGGCCACAGAACCATTGCTTCAACGCTCCAATTCGCTCCAAGCAAACTGGCTGCCATGCCTGACGACTTGCGGCCAACTGAGGCATTACCCAGCCAGGCATCGCTTTGTGTAAGTAGCTGGTGCGGTGTGCGTGTTCCTACGCGGCGGTTCGGCAGGACAGTCCGTTTCAGAAAGTGGCCGGCCTTTGGCCTTCATCC
>CAYNFH010000219.1:0-10380 GCA_964396385.1 uncultured Chthonomonadaceae bacterium | reverse complement strand
AGATGTCCGAAATGGGGTATCTCGTCCAGCCGCATACGTCGGCGGGACGGATTCCCTCGGACCGCGGCTACCGCTACTATGTGGACCGGCTCATGACCCCTGCCAGCTTCGAGGGGCGGCGAGCCGCTCGGCAGCAGGTCGTACCGAATGGCTGCTCAACCACGGTGGAGGACATCCTTCAGCACACTTGCAGGATCCTTTCCGGCATGACGCACTACCTGTCCGTCGCAACGCCGCCCGCACCCGAAGCGACCTCGCTGCACCGCGTCTACCTCACGCCGGCCAGCCCACGCCATGCGCTCCTGGTGATGCTCTTTTCCACCGGCCAGGTTGAGCACCGGCTCGTGGAGCTCGGCGATGGAGTGGGACCCGGTGCGCTGGAGCGCGTCGCAAACTACCTGAACGCCGCGCTGCGCGGCGCGGAGCTGGAGCCACTGGCGCGCCGGGCCCTCGGAGACACTCCGGCAGAGCTGAGGTCGGAGCGGCTGGCCATCGAGAAGGTCTACGCGGCCGTAACGGAATTGGCCCGCGCCTTGAGTGAGGACCGCATCTTCCTGGAAGGCACCACGCACATGCTGCGGGAGCGCGAGTTCCACGACGTGGCGCGCCTAGAGCAGCTCCTGGCCGCGCTGGAGCGGCGCAGCGTTTTGTTCGACGTGCTGAGCCGCGCCCTCCGCGGCGAAGACGTGACCGTGGTGATCGGCGCGGAAGGCCCGGAGCTTATGCGGGACTGCAGCGTGGTCACGTCCCAGTACCGGATCGGCGATAGGGTGGGGGGCTTCATCGGCGTCGTGGGGCCCACTCGCATGAGGTACGACCGCGCGGTTGGCGCTGTCCGTCTGATGGCGCGTAACCTCTCCACCGTCCTATCACAGAACAGCTTAAGGTAACAGATACGCGGGGTGTTGGGTATAAGGTAGGGGGTAGCGGTAGCTCCCCGGTACCGAGCGCCCGGCACCCTTTTTCATGGATGGAGCGAATAGACGTATGCGGAGACGTCACGGTCACTCTCACGACCACGAAGCTGCAGGCGAGGAGCGCCAGGACGCGGCGCCAGGCCAAGGCGCGACGCCGGCCGGCGCGGGACAGGAAGGCCCCACGGCCGCCCAGGACGATCCGGCGGCCGCGGATGGCTCACGGAGTCCCAACAAGCTGGAGAATATCATCAAGGACCTGGAAGACAAGTACCAGGAGGAACGCAACGAGCGGCTCCGGGCCATCGCGGATTTCCAGAACTTCCGCCGCCGCAGCGAGGAGCAGCGCAAGGAGGAGCGGCAGTTTGCCAACCGCGAGCTCATACTGGGGCTGCTGCCCATCCTGGACAATTTCCAGCGCGCCCTGGCAGCCGCGGAGCAGAACAAGAGCTATGAGGCACTCGTCGGCGGCGTAGCGCTCACCCTGCGACAGGTGCAGGACTTCCTTAAGAAGCAGGGCGTGGAGCCCATAGAGGCGGTGGGGAAGGAGTTCGATCCCAACTTCCACGAGGCGGTGGCCCGCGTGGAAGACAGCGAGCACCCGGAAAACACCGTGGTGGACGAGCTCCAGCAGGGCTACACCATGCACAACCGCGTGCTGCGCCCCTCCATGGTCCGCGTGGCGCAGAAGGGATGAGCCAGCCGGAGCCCCGGTTTGGGACTGATGGCGTCCGGGGCGTCGCCAACGCGGAGCTGACGGCGGAACTTGCCCTCAAGCTCGGCATGGCGGCCTCGCACGTCCTCGGCAAGCACACCACGGAGCCCCACGTCATCGTCGGTCGGGACACCCGCCTCTCCGGCGATATGCTGGAGGGTGCCCTCAACGCGGGCATGGCCGCCATGGGCGCGCTGGTCACGAACATCGGCATCGCGCCCACGCCCGCCGTTTCGCAGATCACGGTGCTCACCAACGCCGCCGCCGGAGCGGTGATCTCTGCCTCCCACAACCCGTTCGACGACAACGGCATCAAGTTCTTTGGGCCGGACGGTAAGAAGCTCTCGGACGCCGTGGAGGAGGAGATTGAGGCCGCCATGGATGCGTGGCTGGCCCTGCCCAAGCCCACCGGGGCGGCCATCGGGCGGATCCAGGACTCCTACGCGCTTGTAGACAAGTACGTCGCGGGTCTGGAGCAGACGGCCCGTACCAGCCTGGCGGGATTGAAGCTCGTGCTGGACTGCGCCAACGGTGCGGCATACGGCATCGCTCCGCGCCTCTTCGCGGAGCTTGGCGCGAACGTCATCGCCATCTACACCACGCCAAACGGCGTCAACATCAACGCCAACTGCGGCTCGACGAAGCCCGGGGATCTATGTGCGACGGTCAAGGCGCTCGGCGCAAATGCGGGCCTCGCCTTCGACGGCGACTGCGACCGCGTCATGATGTGCGACGAGTACGGCATGATTGTGGATGGCGACCGCATGATGGCCATCTGCGCTCTTGCCCTCCAGCGACGTAGAGAGCTGGACAATGACGTGGTGGTGGCCACTATCATGAGCAACGCCGGGCTGGAGGTGGCGCTGGAGAAGCACGCCATCCGGCTGCTCCGGACGGATGTAGGAGACCGCTACGTGGCCGAGGAGATGGAGCGCAGCGGCGCGGCCATCGGCGGCGAACAGTCCGGCCACCTGCTCTTCCCGCGCCTTGCGCCGACCGGTGACGGCATGATGACCGCCCTCCAGGTCCTCGCAGAGATGCAGGAGAGCGGCAAGCCCCTGTCGGAGCTGGCCACCGTAATGGAGTCCTGCCCTCAGCTCCTACGCAACGTACGCGTCCGGAGCCGCACGGGGTGGCAGGAGGTCCCCGAGATTCGGGACGCCATCGCCGCCGCGCGGTCCTCGCTCGGCAAGCCGGAGTGGCTCTCCGTCCGCGCTTCCGGAACCGAGCCGCTCATCCGCGTGATGGCCCAGGACACAGACGCCCGCCGCGTGGAGACCACCGTCGACGAGCTCTGCAACCTCATCCAGCGCCACTTCGGCGCGTAATCAGCCGCGAATACACGGGAATGTGCGCGAATGGCGTTCTTCCAAGCGGGACAACTGGAGGTATTCGCGCGTCTCTGATCGGCTGGCGACGGAACCGGAATCCCCGTTTCCGTCCATTCGCGTTCATCCGCGGCTAATGGACAGTTTCGGGCCGGCGGTGGTGAAGTAGGGGTTCTCCCCTGGCTCGTTCAGCAGCAGGTGCGAGTCCAGGTCCACGTAGTCGAATGCCCCGGTACCGCAAGCCAGAGCCAGCGAGGTGGCGATGCCCCGGCGCGTCTCCAGCATGCATCCGATCATCAGCTTGCGCCCGGCCGCCCGCGCGATGGCGATGATGTCCAGGGCGCCGGTGATCCCGGACTTCATCAGCTTGACGTTGATGCCGTGGGTGCGCGTCTCGCGTACTAGCCGCAACGCATCGGATGGCGTCTTGACCGCCTCGTCCGCGAACACCGGCACGGGCGATCTGGCCGCCACCCGGTCCAGCCCCTCCAGGTTCACTTTGAGCACCGGCTGCTCCACCAGCTCCAGGGAGACGCCGACATCCAACGCCCGCCGGATGAAGTCCAGCGCCTCCTGCGGCTCGAAGGCCTGGTTGGCATCCAGCCGGAAGCACGCGCCGGGCACGGCCTTGTGGATCGCGACGAGCCGAGAGAAATCCGCCGCCCTGTCCTCGCCGCCGATCTTCATCTTGAAGCAGCGGAACCCGCGCTCGGCGGCCTCCATCGCCCGCTCCACTACATCTGCCACAATGGAGAGCGTCACGTCCGTCTCTACGCTCTCCTTGGCGCCGCCGAACAGCTTCCACAGGCTAGTGCCCGCCAATCCGGCGAAGGCGGAGTAGAGCGCCATCTCGATCCCCGCCCGCGCGGTGGGGGCTTCGGGCAGCCGTCTTGATATGGCTTCCGTGAGCGACCTTAAGCGGGTCACGTCCGCACCGAGCAGATCCGGCCTGGCGGCCTTAACGGCCTCCACGACGGACTCCTGCGTCTCGCCCGTCACATAGGCGATTGGCACCGCCTCGCCGTAGAATGTGCGCCCACCGTGGATGCGCAGCGTGATCACCACGGGGCGCGAGACCATCCGTGCCAGTTTGTCACGCGCCGTGACAAACTGGTGCCGCAGCGGCACCTCCACGACCTCCACCTCTACTCGCTCAATCACGCTCACGACAACCCTCTGCTCCCATCAGTGCACCCGAGTTGAAAACCGAAAATGCAAAATCGAAACTAAGTAATCACCTTGTCATTGCTCTTGCGAGGTCCCACACCACCGCCGCCGCGGTCCCCAGCATGAGCGTCCCGAACAGCGCCCGCAGCCGCCGTCCGCTCACGCGCGCGGTGAGGGTTGCTCCGACAGGAGCGCCGAAGGTCGAGCCGGCCAGGAGCACCATCGCCAATCCGAGGTGAACGTGTCCCAACCGCGCGTGGGCAATGGTGCCGCCCACGCTCGTGGACAGCAGCAGGAGGATGCCCGTGCCCGCTGCCATCCGCAGCCTCATCCCAATGCCGTAGATGAGGATGGGCATGAGCACCGTGCCGCCTCCTATGCCCATCAGGCCGGATAGGAAACCCAGACCCAGCCCGAGGTAGGACAGCACCAGGATGGACATTTGGTGACCGGTCGCCGGCAGCACCGTGTAAGGGGGCAGAGGCACGCGCGCTAAAGGCCCCGGCGGAAGGTCGACCCCGCCGGGTCGCATCCGTGCATCGTAGATCATCCACAGCCCCACGACCGTGAGCACTGCGATGTAGGCGACCGAGATCCACAGCTTGGCCGCCGCCACCCGGTAGACGCCGATGGCGACAACTCCGCGAGTGCTCAGATACTCTACCGTGGCGGCGCCCGCGCTCACGCCCAGCAACGCGCCCGCCATCATCAGCCAGTCGACCTTGACCTCGCCTTGTCGAAGACGTCGGTGCCGCCGGTAGGCTGCCACCGCAGTCCCGATGGTCTGGCAGAGCCCGGTCCCGATGGCAATATCCAGCGGGATGCCGAAGACTACATTGAGCGCCGGAATGAGCAGGAATCCACCGCCAATCCCGAACATGCCCGCCACAAGCCCCACCAGGAGCCCCAGCCCGGCCAGTCCGGCCCACCAGCCCGGCGATCCTCCGGACCCCATCAAATGTGGAACATGTTGTCCGCCTGCTCCTCCGGCGGCTTTGTCTGCTCCCGACTTCCGTAGAGGCGGTCATACACCGTGGAAGCCACCAGCCCCCAGACCGCAGGCACCACCACACATGCCAGTATGTACAACGCCGCCTTCATTGCGAATTGGAAATGGAAAACTGAAAACTGATAATCACAAGAACCTGTACGCCGGCGTGCTCAGATACCGCTCTCCCGTTGAGGGGATGATCACCACAAAGAACTTGCCCGCGTTCTCTCGCCGCCGCGCCACCTTGAGCGCTGCCCAGACCGCCGCGCCGCTGGAGATGCCCGCGAACACGCCCTCCTCTCGCGCCAGGCGACGCGTCATCTCCAGGGCATCGCTATCCTGCACGTCCACCACCTCGTCGATGATCTCGCGGTTCAGCACGGGCGGCACGAACGGCGCGCCCAGTCCCTGAATCTGCGTTGGCCCGCACCGGCCCTCCGTGAGTACGGGGGACGACGCCGGCTCAACGCCGATGCATTTGAAGCTTGGCTTCCGCGCCTTGATCACCTCGCCGATTCCGGTGATGGTGCCGCCCGTGCCCACCCCCGCTACGACAAAGTCTACCTGCCCGTCCGTATCATTCCAGATCTCTTCCGCGGTGGTCTTGCGGTGGATTTCGGGGTTCGCCGGGTTTTCGAACTGCTGGAGGATCAGGTAGCGCGGATCCTCGGCGGCCATGCGCTCGGCGGTGCGGAATACGCCCTCCCAGCCCTCGATGGCCGGAGTGACGATCAGCTCCGCGCCCAGCGCCTTCAGAATGGCCCGCCGCTCCGTGGACATGGTATCCGGCATCACGATGGCGCACTTGTACCCGCGGGCGGCGCAGACGAAGGCGAGGGCGATTCCGGTGTTGCCGCTGGTAGGCTCCAGAATGATGGTGTCCGGCTCGATCCGCCCCTCTCGCTCCGCCGCATCCACCATCGCAACGCCAATCCGGTCCTTCACGCTGGAGAGGGGATTGAAGTACTCCAGCTTCGCCGCAATGGCGGCATCGATTCCCGCTGTCACGCGGTTCAGCCGCACCAGCGGCGTGTTCCCGATGAGCTCGGTTACGTCTTTGGCAAGCCTCATATCCTCCCTGTTCGTCCCGCTCTCTCATTCATCCTACCCAGGCGCCCGCATCGCCTCCACGAAGGCGCGGACGGCCGCGCGGCGAGTGCGCGTGCGCTTCAGCAGGATACCGACCGGCCGTCGGAACGAGTCCGCTGGCGCTAGTGGGATAGCCACCAGCGCGCCCTCGCGCACCTCCTGGCGCACCGTGTCCTCCGGCACCAGCGCGACCCCGCTGCCAATCTCCACCAGGTTCTTGATGGTCTCGATGTTGTCGAACGAGGCCGCGATCCGCACGTGCACGCCGGCCGCTCGCAGCCGCTCGTCGGTGAGCTTCCGCGTTGGGATCTCATCCGCAAACGCAATAAACGCCTCCCCTTCCAGACCCCTTAAGGGAAGCCGCGGCAATTCCCTCCTTGCGCCCTCTGCGTCTCCGCGTGAAACTCTCTCCCCGAATCGATGCTCCGGAGCGCAGATCACCACCATCTCCTCCTCGCCGAATGGGACTACCTCCACGCCGGAGCGCGGGGAAGGGCACGCAACAATGCCCACGTCCATCGCACCGCTTACCACGTCCTGGTAGACCTTGTCCGTCCGGCTGTACTCCAGGTGAACGTTCACGCGCGGGTGCGCCGCCAGGAATGGCTTGAGCCGGCCCGGCAGCGCGTGCAGCCCCACGGAGTAGACGGTCGCCACACGCACCGTCCCCGCCACCTCGTCACTCAATCCGCATACGCGGGCCTCCAGCTCCTCCGCCTCGCGCAGCAGCGCCCGCGCGCCTTCGTACAGCGCCGCGCCAGCCTCGGTCGGACACACACGCCCTTTGCCCTGACCCCGCTCGATCAACACCTGGCCCAGTCTCCGCTCCAGTGACTGGATCCGCTGGCTCGCGGCCGGCTGCGTCACGTAATTCCGCTGCGCCGCGGCCGTGAACGACCCGCAGTCCACCACGTCACAGAACAGTTTCAATGCCTCCAGATCCATGCCGCCTCCACCTGCCATAAGAACATCTTATATAACCCATGATACCTTTCAATTTCCCTTCTGGCCTTAAGTTGTGCTAAGCTTCTCCCTGCTGCCCCGAATGGTCCGGCATCGGCCTTACTGGTCGCGGATTGTCTCGCTAGCTCGACGGGAGCCTCCCGCTCCCAGTGGCTTGATACAGATTCGCGGCGAAGTGAGTGCTTAGGTTAGCCGGTGTCCGGTCCTCGGCCCAGCCTCAGGAGGAGTTCATGGCAAGCTATACCGCTCAGTCCCGCGAGGCCGGACGGGCGCCGATCCCGGTCGGAACCCGCGTGGAGCGCGACAACCGCTGGTGGGTCCAGCCGCTGCTCACCGTGCTGGTCCTCAGCGCTTTCGGCATCTACGTCACCTGGCGCGCCTTCGAGAATGCGCACTTCATCTGGCCCGGACCGGAGCCCCGTTTCCTGGACCCCGATGCCGCGTACCGGGCCGTTGAGAACGCCACCTACCTCTCACCGATGTACTCGCCATACATCCCGCTCCGGTGGACCCTCGGCACGTGGACTATCTCTCCGGCCATCTACATCCTGATCTTCCCGCTGAGCTTCCGGCTCACGTGCTACTACTATCGCAAAGCGTACTACCGATCGTTCTTCTGGGACCCGCCGGCCTGTGCGCTGGCGGAGCCCAATCCCAGGGGTCGCATGTCCTACCTGGGGGAGCGGGTCTTCCCATTCATCCTCCAGAACCTGCACCGCTTCGCGTTCTACGCGGCGGTGGTCTTCATCCTCATCCTGTTGTGGGATGCCATCAAGGCGCTCTTCTTTGTGGACGTGAACGGCGTACGGCACTTCGGCATCGGAGTAGGCACGATCATCTTCTGGATCAACATCGTGCTGCTCAGTGCCTACACGTTCGGGTGCCATTCGTGCCGGCACCTCATCGGCGGTAAAGTGGACTGCTACTCCTGCTCCGCGCTCACGCGGACGCGCTATGGCCTCTGGCAGAAGGTGAGCTTCCTCAATAAGCGCCACGCGCTCTTCGCCTGGTGCAGCCTCATCTCCGTGGCCGCGGTAGACATCTACGTGAACCTTGTCTCCCGTGGCATCATCACCGACCTGAGGATACGGTGATGTCCCAATCCGACACCTCACTTCCCACCTCTCATCTCTCACCTGCCTCAGGCTACCGTACTTACGACCACGACGTGCTCGTGATTGGCGCGGGCGGCGCGGGACTGCGCGCCGCCATCTCTGTGCTGGAGGCCGGCCTCTCCTGCGGCATCGTGTGCAAGTCGCTGCTCGGCAAGGCGCACACGGTGATGGCGGAGGGCGGCGCTGCCGCAGCGCTCGGCAACATGGGAGAGCCGGACGACTGGAGCGTCCACTTCCGCGACACTATGGTGGGCGGGCAGTTCCTGAACAACCCCCGCACCGTGGAGATCTTCGCCAAAGAGGCGCCGGAGCGGGTCCTGGAGCTGGAGGAGTACGGCGCCGTGTTCGACCGCACGCCGGAGGGGCTTATCGCGGAGCGGCCCTTCGGCGGCCACACGTATCGGCGTCTGAACCACGTGGGGGACCGCACCGGCCTGGAGCTCATCCGTACACTGCAGGATAAGGCGGTCTCCCTCAACCCCACAGTGTATATGGAAACCACGCTTACCCGGCTCATCAAAAATGGCGACAGGGTAGTGGGCGCTTTCGGCTATATCCGGGACACGGGCGAGTTCGTGGCGTTCCGCGCCAAGGCGATCATTCTGGCCACGGGTGGGTGGGGCCGCATGTTCAAGTACACGTCCAACTCCTGGGAGTCCACGGGCGACGGCGCCATGCTGGCCTACGAAGCGGGCGCGGACCTCATGGACATGGAGATGGTGCAGTTTCATCCCACCGGCATGATCTGGCCCCCCGGCGTACGCGGCATCCTGGTGACGGAGGGCGTGAGAGGGGAGGGCGGTATCCTCCGCAACAGCCAGGGCGAGCGGTTTATGTTCAAGCTGGAGTATATGCCGGAAGCCTACAAGGGCAAGTTCGCCGAGACAGAGGAGGAGGCCGCGCGCTGGCTGGACGACAAGGCCAACAACCGCCGGCCTCCGGAGCTGCTGCCACGCGACGTGGTGTCCCGCGCCATCTACAAGGAGGTGCTGGCGGGCCGCGCCAGCGAGCATGGCGGCGTCTACCTGGACGTGAGCCACCGCGGCGCGGACTACATAAAGCGGAAGCTGCCCAGCATGTACGAGCAGTTCCACGCGCTGGGCGAGGTGGATATCACCAGGCAGCCCATGGAGGTCTATCCCACAATCCACTACACCATGGGCGGCATCCGGGCGGACCCGGAGACGTGCGCCACCAACGTGCCCGGCCTCTATGCGGCCGGCGAGTGCGCCGCCGGGCTCCACGGCGCGAACCGCCTGGGCGGCAACTCCCTGACCGACATCCTGGTGTTCGGCCGGCGGGCCGGGATCGGCGCCGCGGAGTACGCCAGGGGCGCGAGCCAGGGACAGGTCGATGCCGAGCAGGTGGAGGAGGAGGCGAAAATCCTGCTGGATTCGCTCACGAATCCGGGTACAGAGAACCCTTACACCATAACGCAGGAGCTCCAAGAGGCTATGCAGACCGGCGCCATGATCGCCCGCACGGAGGAGGGGCTCACCCAATGCCTGGAGAAGGTGCTGGCGCTGCAGGCACGGGCGGCCAACATCCGCGTGACCGGCGACCGCCGCTACAATCCCGGCTGGCAAACGGCGCGGGACATCAAGTTCATGCTGAAGACCTCGGAGATCATCGTCCGGTGCGCCCTGGAGCGCAAGGAGTCTCGGGGCGCGCAGTGGCGCCTGGACTACCCGGACAAAGACCCTGCCTGGGCGGACAAGAACATCATCGCCAGCAGGGATGGAGCGGCGGTCAAACTCTCTACCGGGGCGGTACCGCCTATGTCGCCGGAGCTCAAGGCCCTGTTTGAGGAGACAAAGTGACGGAGGGCGGAAGACGGGAGACGGATTCCGGATCCGTCCGTCTCCCGTCTTCCGTCCTCCGTCTACTTTTGCTTCTAGTCCTACTTGGAGAATAGGTTCATGTTAGACAAGATCACCCTCCGGGTCTTCCGCGGCGACTCGTCCGGAGGCGAGGAGAAGGACTATACCGTCGAAACCTTTCCGGGCATGGTGGTGCTGGACGCCGTCCACCAGATCCAGGCCCGGCATGACAGCACCCTGGCCTGCCGGTGGAACTGCAAGGCGGCCAAGTGCGGCTC
>CAYNFH010000218.1:0-10386 GCA_964396385.1 uncultured Chthonomonadaceae bacterium | reverse complement strand
AGAAAGTCCGCCTTCGCGGACTCCGGATCCGGAGTCCGCGAAGGCGGACTTTCTGCTTTCGTTGCCGTGGCTTTAGCCTCCGAGTCTCACTCCCTCGCCTCCCCCAGCCCCTGAGCGGGAATCGTCGTCGCGCCGCGCGCTATCTCGGCCTCGGAGGGGTCGGCGTCGCGCCGGCTCATGATGGCCCGCGGCAACAGCGGCACGAAGAGCAGGATTACCGCCGTCGTGCCCGCGTTAATCAGCACCAGCGTGTTGAAGCTCATGTGGAGGTCGTCCAGCATCTTGGATCCCAGGACGTCGCTCAGCGCCAGGCCGAAGTTGCGCACGCTCATCATGAGCGAAAAGCCCAGCGCCTCGCAGCCCACGGGAGTAGACCGGACCGCCAGGTCCATCAGAGCCAGCTCGGACGCAACCCCGACCAGCCCGCCAAGTCCGTGGACGAAGGGAGCAGTGCCTTTCGTGTATATGAGGTACAGCAGCGTAGCAGCAGCATTTGCCGCGATCGCCGCTACAAGAAGCACACGCAGGTTGAACTTACGGCAGTACCAGGCATAGAGAACCGCGCCGACCACGCCCAGCCCACCACCGATGGAATCCATCAGGCCGATGAAGGGCTTGGGAAACTTGAGCACGTCCTCCTGCCGGTAGGTCAGCGCCGTCCCCAGGCCCGGCACCGTATAGACCAACAGGAGCATAAACGCCGCCATCCAGAGAGTGCGGGAGCGAAGGATCTGTACGAGCTGGTTCTGGGCCTTGATGAGCGTGGGGTTGTAGACCGGCAGCCAGATGATCAGCAGGATGAGCAGAAACATCCCGATAAGCGCGAAGAAGGAGAACCCTATCTGCCGTGTCTCCGCGGGCAATGCCAGACCGATCGCGAGCGCGACGGCGAGCGCTATGCCGACGATCATTCCGGTAGGAACGCGGTAGTCGGGGTGCGACAGCCCCATCGTATCGCCGGACACTACCTGCTGGGCAGGCCGCTCGTGCAGGACGAAGAAGGTCAAGACCGCCAGGGACAGTACCGTGATAGCCGCGATGGTCGTGGTCGCCGTCCAGCCGAACGCCTTTCCGGCCAGCCAGCCTCCCAACACCGGCGCACCGATCCCCGCCACGCTCTGGACGAACTGCCTCAACGCCGAGATGCGCCCCGGCGCGGCGAACGCCTGGCCGGCCTCCACCATCAGCCCGCCCATCACGGTGCTGGCAAACACGGTCGCCACGTTCATAAAGATGGAGGCGACCAGAAGGGGCATGTAGGCGTTGGAGCTGAACGCCATCACTATCCAGAAGATGCCCGCCACTGTGGCGCCCAGGATCATGTAGGAGCGCCGTCGGGTGCCGAGCAGCGGAAAGGCGTCGGTAAAGATCCCGGCAAGCGGCTTGAGGTTCCAGGTGCAGATGGTCCTTCAGCAGGAAGGTGGTGGGATAGTTGCCGAGGACGCGGGACTGCGCGAAGGTCGTGGCGAAGGCCCCGGCCGCAACCAGAATGGCGTACTGCGCCAGCGTGATTCCGCTCCGGCGGCCGGTCGGCACCGCATCCAAGTGCGTGTTAGCTGCTGCTTCTGAATCCGCCAAAAGGGCCTCCGTAGTATCATGGGGACGGTTGCACAGGCTGATCAGCCCGGACGGTTCGCGGCAGTCTCCGTGACGCCGAGCTCCCCCAGACTAGCTGATTCGACACGGACCGGCAACAAACCTGGGAACCGTCCGGATTTACACCGCCGGCTCGGCCTCCGCGAGCATCGCCTGCTGCTCCACCACCGCCTCCGTCTGCCCGTCCCGGCGGTCGGTGAGCACCCGCGGCAGGAAGGGAACCGCGAGCAGAACCAGCGCCGTCGAGCCCGCGTTGAGCCAGATCAGGGCCGTAAAGGAGAGGCCGTGCCCGAATACCGCGGATCCCGCCATGTCGGAGAGCGCGCCCGTAAGGTTGAAGACGCTCATCATCACGGCGTACCCCATCGCCTCGCTGCCTCGCGGCGTGGCGCGCATGCAGAGATCGTAGAGCGGCAGGATCGCCACGGTCTGCGCGGCGCTGTAGAGGCCCGTGATGAGGATGGCCGACGCGGGCGAGCGGAAGCCAAGGTAGAGCAGCGCCGCCGCTACGTGGAGCAGAATCCCGGCCGAGAGCAGCGGTCGGAGCGAGAACCGGCCGCACAGCACGCCGAACACGTACGCACCGGCCATGCCACAAGCGCCCCCGACCAGCCCCAGGGTGCCGATGAACTGGCGGCTGAAGTGGAGGGTGTCCCGCTCGTAGTACAGCAGCGGCGTGCCGAACCCCGGCGCCGCAATTACCAGGAAAATAAGCCCGGCGGCCGCCCACAGCGTGCGGGAGCGGACCAGCGCCCGGCCCTGCTCCTTGACCGCGTCCAGCGTATGGTGGTCGACCCGCGCGATCCGCTTCTCGCGCCAATACAGAAGGAAGAGCGGGACCAGAATGAAGTGGAACCCGGCCGTCAGCGAAGTAGTCAGGCCGAAGGCGCGGTAGGAGAGCCACGCCCCCACGGGACCGCCCACCACACCCATGAAGCGGAACACGGCGACACGCTGGGCGCTCAGCCGGCCGGTGGCGTTGAAGCGCGCGCCGCCCTCTACCATGATGCCGCCCAGCGTGGTGCTGATGAGCACGATGAAGATGTGGAGGAAGGTGTAGGTCCCCAGCAGCACGCCGTACCGGCGCGGCACCACCCCGAACACCAGCCACATGACCCCGCATGCGATCAGGCTCAGCAGGAGGTAGCTCTTGCGCCGGGTGCCCCAGAGCGGCACCGCGTCTGTGAGTACGCCCGCGATGGGTTTGATGTAGTTGGTGAACTGGCCGAAGGCGAAGAAGAAGGCGAGCGCCGCCGGCCCCACCCGGAGGTCCTCCCGCAGGAGGAACCGCATCGGCAGGTCCGCGATGGCGTAACCCACGTTAGTGCTGAGCCAGCCCGCCCCGATGAGCAGCCAGAACCCGAGGTATGCCCGCCTCTCGTCCCTCATCGCACGCTCATGGGCGGACCGTTGTAGCCCTCCGCCACCAGCGCCTCGTGCAGGTCCGCCTCGTCGATCATGGCCCGCACGCCGGCCGCGTCCAGGTGCGCGAACGGCGGCTCCGGAGCGTCCGCGAGCGCCCATGCCGTGTGAGCGGCCACGGCCGCGGCGCGGGCCAGAGCCGGCTGGGACACCTTCTCGAACGTATCGCCCGCGCTGTGGTAGTAGTGGGCCCCTTCCTGCCCGCTGGGCTCCCACACCAGCCCCACCACCGGCACGCCGGCCAGCATGAACGGCTGGTGGTCGCTGTGGAGGCTGGCGTGGCTGCGGAACTCCCGGCGTATGCCCAGCGCTCCAAGCTGTTCCGCCAATCCCTGTAGCATGGGACCGGGCTCTTTGCGCCCCGGCGTCCAGAAGCCATGTGGGTCGCCGGTCATGTCGAAGTTCATGACAGCCGTGTGGCTCGGCAGGTCGACCTCATGCTTGCGGCTGTACTGCCAGGATCCCAGCAGCCCTATCTCCTCCGCGGCCCAGACCGCGAATCGCACGGTGCGGCGCGGACGGCGAGGCAGCGCGGCGAGAGCCTTCGCTGCTTCGAGCACGATGGCGACCCCCAGGCCGTTGTCCGTCGCACCCTGGGCCACGTCCCAGGAGTCCCCGTGCGCGCCCAGAAGGACCACCTGTTCCGGCTGCTCCGATCCGGGCAGGCCCGCAAGAACGTTCCGCGCGGTCCCCTCCTGCATCCGGTTGCTCATCTGGATGCGCACGACCGGCGTCGCGCCGTTCGCCAGCACGCGGCGCAGCCGCTCTCCATCCTCCATCGAGATGCCGAGGCTGGGGATGGGCGACTCCACGTAGTAGCAGACGCCCGTGCGGGGCAGCCCGCCCGGCGCGGAGCTCAGGATCATCAGTCCGGCAGCGCCGAACTCCACGGCCATTCCGAGCTTCTCGGAACGATGCAGCCGGCGCTTCCCCTCTGTAGCCCCTTCATCGCACAGCGCAATCCTGCCCTTCACGGTGTCGCGCGCCCGCTCGAACTCATGCCGCTCGCCGTGTCCGACGTCGACCGCCTCGGCTGTGACGTAAGCCTCGCAGGGAGCGTAACCGTGGGAGAGCGCCGTCAGCGTCCAAGAGACCGGCTCGCGCACCGCAGCGTGGAGGGTGCCGCGCTGCCACGCCAGCACCTGGAAGGGCTCATACCGGACCTGCTCCAATCCCCACTCTGTAAAGAGCCTGTGCGCCCACTCCTCCGTCTGCTCGCCGGACCACATGCCGCTCGTCCGGCCGCCCACGTGGTCGCAGAGCCACTGGAGCTCCCGGTAGGCCCTCAGGCGACCGAAGCACTCCGCCAGAAGCGGGTCCGATATGTCAGCCGGTACGACCATTGCGTTCATCTCCTTCGCTCAGGATCAACGGACCTGGACGGGGAATAGTGTTGGCATGAACCGCATGGACCGCCTTACCGCCACGGTGCTGCTCCTGCAAGATGGGGGCCGCACCTCCGAGGAGATCGCCCGCAGCTTTGAGGTGTCCCGCCGCACCGTGCTCCGCGACATCCAGGCGCTCTGCGAGATGGGCGTGCCGGTCATCGCCCAGGAAGGACCTGGCGGCGGCTACTCCCTGCCGGAGGACTTCTCGCTATCGCCGCTCCCACTCACACTCCGCGAGGCGATGCTGCTGCTGCTGGCCCTGAGCGGCCTGCAGAAGCTGCCGGACAGCCCCTTCTCGGACGAGCGCGCCTCCCTCGCCGCCAAGCTGCGGGCCTCCATCCCGGCCGCGCACCTGCGTGGGGCCGAGGAGCTGCTCAGCTCTGTTGCTATCGAGGTGCCGGAACGGCAGTACAATACGCCCTTCATCGAGCTGCTCCTTCAGTGCGCCCGGGAGGAGCAGTGGGTCTCGTCGGAGTACCGATCCGCCAATGGGCCGTCCACCCCAACGCTGCTCCCGCTCCGCATCTTTAGCAGCGGCGGCTTCTGGTACTGCCGAGCCTTCTCCCACGAGCACGGAGAAGGGCGCACCTACCGAGTCGACCGGTTCATGCGCGTAGAGCGTGCTCCCGCACCGGCTGCTCCTCAGGCAAGGCAACAGACGCTACCCTATAACCACCCGTCGCACCCACGCGTCTGCGTCCGCCTCACGCCCCGCGGCGTCCTTCAGATGGAGACGGAGCAGCACCTCGGCCCGCAGATACGCCGCGAGCCGGACGGCGGCGGGATGCTGGAATTCCACTGCCCGCCGAGCGAGCTGGAGTGGTTCGCGCGGTACCTCCTGCGGCTTGGACCGGAAGCCGTGGTTGAATCCCCAGCCGAGCTCCGGGCCCGTCTGCTGGAGCATGCAGAAAAAATCCTGAAGACTTACCAGAATCGGTGACATAGGGTTGTCACCGATCGGCTGTTATCATCTCTTCATCATCACACCTATGGAGGAGAGACAATGGCAATTCAGCCGATTGGTATTGGAATGGTCGTGAAGGACATGGGTGCGTCGCTCCGCTTCTACCGCCTGCTAGGCCTGGATATTCCGGAGGGGCAGGACTCGGAAGACCACGTTAATACCACCACCCCCAACGGTTACACCATCATGTGGGACACCGAGGCGCTGGTTAAGAGCATCGATCCGCAATGGAAGGAGCCCGTCGGTCAGCGCCTGACGCTCGCATTCAATTGCGAAAAGCCCGCGGAAGTGGACGCGACCTACCGCCGGCTGGTGGAAGCTGGATACGGCGGGTATCTGGAGCCCTGGGACGCCTTCTGGGGACAACGGTATGCCGTTGTCACCGATCCCGACGGCACTCACGTGGACCTGTGCGCCCCGCTGGAGGGCTGACGGACTAAAGCTCCCTGCCGAGCCTCGCCCCTTCGTACGTCGCGTCTTCCACGGTGCGGGGCTCGGCGGCATCCCCGATAACGTGCAGCACAGGGACGTGCGCGCGCAGGGAATCGGCCAGCACCGCTTCGGAAAGCGAGCCGACGGTCCCAACAACGACTTCCACGCCTTCCATCCGCTCCTCCTCTCCGCTTCGAACATCTCGGAGCACCGGGCCGCCATTCCAGCCGACCAGCTCCTGGCCCGGTCGGAAGCGGACCCCGCGGTCGCCCAGTTGGTGGACCATCTCATCCAGCATCATGGACTCCACCTTGTGCCCGAGGCGGCAATACGGTGTGACCAGGTCCACCGCAACGCCCTTGGCAGAGAGATAGTCCGCTGCGACGAACGCGCGATTGAACCCTTCCGTGTCGTAGATCATCGCCCGGCGGGCGTGGTCCACACGGCCACCCATTACTTCGCCAATCGTAAGGGCGCCGGGGCCGCCGGGTATCTCCAGCCGGAGCGGCTGCGAGCCGGTCGCTATCACCACCACGTCTGGACGGAGCGCCAGAACGGTTTCCACATCGGCGCGCGTCCCGACCCTCACCTCGAACAGACCGCTGGCCGCTTGCCGCTGGTAAAACTCCGCTATCCGCGCCCAGCTCCGCCGCAGTGGGGAGGCCGCCCCGGTCCAAACCTGGCCCCCAACCCGGTTCGCCTGTTCCAGCACGGTCACGGCGTGCCCACGCTGCGCTGCGGTCAGCGCCAGCTCCATGCCGGCGGGCCCCGCGCCGACAATCACGATCCGCCGCTTGACCGAAGCGGGCTCAAGGTCGCGCCACTCTGCCTCGCGCCGCGTCCTGGGGTTGTATACGCAGGTCATCTCGTGCATCTTGCCGTGACAGCTCTGAAGGCAGCGCGTGCAGTAGCGGATCTCGTCCAAGCGCCCCTCGTACACCTTGCGCGTAAAGTGCGGGTCGCAGATGTGAGTCTTGGTCATGCAGACCACGTCCAGCCACCCCGCCGCCAGGGCTTGTTCCGCCATCTCCGGCGTGCTGATGCGTCCCGCGTGCATGATGGGCAGCCGCGTCACGGCGCGCATCTGCTGAACCAGCGGCAGCCACTCCCCTTCGGGCCGGGGCATCGGCCCGTGATGGAACCGGCCGTCGCCACCCGTGAATAGCACGTAGTCCACCAGCCGCTCCGCTTCCAGCCTCCGGACTACCTCACGGTACTCCTCCGGCCCCATGCCGCGCTGGACCATGTCGTCCAGCTTCAGCCGGACTCCGAGCGGCAGATGGGGACCGATAGCCGACCGCATGGCCGTAAGCGTCTCCACCAGGAACCGCATGCGGTTCTCCAGCGAGCCGCCATATTCGTCCGTACGCCGGTTCCAGTTGGGGTTGAGCATCTGGGCATGGAGGAAGCTCTCGTGCGAGTGCAGCTCCACGCCGTCCATGCCGCCCTCGGCGGCCCGTCCCGCCGCCTTGCCGAACGCCTCTAGCAGGCCATGCAGCCTTTCGATGGGGACGGGAGGGGCAGGCGGCACCTCGTCCGGTGGATCGATGGAGGGTCCCGGCTCGATGATGGGGATGCCGGGGAGTGGTTTGAATCCGGGGTGGCAGAGCTGAGCAAACACCCTGGCGCTGTAGCGGTGCCCCGCCTCGGCCAGTAGCCGGTAGCGCGGGATGATGCGGTCGTCCAGGTTCTCCATCCAGCCGGAGCCCGGCTCAGGCGAGGTTGCGCCGATTGTGAAGAGGCCTACGCCACCTTTCGCGCGCTCCTCCAGATAGGCGACAAAGGCGTCGCTGGGCAGCCCGCCCTCTCCCACCCACCATCCGGCGAAATGCCCGCTTATGGCAACCCTATTCCGCAGCTCCACGCCCTTCAGCGTGAACGGCGTGAATAGGTGCGGAAAGCGGGCGTGGTTGGGAGAGGAGATTTCCATGCCTTGGATCGACTCACCGACTACGGGCGGTGTCGGCGCGGCGCTCGCAGCGACTAAGCGATTGCTGGAAAGTCAGGAACCTCATTCCGGCCGATTCCGATACTGATCCAACTCATCGCCGGTCAGTTGTTCCGGCGGCACGAGCCTGTAGTGCTTCTCAGCCAATTCAACTGGCCCGTCAGCACCCTGCTCATAGAGGAACAGGGCGATCAGGTCCGGGCCGACGAACTGCGCCGCGATTGGCCGGCAGATGAGCTTTGGGAACTTGTGGCCCGCCATGGCAATGTCCTGCTCGATCTGCACAATGCTTTGCTTATCTCTACCACCCTTGGCCTGGACCGGAAATACGTAGTGCGCCCCTCGCTTGTCAATGCCGACGTACACCTCATCGGTCTCTACCTGACCGACGTCAGGTACCTGGGTCCGAAGGTGGCTTTGGAGCGAGTAGCAGGTGACGCCGGTGAACGTGTCAATCAGGCGGTTGTACCGAAGCTTCGCCAGGAGCGCCTGCTCGTCGTCCAGTGCATACATCGCGATAACGCCAGGCGTGGCATCTGGCACCTTCGTTTCGGGGATGCCGGCACGAGGCACGATGATTGACTGCACGGCAGCGACAAACCGATACCGGGACCGGCCGGCGGCGCGAATGATCCAATCCGACCCAGCAGGGGCGCGTTCGCGCACTGATTGCGGCAGACTGTTCCGATATCGGAATGAGTAGACAACGTCGCCTAAGTTCTTCGGAAGGGAAATGCCGAGCTCAGCCGCTGCTTGCTCGATTTCGAACCGATCGAACTCGATCTCCAACAGCCCTTCCTCATAGTGAGAGAAGAAGATCTTCTCGATTATGCGGCTGTATCGGTTCGGTCCGCGGTCACCGTCCCGTTTCGGCATCTCCACTCCTGTCGTTATGGCAGTTTGGTCACCCGGCCATCTTAGCACGACGACCTCTTCTCGCAACTGGTCACGAGTCGATGTCGCCAGCCGGGTCCGGAATAGATCGATCGACTCAACCTCATAACCCAGGGCCTGGGAAATCTTGCCCAACAGGTCGCCCGTCCGGATCATCACCCGGAGGTATGAAGCCTGATCTCCAACCACGTAGGCAAGCTGGGCTCCGCGTCGAAGTGCCACGCGAAGCTCCGCCAAGTGTCGAGCCATCCCTCCGAAATAGAGCCGAGTGACCCGTGCATAGAGCCGCTCGAAGCCAGAGGTCTTTCCTAACTCTACTCTCCGAGCTTCTATCTCATCCGCAATCCGCTGGATCTCTGGGTGCTGGGCCACCCACTCATCATCATCGTCGTCGACGAACACATTTCTCGTGTTCGACCGGACTAGTCCACGCTTGAGCGCCTGTAGCTCGTACTTGTTTCGGATGAGCCCGAGTACAACCGACTCCAACCGAGTCGTGCGGGTGTAGTCCTTCTCGTTCGGGTAGGGAGGCGACGTGATGACAGCGTCGATTGACTCAGGAGCGAGAACATGGTCCAAGCTCCGTGAATCCGAGAGTATTGCCTGGGCGGGTGTCGCTTCCATCGGCCCCAAAGACGCCAAATCATCAGCCATCGCCGCCACATTGTTCTGCCAAGCGGCTAGTACCGGAGCATCACTCCTTGCCTCGCCTACGCCCACCTCCGGACCGAACTCCAGGTTGCCTATCTGGGTCACAAGTGCCTTTGCCAGAGCGAGGCGCTCGTGGGCGGCGAATCGCCTATCATATCGCGTCCGGTCGATGATCTCTAATAAGAGGAGCGTCTTGTGGAGGGGCAGAGCGCTAATCGAGCCCTTCAAGAGGAGCTCGTGAGCCTCTTCGTCCAGTCTGCGCAGTCCGTACTGGTAGGCTCGGCGCTCCAGGCTGAATGATGTCTGACCGGCCACGCCCTCGGCCCTAAACAGACTTTCCGTTGCAGCACAAACTTCGGTTGTGTGCTCGGCCAGCCCCCGGGGATCAACCGACCAGTCTGTTTTGACCGAACTGGCAAAGTGAGCCATCGGGTGAGCTTCGATCCCAATGCTCGGTATCCCGCGCTTCTTGCACTCGACAAGGGTAGTCCCCGTTCCGCAAAAGGGATCGAGAACCGTGTGCTGCGCGCTGATGCCAAATCTATCCAGAACCGAGGCAACCAGGTGGGGCGGGAACGAGAGGACGAATCGGTACCAGTCGTGCGCCGGCCTGTCCCGCGGGTCAAGCCTGTTGGCTTCGCCGTTCTCCTTCTTGGCTGGCACCTTAGCTGGCGGAGGTGCCAACTCGAATTGGGCGTCTTGGGACTTGACGGTCAAACGTGGACTCCGACGGACGGTCACTAGCGGTTTAATATGTTGTTATATACTGCATGGGGCACGCGGCCGGAACGGTCAAACTCGACCACCAGTCGCTGTTCTTGGCGAAGTTCGTACAGTCGCGCGCCCTAAGGCTCGATGTCCCACGGCCGCTCCCACCACTCCAGCGTTCTTCTTGCGGCCAGAAGGGGATAGGCGAGCTTCTGCATCCTGAGCATGAGACGGACCTTCTCCTTCATCGGCCAAGATGCTGATCCTTGGACATCGATGCCCTCAGCCTCGAGTAGACGAACCACTTCGGCATCCACCTCCATGTCGATTTGGTCCTTCCATCTCTCATACTCTATGTCTCGGTCCATTTGTGGCTCCGGCAT
>CAYNFH010000217.1:0-10499 GCA_964396385.1 uncultured Chthonomonadaceae bacterium | reverse complement strand
TACCGATGTATCGGTCGCCTGTGATAGCCATGAGTGCCTCCTATATCAGTGTGGTCAGTCCCCCTACGGCAGCGGGATCGCCTCGATGTGGTAGGTGAGTCGATAGGAGTCGTTCGGGTCCGTATCACCGCTCGGATCGTCTGTCTGCTTGCCGCCGAAGGAGGAATCCGTATGCGTCCCAATCCCGAAGCCTCCCTTGGCGTCGAAGGACTGGTTCACCTCGCCAAGGGGATCGTCACGCGAACCGGCCTGATACACGTCCATGGTGAGCACGATTGCGTTCATCTCCGCTTCCACGCGGACCCTGTCCTGGTCGTACTGGTTTATGAGGCGGCCCATGACCATATTGATGCCATCTGCTTCCCAGCCGTCGGCGTGTACACGGAAGGCGTCCCCGTCGCCAGCGTAGACCAGGAAGGAGCGGTTGATGGGAAACACCTGGTTCTTCTGTGCCTGATCCAGGCCGCCCTCCAGTGGCTTCGGCTGGACAAGGTCGTTCAGGAAGTACCACTGGCCGCCGACCTCCACAAAGATCCTCCAGTTGGCCTTGTCTTTGTTGGTGGTGTGGTAGATGTGCCAGTATTCGCCCTGGGGGTTGATAACTTTGAGATTATCCAGCGTCACGCGGAAGAGGTGCGCCTTGTAGCTGCTGGCGACCCCGTGGGCCGCGTCGTTGCTCCAGTAGAGGTAGAGAGTCCTGGCGAAGACGGCGGTGTCCGGCGCATGCTGCGTCTTCCAGGGGATGGTCACGCGCACGTGCGGCGTGGGATGTCCGGGCTCCCCGTCCGGGAACGGCTGTATAATCGCTTCGCCGGGGTAGGTGTCGCCGGGCTGCCTTTCCACGCGCCAGGCCAACTGCGCCTGCCCTCCGCCCGGCCTGATGCCCTGGAGCGGGCGAACCTGGGCGAAGGAGGCAAGCTGGACCGCCGCTCCGGCGTGGAGCGACGGCGGACCGGCGGGCGGGCGGGGCAGCGGCTGGTCAATGTTGAAGACATAGTCCTTCTCGCTCATGGGCACCTTCTGCACGAAGAAGGGCTGGTCGGGCCGGTTGTTCCAGAGGGCGCTGTCGTCGCCGCTGGCGAAGATGTCGGCACGGGTGGCAAAGGAGTAGTGGCTCGGCGCCCCTGGTGTCTGAAGCACGGCGGGGAGACGGCGCCGCACGGCCACCAGCCGCGGGGGATGGATCTCGGTCTCGGCCGGTGGATGGCCGCGGTCCCATATCCAGAGCCCGTCTACGTGCACCCAGTCTCCGGCCGTGGGCCAGTTCCAGAGCAACGCGCCCTGCCGGTGCCCCGTGGAGTAGAGCCCGAAGCTCTCACCCCGCATATTCGGCTCGCGGGCCGGGTTGGCGGATAGTTTTGTCAGGCCGAGCTCCGCCCCAAACTGCTTGAGGACGCTCTGCGGAAAGATGTTGTTCTGGCCGAGGCCGCACTCCCACTCCACTTCGATATATTGCTGAATCTGTGCAGGCACATGGTAGGTATGCTGTGGGAGCCTCGGGTGCCGCTTGTCGATGTGGATGTCCTCGATGTCCGTGGCCTCGTGAGCGGGAAACTCCGCCAGCAGATACTCGAAGCCGGGATCGGGGATCACCTTGAAGCAGAAGTCGTGGGTATAGTGGCTGGTCGGGAAGTCCTCAAAGCTCACATGGGCGGTCTGCGGGATGACCCCCTCCAGTTCCTCGTAGGACCGGCCGACGTGCAGCTCCGGGATGACTCTGTCCCCACCGCCCCGGTGATCATGGACGTACTGGACAACCGGCTTGGGCTGTCCAACAGGCTGCCACTCCGGGAACAGCCGGCCCATATCCTGGCCATTACTGTCTCCACTAAAGAAGATGATGGCGCGCCCGGTCAGGCTGGTTACGTTCACAGTGAGTGGGCCGTAGCCGGCGTCCGCGTCGTTGCTATTGGGATGGGCTCTCGCAGCGGGAGCGCCCGGCTGCCCGGCCGGTGGTGGCGCAGCGGGCGGACTGCTTCCGCGATGGTCCCGGACCAGCGGCCGCCGCTGCGCGCCCGCGGCGCCTGTCAGTGATCCCGCCAGCGCCAGGGCCAGGGTCGCCTCAAGTACCTTCTGAAACTGCTTCATCATTTGTACCTCCAAGCTCTCTTCTCAGTGCAAGTAATGCGCTTACTTGAAACCCAGCAGCTTCCCGGTGGCTGCGTCTATGCGCACTTCCGACGCTCCGTACGGCGCCTCGTTCCTGCTCCTGTCATCCCAAACACCCACAAACCTACCGCGGCACACGAGAGCGGTTCCCTCACGTGTCGTGGCAATGCCAGCAGCCCGGCTGGCCACATATGGCAGCACAGACGCGATCCGTCCCGTGGCCGAGTTGATGCTGGCGAGCGCGCCCACCGCCGAAGGTGACCCACCGGCGATGACCGCTGTTGGCGTGGAGTACAGGTCGTTCGTGTAGGCCAGCGAGGAGAGGCTGTCGGATGTGGTGATGGAGAACAGCAGTTCGCTAGGACTAAAGCTCTGCCCGCTCTGAGCGGCAATTCGTGCGTCGGCGCGCGTTGTGGGGCTGGCCGTGTCGAATGTGAGAACGCCGGTCAGTACATCCCCGCTCTCGCCATAGAGGAAGCCCGCCGCCGCGGCTCCCATGCTACCGCCCGGACCGATGAGATTGCGCGTCTTTACAAACGGCGACCAGGCAGCGAGGACTTCCTCAGCCGTGCCGTCGCTCACGCGTTGCCGACTTGAACCATCCGTCGCCATCACGTAGATCTGGCTATGGCCCGTAGCCGCGTCGCTCAGCCGGAAGGCCACTTTCGTTCCGTCGGGAGACCAGAACGGATACGTATCATTGCTCGATCCATCGCTTATCCGGTGCGGGCTGGAACCGTCCGCGCCTGACACGTAGATCTGGAAGCGGCCGAGGCTGACCTCATAGTGCATATAGGCGATCCTGGCGCCATCAGGCGACCAGGAGGCAGGGCCATAGTCGTCTCCCGTGCCTGCGCTCACCTGGTGGGAGCCGGAGCCATCCGCGGACATAACGTAGATCCGGTTGTGGCCTACCGCGGGGTCGAACCCTTGAAACGCGAACTTCTTTCCGTCGGGCGACCAGGAGGGGTAGGTGTCGTCGATGGTTCCGTCACTGATGGGGTGCGGGTTGGAACCGTCCGCGGCCATCACCCAGATCCGGTTGCGCTGGATGCTGTAGTCGTACCGCGCAAAGGCGATCGTGGCTCCGTCAGGCGACCAGGAAGGAGTGTAGTCACTCGTGGTGCCGTCGCTTATCCGATGCGAACTCGAGCCATCTGCTCCCATCACGTAGATCTGAGTAATACTTCCGTTAAAGCGCGCGAAGGCCATCCTGGCGCCATCGGGCGACCAGGAAGGAAAGCTGTCAGTGGCCGTGCCGTCGCTTATGCGATGCGGACCGGAGCCGTCCGCCCCCATGACGTAGATCTGGAGGTGGCCGGCGCCGGTGTCCTGCCGCACAAAGGCGAGGCGGGTCTCGGCCAGCGTGGGTGAAGAGTCCTGAAACACCAGGCTGGAGATAGAAGCGCCCGCAACGCCGGTGCCAACGGAGCTTGCGCTGCTCGCCGTCACCGGCGCCTGAGCCGTGCCGGCCACACGCGTTGTAAACGGTCCAAGCTGCACCGTCTGTCCGGCGCCGGAACTGCCGTCCGAGCCGCCTCCGCCTCCCCCACAGCCTGCAAGCTGGAGCGCGATTGAGAGGGCGGCGCCGGGAACCAGCAGTCTGCAATGTGATCTGCGCATCGTGCTCTCCTCTTGACTTGGCAACAGGTACACCGTCCCAAACCGGACCAGTCCTGTTACTTGAATCCCAGCAGCTTCCCTGTGGCCGCATCTATCCGAACTTTCGACGCGCCGTTCGGCGCCTCGTTTCTGCCTTTGTCGTCCCACACGCCTACAAACCTTCCACGGCAGACCAGCGCTCCGCCCACTCTAGAGGCTGTGGGCGCGCGGGCGCTTGGGGCGGCAGGGAGGTCGGCGCTGTACGGCAGCACCGATGCGATCCGTCCCGTGGCCGAGTTGATGCTGGCAAGAGCACCTGTCGCCGAAGGTGCTCCGGCGTTGATGACGATAGTTGGCGCGGAGAAAAGATCGTTCATATACGCCAGCGAAGAGAGGCTGTCGGACGCAGTGATGGAGAACAGCAGGTTGGAGGGACTGAAGTTCTGCCCGTTCTGAGCGGCAATTTGCGCGTTGGAGCGTGTGTCCGGACTGGCCGTGTCGAAGGTGAGAACGCTGGTCAGCACATCACCGCTCTCCCCGTACAGGAAGCCTGCGGCTGCTGCTCCCATGGTCCCGCCGGCGCCGATGAGGTTGCGGCTCTTGATGAAGGGTGACCAGGCCGGGCCAGTGTCCACAGAAGGGTCGCCGTCGTCGGTCGTCCCGTCGCTTACGCGGTGGATACCGGTTCCGTCCGCCTGCATCACGTAATCCTGCCAGTGGCCCACCGCGGTATCGTTGCGCTCGAAAGCAATCCGCGTTCCGTCCGGCGACCAGGTAGGCCTAGCGTCGTCTCCCGCGCCGTTGTCTATGCGGTGCGGGTTGGAGCCGTCCGCGCCCATTACCCAGATCTGGTCACGGCCCAAACCGACCTCATAGCGCATGAAAGCGATTCTCGTTCCGTCGGGGGACCAGGCTGGGGTCTGGTCGGTATATCCGCCGCTGCTTAATCGGTGGAGATTGGAGCCGTCGGTTCCCATGACGTAGATCTGTGCGGTGCCCACGGCGGTATCAAATCGCTGAACGGCGATCCTTTTGCCATCAGGCGACCAGGCAGGAATCGCGTCATTGGTCGTGCCGTCGCTAATCCGGTGCGGGCTTGAGCCATCCGCCCCCATTACGTAGATCTGCCAATGCAGGCTTGTATCGGATCGCTGAAAAGCGATCTTCGTTCCGTCGGGCGACCAGGAAGGAAAGACGTCACTGGCGGTGCCGTCACTGATACGCTGGACACCGGAACCGTCTGCCCCCATTGCGTAGATCTGCCCGGGGTTGCTTCGGACGAAGGCGATCTTGGTTCCATCCGGCGACCAAGCTGGAGACCAGTCCCAGTTTGTGCCGTCGCTTATCCGGTTGAGGCCTGAACCGTCGGCGGCCATCGTGTAGACCTGGCGGCGACCCAGGCCGGTGTCTTGCCGGGAGAAGGCTATCCGGGTCTCGGCGAGAGTGGGCGACGCGTCCTGAAACACCAAACTGGAGAAAGTAGCCCCGGCCACGCCGGTCGCCACGGAAGTGGCGCTGCTGGCGGTCACCGGCGCCTGGGCGGTGCCCGCCAGCCGGCTCACCAGCGGCCCGAAGCTCATGGTCTTTGCGGCTCCCGACCCTGGGGGCGTCCCCGCTCCTCCGCCTCCACAGCCGGCGAGCAGGAGCGCGCCACAGAGGGCGGCGAAAGGAACCAGCAACATGCGACGTAATCTGCGCATCGTGTTCTCCTTTGGGTCGAGCAGGAATCAGCTCGTCCTTTGACGCGAGTGGAGAGTCTCCGCCGTCATTTACGGCACCTTATGTCCGGCCTTACTTCCCTACGGAATGCTGAAGAGCGTGCCCCCGCCGTTGGTTCCTGCCTGGCTGACCACACCGTAGAGCGTGCCGGAGCCATCCTGTGCCAGGCCCGCAAGCGGGACCCAGCCGAAGCCCTGCGTAAAGGTCGTCAGCGTGGTGAAATTGCCGGCGGTGTCACACCGCCAGGCCGTGCCGCGGTTCGTAAGAGGCTGCGAACCGCCACCGGAGCAGGTACCGTAGAGCGCGCCGTCCGCGCCCAGCAGCAGGTCTCCCAGCGGAACAGCGCCATCCGCGTCCGGATTGGCGACATGGAAGCTGTGGATGATGCTGGCAGCGCCGGTCTGAGTGTCCACGCGGATGAGCGTCCCGCCGCCATTGAGGGAGCCGCCGGCCTTGCAGAGCACGTAGAGGTAGGTCCTGCCACTCTCCACTCCCAGCACGGGCGTGCCCTGCGGGTTGGCGCCCTCCGCCTGGGTGAGGCTGTGCAGGACCGTGAAGCCCGTGCCATTGGGATTTAGCTTAAAGACGGTGCCCAGGTTGCTGGCGCCGCCCGCTGAGGTGGCCCCGTACAGCACTCCGGCCGCATCCTGCGCCAGCCCGGCATACGGGGAGTAGCCGTCGTTGCCGCTACCCGGGTGGAACTCGTGGAGCAGAGTAAACCCGGACCCATCCGTGCCCACTCGGAAGATAGTGCCGCCGCCTGGGGCACCGCCCAGAGTCGTGGTGCCATAAAGCCTGCCGTCCAGGCCCACCAGCAGCCTCCCCTCGGGCACCAGACCGTTGAGGCCGTTGAACCGGTAGAGCACGGTGAAAATGCTGCCGCTGGGATCGATCTTCCAGATCGTTCCATAGCGCAATGGCGTATCGTTCGATTCGCACGTGCCGTAGAAGCTGCCGTCCGGCCCCTGCATGACGCTCGTGGGATGGGCGCCCTCACCAAAGCCGGACCCGTCGTCGTGGAAAATGTGCAGGATCTGGTAGCCGCCCTGGGGATTGGCCTGGAAGAAGACACCCTGCTTGAAGATGCCGCCGGAGTAGGTAGCACCGTAGAGGTTCCCGTCCTGGCCTAACACCGGCGTGCTCTGCGCGCTAAAGCCATCCTCGTACTCTCCCAGGGAGTGGAGCAGCGTGGAGTTGCCATTCGGATCGATGCTGTAGAGGGAGCCGTAGCCATTACCGTTGGTGAGCTGGACGCGGATCCCGCCGTACTCGCTGGTTCCGTACAGGTTGCCGTCCGCGCCGAGTATCGGCGGGCTATACGGACTCCAGGCGTCCGAGCCGTTGAAGCCGGCCAGCACGCTGAACGCGGCGGACGTGTCCAGGCTGAAGACCGTGCCGTAGCCGTTCTGCCCGCCCGCGCTGGTGGCGCCGTACAGAGTGCCGCTGCCGGCGACGCTCAACCCCGCGAGCGGCCAGGCGCCGGTCTCCCCGTCGAAGCTGTAGACGATGCTGAAGCCGGAGTCTGGAGTCGACGGATCGATTACGTAGACGATGCCCAGGTCGTAGGTGCCGCCATAGTGGGCGGTACCGTACAGCTTTCCGTCGATGCCTTTCGTAAGCTGCCCCAGGGCCTCACGTCCATCCGCTGGTCCAGAATTGAAGGAGTGGGCGAGGCCGAAGCCGGAGCCGTCCTTGTTCAGATAGAACACTGCTCCGTAACCGTTCGCGCCACCGAATCGGACCGTGCCGAACAGCCTGCCATCATCCGCCTCCGCAAGGGAAGTGTCGGGACGGTATCCGTCCGCCTGGGTGCCGGAATGGAAGCTGTGCAAGAGGGTGAAGCCGCTGCCGTCCAAGCCCATCCGGAACACCGTTCCCTGATTGCTCTGGCCTCCCTGGTAGGTCGTGCCGTAGAGGAGGCCGTCGCTTCCCTGGACCAGCCCGCCGAAGTATGGGCCGGAGCCATCCGTGGGAGTGTTATTGAAGTCGTGGATCTTGGTGACGGTGACCGGGCTGGTGCTCAGGTCCACAGAGAATGCAGTGCCATCTGACTGGTTCACTCCGCCAGAGAGCGTGGTACCGTACAGCTTGCCGTTGGTGGCCTGGATGAGACCAGCCTGCGGATACGCGCCGGTGCCGGTCCCGTTCACTCCGGTAAAGCTGTAGAGGACGGTCATCGTGTTGGTGGTGGGGTCCTCTCGGAAGATAGTGCCGTAGCCTCCGGCGCCTCCCTGGGCGGTGGTGCCGTAGAGAAAGCCGTCAGACGCTTGCAGCAGTTTGCCTATGGGGTATTTCTCATCAACAAGCTGATTGCTGAAGGCGTGCAGGACAGTAGGCTGCCCCACAGCGCCGTGCGCTCCGAGAACCAGCAGAGCTGGAATGGCAAAGTGACGAACGCGTGTCTTCATGGGAGTACTCTCCTCCTCGTCTCAGGGGACCAGCGAGAACAGGGTGCCGCCGCCATTGGGACCGTCTTGACTCGTGACACCATAGAGGGTTCCGAGACTACCCTGCCGCAGGCCGGCGAGCGGAGCCGTTCCTGTAGCGGTGCTGAAGCTCTGGAGCACGCTGAAATCGCCGGCGAGCGTGCATCTCCAGGCCGTGCCGCCGCCGCCGGGACCGCCCAGATAGCAGGTGTCATAGAGCGCCCCGTCCGCGCCCAGCAGCAGGTCCCCGGTTGGAAAGCGTCCATCCGATGCACCGCTAAAGACGTGCAGCACGCTGGTGGCGCCGGAGGAGATGTCTACCCGAACCAGCGTGCCGGAGCCAAAGGCGGCGCCTGGCCCTGCCTGGCAGGAAGCGTAGAGGGAGGCGGCGGCGCCGTTGGAAGCCAATGCCGGAGTCCCGTAGGGCCCCACGCCCTCCGTGGCCGCGAGGCTGTGCAGGACCGCATAGCCCGTGCCGTTGGTCTGGAGCTTGAAGAAAGCGCCGTAGCCGTTGGCGCCGCCGAACTGTGCAGCGCCGTAGAGCACGCCGGCCGCGTCCTGCACCAGCCCGGCCGTAGGGTTCGCGCCGTCGCCGGGTGCATAGAAGTCGTGCAGGTCGGCAAAGCCGGTGCCGTCGGTGGCTAGCGTAAAGATGACCCCGCCAGTGGTCAGCCCCCCTTTAACCGTGGTGCCGTACAGGTTGCCGTCCGCCCCCAGCAGCAGCCGGCCGTACGGCTGCGCTCCCTCCGGTCCCCGGAAGTGGTGCAGGACGGTGAGGAGGCTGCCGCTGGGGTCGATGGACCAGACGGTGCCGTTCCCCCACTTGCCGCCGCTGCGGCAGGTCCCGTAAAAGGTCCCATCCGGCCCCTGAATGACGCCGGAGGGATCGTATCCCTCCCCCTGCGGGTCCCACAAGGGCCATCCGGGGATTCCATAGTCCTTGAAGTAGTGGAGGACCTGATACGCGCTGCCATCTGGAGCGGCCCGATACAGGACTCCGCGAGTAAACGCCCCACCGGAGGGGGTCACGCCGTAGAGGTTTCCATCCTGGCCGATTACCGGCGTGCTCTGGGCGTTGAAACCGTCGGTGTATTCGTAGAAGGCCTGGAGGAGGGTCGTGGCGCCTGCGCCGGTGACCGGATCGATGGTCACGCTGTAGAGGGAGCCATACCCCGCATGACCGCCGAAACTGCTCACGCCGTAGAAGTTTCCGTCCGCTCCCTGGGTGGGCGGATCGAAGGGGTAGTAAGCGTCCACGCCGTTGAAGCTGGCGAGAACGCTCAGGATGCCGGATGCAGGGTCCAACCGGAAGAATGTGCCATAGCCGTTGTCTCCTCCCTCCGTGGTAGTCCCGTAGAGCTGCCCGTCGGCCTCTGCCTTGAGGCTGCTCCAGGGAATAGCGCCGCTTGCTCCATCGAAGTCGTGGATGACCGTGAAGTTGAAGTCCGGTATGGACGGATTCAGGCTAAACAGGAACCCGATCCCGTTCGCTCCGCCATACGGGAAGCTTCCGTAGAGCCTGCCGTTAGGCGCTTTGGCAAGCTCTGTCACCTCGTCGGTTGTGAGGACCACCGGATAGTAGTCAAAGGAGTGGGCCAGGGCGTGGATGGCCCCGTTCTTGGACATCCAGAAGACGCCGCCGCCACCGTATGCCCCGCCCTCGGAGAGCGTGCCGTACAGCTTCCCGTCGTTGCCCTCAACGAGCGGGCCTACCGGATCCGCCCCATCGGTACCGCCCTGGAAGTTGTAGACGATCGTGAATCCGGACCCGTCCAGCCCCATCCGGTAGACGACGCCCTGATCGCGCTGCCCTCCCACCTCCGCCACGCCGTACAGGTAGCCGTCGCTGGCCTGGAGCAGGCCGTCTGGGAAGCCGCCGTCGACTGCACGGTGGAAGTCGTGGAGCTTCGTAACAGTGGGCGGCGAAGTTGCCAGGTTCACGGCAAAGGCGGTTCCGTCGCCATTCGCCCCGGCCCACCGGCACGTACCGTAGAGCCTGCCGTCGGCAGCCTGTATGAGCCGGTTCTGAGGATAGGATCCCGTGCCGGCCGCCCCATAGCCGGTGAAATTGTAGAGAAGGGTGAGGGTGTTGGCGGCAGGGTCGTACCGGAAGATGGTCCCGTAATCTCCGCTCCCGCCGGCATAGGTGGTTCCGTACAGGTAGCCGTCGGACGCGCGGAGCAGCCTCCCGAACGGATAGGTGGCGTTGATCCGCTGGTTGCTGAACCCGTGCAGCGTGTTGAGGGACATCTCGGACTGCGCGCGGGCCGGCGGACCGGCGAGAACAAGTATGCCGGTCAGGGCCACCAGAGGGCCGGCCACCAACGCGGCATTGCGTCCATTGTGAGATCGCTTCATCTTGTACACCTCCACGCGCTGTACTTTGCAGCGCGCGATGAGCTCTACCTGAATCCCAGTAGCTTCCCTGTCACTGGGGTAGGCGTACGTCGGAGGCGCCGTTCGGCACTTCGTTCTTCCGCTACCCGTCTCATACGCCCATAAAGCGGCTGCGGCCTGGATAGCTTCCGGGAATGACAATAGCGTCGAGGCGTTACGCGCGTGTACACGAGGACGAAGGATTCTGCGTCCGGGCGTCTAATCAAAGGCGCACGTCGCAACTGATCCGCTACGAGCGCCAACAGG
>CAYNFH010000216.1:0-10541 GCA_964396385.1 uncultured Chthonomonadaceae bacterium | reverse complement strand
AGCTGCCCGTCTCCCAGGAGCCTCCGCAGCAGCCTCCCATCCGGCGTGAGTTCCAGCACGAGACCGCCACAGCCCGTCCTCTTCCCGGAGTTGGCCCATCTATGGGATGCCCTGGAATAGACATTGGCGAGGAGGAAGACCAGCAACCCCATTGCGCCCATCCGCTGCAAGTGAATCGGCATACTTTGCGACTGATTGAACTGGGGATCATTGAGGACGTACAGGGCGAAATGGCTGAGGTCCAGGTTCTTCCCGTCCGCCATGGGAATGAGGGCGTCGATAGGATTCCGCGACACGATTCCGAGCGCCACGGCTTTGGTCACGGCCTCCTGAGCCCCATTCACCTCCAGCTTCGCGTAGAGGTTGTCGCAGTGCTTCTTCACAGTGCCCGGCCTGGTTCCCAGGTTGCTGGCAATCTCCTTCTTGGGCAGATCACGGGCGAGTTGCAGCAGGATCTCCCGTTCTCTGTCTGTCAGCTTCGGGTCAAGTGTCTCCGAGCGAGGGACGGCAATGGGGCGCGGCTCCGTCTGGAACATCCGGGAGAACGCCGCCTGAAGCAAGAAGCCATTGCCCAGCGACTTCGGCAGCGTGTCCAAGAGGGATCCCAGCTCAGGATCCTCTCCAACCGTGCGCAACAAGCGGTCCAGAAGCGCCGGAAACGAGTCCGGACCTTCCCGCGATGCGGAGCCGCTCGCCCGTGCCTCGGCCAGCCCAATGGCTAGCTCGATGAGACCGGAGATGGCCGAGTCTTCCGGACCGAGAGGCTCCGACCAGGCCCTCGGAATCTCTGCTTCAGGGTTCAACTTCACATTTCTCATTCATCGGTCTGTGCCGCAGAAACCGTTGTATGACAACGGCGACGTAGTCACCCGCTGGGGCCGCGTGGGCTACGACGGCCAGACCAAGGCTTTCCCAGGCGCGGGAGACAGGTTCTTCCGCTCCAAGTGCGCGGAGAAGAGCGGCAAAGGCTACCGGCCGCAGAGAGTGGTGGGCGGCACGTCGGCCGGTCCCGACAACGGCCGGGTGGCAACACTTGCCTCGAAACAGATTGAGACCAACTCGCCGCTGGTCCAGGAGCTCATCGCCCGGTTAGCCAGGGCGAACGTCCACAACATCCTCTCCCGCACGAGCCTCCAGTATGACTCTTCGCAAGGGACGTTCTCGACCCCGCTCGGCATCGTCACTCAGGATGCCATTGCGGAGGTCCGCCGCACTCCAAAGTCGCCGGGGGGCTTGAGCCCCCAGCGCCGGTCTACTCCTCGAACAGCTTCTCCCCTCGGTGCAGGCGGGAGGCGATCTGGTACGTCTGCCCCTGCGTGCGCATGGTAGGGGAGTGGGCCGCCAGGTACCGGGCCGCCGCAATGAGGGCGTGATTCGCCTCCGGCGTGCCGCTCAGCAGGCGGTACTGCCGGAAAGACGCCTCCACGCACTGGATAGTGTGGAAGTCCCGGTCCTCCCGCAGCAGCATCTCCCCGAGACTCGCCATGAGCCGCTCCGGCGCGCCGCCGGAAGCCAGGCAGTCCGCCACCAGCTCCGCAGCCGGATTCACCTGCTGCTGCCGGTCCAGCAGGTCCGGAAGCTGACCCAGTCCGTCTCGCCCGGGCCGTCCCTCCGGAATCCTGGCGGCGGGGACATTGAGGAAGCGGTCCAGGTAGACGCTCATGGCCGCGTCGAACACCCCGCGCAGCAAGTCTGGCGAGGGGACCCTGCGCAGCCCCTGGTGAACCGCGTTGGCGAAGGTGAAGGTGTGGAGCGCCCGGTCCCAGTCGAAGAACTCGTTGCTGGTATGGAACCGCGCCACTCTCAGCAGGGCGCCGTAGACAACTGCTCCAGCAAGTTCTTGAGGTGGCATGCCCGCCCGAACCGCCTCCAGCAGCGCTTCCACCGTTCTCGCGGGCTCATCCCCCAGCACCACCTGCGCCAACTCCGTACGGGAGATTCTGGCCTCTCCCCTTCTCCCCTTCTCCCCTTCTCCCCCTCTCGTCTTTCCCTGCTCCAGCGCGCCGGGGAGCTGCTCAAAGGCGGCCTGGAGGATTCCGATCAGGTCCACCGGATTGCGCCAGGCGTTGGACTCCTCCATTCGGTCCGCCCCGGCATAGTTCGGCGCGAGGCTGGCCAGCACCGGTTCCGCCAGGTCCCATCCGGCCCGGTCCAGCGCCTCGAACGCCTTGTTGGTGAAGTCCAGCGGGTGGCCGGTGCTGATGTAGCGGTGGTCCGTGGCGGCGGCCAAGAGCATGTCCGCCATCTGCTTGTCGTCCGCGCCCTGCTCGAGCGCCGAAAGGATGCACCGCTCCGCGCCCTCGGAATCGCGCACCTCCACGAACCGCCGGAACCAGCGCTTGAGGGTAGCCAGGTCGGCGCCGGAGTCCGGCAGCGGGCGCACCAGGAACCGGGGCGGCTGCCCGGCCGAATCGCCAGCGACGGCGCTCAGGCCATGAAACAGGGCGCGCGGCCGGCTTTCCGGGTCCAGAGCGGGAAGCAGGTTCATCATGCACGAGAGGATGGTGAGCCCCTGGCCCCAGCCACCTCGCCGGTTCCGCGTGCCGAACTCCAGCCCGATGCGGAATGGCTCGACCGGGTCGACGCCCGCGTCCAGCAGGTGGATGACGGCCTTGGCGATAACGAGGGAGATGTTTCGCTCCAGTCCATCGCGCAGCCGGTTGCGTTGATGCTTCACCTGGTCCATGCGGGGCGCCAGGTCCACCCACACGTCGCCGCCACGGACCTCCACCGGAAAGACGCGCACGTCGTCCGCCCACTGGTCGAACGTGCCACCGCTGGTCAGGTCAAAACGGGCGTGGTGCCAGTGGCAGGTGAGGATGCAGTCCTTGACGGAGCCCTTGCTGAGCGGAAAGCCCATGTGGGGGCACCGGTTGTCCACCGCGTAGACCTGCCCCTCGGCGGCGAAGAGCGCCAGGGTACTGCCGTTCACGTGGGCGACCAGGCTGCCCTGGTCCAGCACGTCCTGGAGCGCCGCCGCGCGCATCCAGGTGGTATCTAGCGTTGCGGTCATGAGAATCCTCCTACCGGGTTTTCTCCAATTCTATCGGCACCGCCGCGGACCTTCCCCGTGTGGACGTACAGGTATTACCCTGTACGACAGGACAGGTCCAGCAGCCCGCGCTGGCCGGCGATGGCGACTGCCTGCGCGCGGTTTTCCGCCCCCAGCTTGGTAAGCAGCGAAGTTACGTGATACTTGGCCGTACGCTCCGTGATGCCGAGCGCGTTGGCGATCTGCTTGTTGGCGCAGCCGTCCGCCACGAGCTGTAGCACCTGCCGCTCGCGGGGGCTGAGCCTGGCTGCCGGCCGAGCGCAGCCCAGGACGTGCGCCGCGATCCTGGGCTGGAGGTAGGCGCCGCCCACGTATACCGCCCGAATGGCACGGGCTATCTCATCCGCTGGCGCGCCTTTCAGCAGATAGCCGCTCGCTCCCTCTCGAACCGCCCCGACCACCTGCTCTTCTGTTTCGTAGGCCGTAAAGACAAGGACTCTCGCGTCAGGCGCTGCCTCGCGAAGCAGCGGGAGGGCGCTCAGCCCATCCCTGTCCGGCAGCGCGAGGTCCAGGAGGACAATGTCCGGCCGCCGCTCGCGCGCCAGCAGCACAGCCTCCGCAGCGGTCCCGGCGCCCCCAACAACCTCCAGTCCGGGCAGGTCGGCCAGTACCGCGGCCAGTCCCTCACGCACTACCGGATGGTCATCGACCAGCAGGATCCGGATCATGGCTTCACCAGCGGAGCCGTTACCGTCACCGTAGTGCCCCGGCCGGAACGACCCGTCATCCGGAGCGTGCCGCCCAGGAGCCGTGCTCGCTCGCGCATCCCGTCGAGGCCATGACAATTCTCAGCCGGCGGTGCCGAAGGCATTCCGCGGCCGTTGTCGCAGATCGTGAGGCGCAGGCGGTTCGGGGTGGTGCGCAGCAGCAGAATGACGTCCGACGCTGCCGCGTGCCGGGCGACGTTCGCCAGCGCCTCCTGGGCGATTCGGTACAGCTCGACCTCCACGTGGAGCGGCAGGGAGCAGGCGCCTAGCGCCTGGACGCGCACACGGATCCCCGTGTCCGCCGTAAAGGCGCGGGCGAGCGCGCCCAAGGCCTCCGCCAGCGGCTTGCCCACTAGCGGCGCCATCCGGAGGTCCGCGATGGAGCCTCGGGCGTCCTCCAGGCTCGTGCGCGTGGTCTCCAGGGCCCGCTCCATCCGGTGGCGTGCGCCTTCCGGGTCGATGTCGAGCCGGTTGAGTGCGCTCTCGATCTGCAGCCCGATGGCGGTGAGGCCCTGCGCCAGCGCATCGTGGATCTCGCGCGCAATGCGCGCCCGCTCCTCTGCGCGTGCGAGCCGGGCGCTCTCCTCCGCCAGCCGCGCCCGCTCCACCGCGATTCCGACCTGGTACGCGATGGTGGACAGCAGCCCCAGCTCGCCACGGGTCAGCCGCCTCCAGGAGGGGCCGGTGACGTTCATGATTCCGAGCTGCTTGCCCTGAAACACCAGCGGAATGCTGGCGTGGTATCGCAGCCCTTCCGTGAGCGGCTCATCTTGCGTGTTAACCGCGCCGCAGAGGCGGCTGCACTCCATGACGTCCACATTCTTGGGGGTGAGCTTTCCCTCCCGGAACGCGTCAATGCAGTAGCAGGCCCTCCCTGCCATCTGGACCGGCTGCTGCAGGTAGGGCGGCAGATTCTGGACGGTGACGTTGTAGAACTGCTGAGTGGCGGGGTCGAGCAGCCAGATCCAGCCCGTGCGCAGGTGGAGCAGCTCTGCTACCGCCGCCAGCGTGCGTTCCAGCGCCTCACGGACGTCCGGCGCGCTGTTGAGTGCCTCCGCGATACCGTTGAGGATGCGCAGTTCCCGCTCCCGCCGCCGTTCGGTCCTTGGCATCCGTGAATAGCTCTCCCGCCTGAATGCGCCCCGCATCGGCAGGTTCTGCCGATGCGCGGCCGTCATCACCACTCTTCGCGAGAGTTCCCTACCCATCCTGCGCTCTAGGCGCCCAGGATGGGCCAGACGACACCCCTCAAGAAAGGCAGATGAAACAGGATGGGTAGCGGAGCGCCGGCGCAAGCAATGGTCCAGAGCCGACTACGGATTCCGAGCTGCCGCTCCACCAGCACCAAACCGCCTTGGATGAGGAAGTAGAGCGTCGGCAGTCCGTAGCTGGCCCGAACCGGCACGCTGATCGCCAGTTCGTGCAGGATTCCGGAGAAGGCAAATGTCGCCAGAGTTGCCAAAGTTTGACCATAGAGACAGTAAATTGGCCGGTAGACGATGGCGCTAGTCATCTGGACATACGCTAGGTTCCACCGCATGCCCCAGAACTCAGCCAGGCTGCGAGACCGAAGCGGGGACCGGAACAGCTCCTGGCAGTCCTTGCCCATACACCGCCAGAATGCAGCCAACAGATCGAATACTCCAAAGTGGAGCATGAGACTCAGAGCGGGCAGGAGTAGCAAGGTTGCGCCAAGCTTTGCGGCTGGTTCGAGAACGCTGCCTGCGGCTGCATGCCACAGCAGCTTCGCCGCAGAGAACAAAACCATTCCCTGGCTGAGCCGGACGGTTCCCTTCTCGGCCAGCGCGGCCGCTCGTCTGTTTCGGGAGAGACCGGAACATGGAGGGGCATTTGCAAATGTATGCGGATCCATTCCGAACCACAGCGTGGTGAATGCGATCCATGGAGGCAGCGTGAGCGGGATCATGCCGCGTGAGCGTGCCACAACTCCAGCGACTGCCTTCATGCCGTAGAGCAGCATCGCCACGATGCACAACATGCGAATCCCTTGCGGCTGCCGTACGCTGAGCCCGAATCCAGCGGAAACGGAGAAGACCGCCAGCGTCCACGCAAGGGGCGCTCGCCAGCGGGAGGGCGGCATACGGCAAAGCACATATCCCCCAAGTACGCACAACGTAGCAGCTCCAGCGAGAAGGGCGAGACCTGTATCCCAAACGACACCATAGCCGGTCATCCGGGCCATCCCGCGGTGCCGGTCAGCGCGGCAGTCCCATAGACTATGGCAAGAGCACCAAACAGTGATGTGAGGCAGACATCCCCCGCTTTCCAGATTAGACCAGGGGGAATGTCTCTGCGGTCGAAGATGCCGACCTGAAGCACGAACCGGACCGCCCAGTAGAGGCAGATGAAGCAGCTCACGCTGCGGGCGAGGAACGAGCCATCCAGCAGCGCAAACGGCGCAATCGTGGACAAGAGGCCAAAGGCCAAGTTCGTGCACCAGATATATGCGGCGTAGGTCCAGAACACCTGGCGGGTGAGCCGTCGGAGACGTGCGGTCTCTTCCCGCCAGCGAAGCGCCCCCGGAATGGCGAGGCTGGCAGCGACCAGCACCAACTCGCTGATTCCGGCCGCTCGCACGGCCTGCGCGAGTGCATTGTGCATCGAGAGTCCCTCGCATTGGTGGGGCAGGGCGCGTTCGCGCCCTGCCCCAGGTGCATCAGGCATGGGGGTAGGCAGTAACGTGTGGGGGCAGAGGAGCGGGCTCGTGGCTGCCGTGCCGGATGCGGCTGAAGACCAGCAGGTTGAAGAAGTGCATCCCGCCCAGCACCAGTAGCACCATGCCGATCTTGGAGGCCAGCGCCTCGATGGCCTGCTGCGGGCCCTGCACCGAGTAGCCGAGCTTCAGCGCCAGGCTCACGTAACCCAGGTTGATCAGGTAGAAGCCCACCACCAGCAGGTGGTTCACGGAGTCCGCGAGCGGCTTGTCCCCATGGAACACGTCGATCAGGAAGACCAGGCCGTTCTTGAACAGCGTCTGGCCGACCCATGCCGTGAGCGCGATACTGACTGCCAGGTAGATCAGGTACGTGGTTACGATGGTCATTGTCTTCTCCTTCGCAGAAGTGAACACGTTCATTTTGTGGCATAATACACCCGGCAGCAGCAGATGTCAAGCACTTTTTTGAACCTGTTCACTTTTTCACAGGAGGGCGGAATGGAGGGGCCAATAACCCGTAAGGGGGAGCAGACGCGCGAGCACATCCTGGACTGCGCGCTGGAGCTTTTCTCTGAACGCGGCTACCACGCCACCACCATGCGGGAGATCGCCTCGCGCGCGGGATCCTCCCTCGGGCTGGCCTACCGCTACTTCGCGCGCAAGGAGGAGCTCGTGCTGGCGTTCTATGAGCGGTGTACGCGAGACCTGGAGAGGCGCGCGGGCAACTTGGCGGCCGGACCGCTGGCCAAACGCGTGGAGCAGGTGATGCGGGCGGACCTGGAGCGCATCGCCCCCTACCGGGCCGCCTTCGCCGCCCTGTTCGGCGTAGCGCTCAATCCGGAGTCGGATGTTGCCGTGCTGGGGGAGAAGATCGCCGGCGTGCGCAACCGGGTGTGGGAAGTCTTTCTGGAGGTCGTGCGCGGTGCCACAGACCCGCCCAGAGACCGGCAGGCGCGGGACCTGGCGACCATCCTCTATGCCGTCCACCTGCTGCTGGTGCTCTTCTGGCTGCAGGACCGCAGCCCCGGTCAGAGGGCCACGGATGAGATGCTGTCTGTTATCCGAGACATGGTAGCTCGCCTCCGGCCCGCGCTCCGGATTCCGGTCGTCTCCCGCCCTCTGGCCCGCCTTGCCCGCGTGATGGAGCCCATGTTCGGGCCCGTCGCGATAGCCCTCGCCGGCCGGGAGTCCTGAACCGAGAACGGCACCCCATCGGGCATGGAGGTATGTTACAATGCCCGAGAGGAGACTACATCGCCATGGCCATCGCGAAACAGCCCGTCGCTCCGCCGCTCCGCATGAGCTTTGAAGAGTTCCTGGATTGGGGAGACGAAGACACGTGGGCGGAATGGATAGACGGGGAGGTCATCACGCTTATGCCCGCGTCGACGGTGCACCAGTTGCTGATGGGCTTCTTGATGCGTGTGCTGAGTGAGTTCGTTGAGGAGCGCGGGCTGGGTCTCCTGTTCACCCCACCATATGTCATGCGGCTGGCGTCGGTCCGGCGCGGCCGGGAGCCGGACCTGCTCTTTGTGGCGGCCGAACACCAAGACCGTCTGCGTAAGAACCATCTGGACGGACCAGCGGATCTCGTGGTGGAGATTATCAGCCCGGATAGCGCAAAGCGCGACAGGCATGACAAGCTCGCGGAGTACGAACTGGGAGGAGTCCGAGAGTACTGGATACTGGACCCCGACAAACGGCAAGCCGTCTTCTATCAACTCGACGGGAGCGGGCGGTATCACGAAGCCTCGGTAGATGTATCCGGAATCTACCGAAGCGAGGTGCTTGACGGATTCTGGCTGGAAGTTCTGTGGTTGTGGCAGAGTCCGTTTCCCACTCTCGCTGCCGTGCGGGCCGCCTGGGCGACAAAGGCGAGTGAGCAGCTCACTTAGCTACTCCTCTCGGTACGCCTGACGCTCAAAGGGGTTGTCGCGGTACGGGTCCTGTCCGCGAAGGTAGGCGATGAGGCTTGCCAGCAGGTAGGCCGGGATGAAGAAGGGACCCCACCGCTCGTATTGCCGCACGTGAACTCGCTCGTGGGAGCGCGTAAGCACGAGGCAGAGGGCGTCCTGCGCGATCACCACGTGGCCGAGCGTCATCGCCGCGCTGCTGCGGATCACCGGCAGTCCCCCGTCCAGCAGCCGCTTCAACAGCCCGCCTTCCACTTCCAGCACGCCGTCCACCAGCCGCACGCTCCCACCCCCAGCCAACGCGAGCGGAACGCACAGCAGCCCCAGTATCGTGCCGGGAAATGCCCAGGCGTATACTAGCGGTCGTAGGAGAGCCACAGACTTTAAGCCCGCTACCTCGGGTCCGATTCCGGGAGACCGATTGCGCGGCGGAGGGCGCGGCTCTCCTCCAGGGCGTGTTCCGCTGATTCCGCTCGTCCGACCTCCAGCAGAGCCTCGCCGTACTTACGCAGCGCGTCCGACAGGGAGTTGTGCGCGTACGGACCCGCAAGCTGTGGGGCGGCCGCCACTCTGCGGCGGTACTCGACGTTCTTCTCCCAGGCGTCCGCCGCGCCTGGCAGGTCGCCACGCTGCCGGTGGATCCGCGCCTTGACGGCCCAGGCGCTGGCCAGAGCGGATTGAACGCCCGCGGCGAGCATCATACTCGCCTGAGGGGCAAGCAGCGTCATGGCCTGGTCGATGTCCTCTTCCGCGCCGTGCAGGTCCGCCACCTCTACGTGGCAGCGGGCGCGGAAGATCAGGGCCTGCGCGCGTTGATGATCGTACATCCTGCCTGCGGGAGTGATCCGCAGGACCTCCTCCACCGCCTCACGGGCCTCTGAGACTTCGCCGCTCTGCAGGAGCGATGCGGCCAATTCGCGGAGCGCCATGGCGAGGAGCGTATCGAGCCCCTCTCGCCGCGCCGCTTCCAGGGCTAACCGCGCCTCGCGGAGAGCTTCTGCTTTCTGGTCCAGCAGTCCGTGTAGGGCCCGGAGGTCCGCGTGGGCCTTGTAGACGTTCCACCACTCCTGGCTGGCTTCGGCGAGAGAGAGCGCCTCGCGGTACGCGGCCTCGGCGCCGGCCCAGTCGGCCGCGCTCTCGCACGCGTGCGCCTTCATCTTGAGCTGGAGGTCGGGGCTGGGATTCTCGTCCGCCCACTCCGCCGCCAGCGCCAGCGCCTCGATGCTGACCCGATCCTCTTCCACCGGGTCACCAGCTTCAATGGCGGCCTGGAACGCCTCCAGGATCTGCCCGAACTTCTCGGTCTTAGCCATCTCGTCGGTATTCGGGCCGGCCACGTACGATCTATCCGATCTGCCCTGTGCAGGCGACTGTAGGACATCCGGCCCAAGAAGTGACTCTAGAGGAGGTTGGATTTGCTCGGGACCGTCGGCGGAAGGATACATAGCATCACCTCGCAAATACCAGACTGATCCCTCATTCTTTGCGTTCCATGAGACACCTTCTCGACCCGCGATCCGTGCGCCTCATCGTGCTGCTCCTGGCCGCCGTGCTGTGCCGCACCGCGGTGGGGCAAAAGGATAGCGGAGATACCATCAGCAGCATCGGCAAGCGCCGCGCCAAAACGGGGGTCCACGCAAAGGCAAAGCCCGCACCCAGACATCCCGTGCGCCGAACGGCTCCGGCCCCGGCTCATCCCGTTCGGGCGGTCCGGCCCAAACCGCCGGCCGTACCGCAGATCGTGGTCTCCGCGCTGGGTCAGGGCCAGACTCGAACCATCGCCGAGGCGGTCCAACGGGCGCGGCCCGGCACGCGCATCCTGGTTCGGTCGGGCGTATACCGGGAGAGCTTGATCGTGGACAAGCCGCTGGAGATCGTCGGGGAGCAGGGCGGTGGGGACGTCTTTGTGGAGAGCAGCTCCGCGCCGTGTCTACGGCACAGCGGCGGACAGCTTGTGGTGCGCGGTCTGGTACTCCGCGAACGCTCTGGCGTCCACTCCTCCATGCCATTCACGGTGGATATAGCAAGGGGTCGGCTGGTCCTGGAGAGCTGTGAGCTGTCCGGTGGAACGCAAGCCTGCCTGGCGGTCCATGGGACCGGAACGGAGGCGGTGCTCCGCTACTGTCGCATCCACGATGGCGGCGCGGACGGCGTGCGGTTCACGGACCATGCCGCCGGCACGATGGACGACT
>CAYNFH010000215.1:0-10627 GCA_964396385.1 uncultured Chthonomonadaceae bacterium | reverse complement strand
GATGGGCAGACTGGGAGTTCCTCTCCGGCCAGGTGGACGAAGATATCAGCATCGTGGCCAATCGGCTCATGTACCACGCCGACCGCGTCTACGGCCCCTACGTCCGCCGCCGCAGACTCGCTCTCCGTGATGGCCCCGCCCCATGATGCCGCAGGCACGTCTACCCATGCTGGCGGGCGGGCGGTGTGATAGAATGGCAGCGGTAGGGCGGTGGATGCGCGGAGCTTGGAGGAGCCAGAATGGCGACCGTACTGGACGAACGGCCGGAGAGGCGAAAGTGGATCCCGCGCACCGGCCCTTCGGGGTCCGTAGGGCTCGACAGCGACGCCGGTTTGGTGCAGTGTGAGGCTAGCTGGCAGCCGATAGGAGCCAATGTAAGTCGGCATAGTGGGCCGAGGAACAGAAGGAGTACCGGATGGCACAGAGCACGCTGAAAAAGGTCCTCGAAGAGGTAATGAGCTTGAAACAGGAGGAGCTTCGGGAGGTGGAGCGTGCCGTGCGCGCCCGGCTCGAGACGACCTCCAAGGAGGAAGAGCGCGAGAGGGCGCTGCGGGTGATCGAGGAATCCGGGCTGGTTCGGCAGGTAAAGCGACCGCCCATGACTCCGAGCATGCAGCGGCCGCCAGTTCCAATCACCGGCCAGCCGATTTCGGAAACTATCATTGAGGAGCGACGGTAGTTGGCCGTGTACTTCCTGGACTCCGCTGAACGCTGCCGCAACCGCCGAGGGGTTGCCGGTGGACAACCCTAACGTGCACCCGTAACGCGAACACTTTAACGGCAGCACAGGCGGAAGAGTAGTACGCGAGCGTGCCGAGGCTGCCGGTTCACGGCGCGGCAAGCACATCATCCAGGATAGCCAAGGGTAGTCCCGGAACCCTCTTGAAGCCAGCGTCGTTGGTGACAAACAGGGAACAGCCGTGAAGGAGCGCCGTGGCGGCGTGGATGGCGTCGGGGGTCTTCAGTCCCGGAATGGACGCCCGAAGGCGGGCCGCTTCTCGCAATTCGGCCTCTGTGATGGGGAGCAGGCGGGAGTTTGGCTGCTGCCAAAGCCCCTCCCGCCGCGCCGCGAGAGCGGCGTCACCGCTTCGCAACGGGCCAACCAGCGTCTGTACAAGAATCAGGGCGCTTGATACAACGGAGAGTTCCCCACTCACCTGCCACACAGGGCCGCAGAGCGGCGCGTACCGTGGGTGACCGTCTGTGCTATAGATGGCGACCTGAGCATCCACATATATCAGCCCGGATGCCGGAAGGGCTAGGGATCCCAAGATTCCTTCTCCGCCTGTAGCTCGCGTTCAATCTCCTGCCATTCCTCCGGAGTTCGATCGATAGGCTTAAGCGAATGAAGGTAATCCCAGGCGGAAGCGAACTGGGAATGTGACTGCTGCGATAGCTTTCCTGACTTCAGCACGATGAGCTCGACCTCTTCTCCTTCTACCAGCTCTGGGGACGTGAACTCGACGCGATGGCCTGGCTGAACCGTGGCCTTAAGCTTAAGTGCGGCTTGCATGGCGCCTCACCTCCTGCGGACATTATAGCGGAAGGTGGACGATCGGTGTGATAGAATGGCCCCGGTAGCGGCGGTGGATGCGCGGAGCTTGGAGGAGCCAGGATGGCCGGCGTACTGGACGAACGGCCGGAGAGGCGAAAGTGGACGCGGCAGGAGTATGAGCGGGCGGGGGAGATGGGCCTGTTTGGGCCGGAAGAGCGGCTGGAGCTGGTCGATGGCGCGGTAATGGAGCACGCGCGGCCGCAGTCGCCCGGGCACGCGCAGGCCACGACTCTGTGCGCGATGGTACTTCGCGGCCTGCTGCGGGGCGCGCTGCACGTTCAGGACCAGAAGCCGCTGGCAGTATCGGATACGAGCGAGCCGGAGCCGGACGTGGCGGTGATTCGCGGCGCACCACGGGACTACGCGAATCACCCGAGCGGGGCGGACTGCGTGCTCGTGGTGGAGGTGGCGGATTCAACCCTGGGGTACGACCAGGGGACGAAGGGATCTCTGTACGCGCGGGCGGGCATACCGGAGTACTGGGTCCTGGACCTGCGGCATCGCCGGCTGGAGGTGCGGCGAGACCCAGGAGAGACGGGAGGTGGCGAATATGGATACAGGACGATCCAGTTGGTGGCGGAGCACGGGACAGCATCCCCTCTTGCCGCCCCGGAGGCGGTGATCGCGGTGGCCGACGTGCTCCCTGGCCGCGGGTCCGGGACCGCCGAGGAAGCGTGAGGACTGGATCACGAGGCCTCGTGTGGAGGCAGCGTCCGCAAGGCGGGCCGGAGTGGCGCTCCTTGCCAAACGCAATTCCATGAAGGGAGCTGGACAGAGCGGGCGGTGTACACTGCATTGTTCGCGCGCAATGACCCGAATCCGACATTCTTGGCGTGTTATAATCCAGGCAGAGTGCCATCGTCGGCAATAAAGGACCTTCCGATGACCGTTACACTTGAGCTCACGCCGGAGCAGGAGCAGCGGCTGCGCGAGCGTGCGCAAGCGCGCGGCGTGGAGCTTGGTGACATGCTCAAGCAAATAGTTGATGCGAGCCTCTCTTCCGACGTGCGGGACACCGGGCAGCAGGCGGGCCAGAAAACGGCACCGGTTCCTGGTCTGTTCGAGGGCCAGATCTGGATGAGCGACGACTTCGATGAGCCCTTGCCGGATAGCTTCTGGCTGGGTGAAGAGTGAAGCTCCTTCTGGATACGCACACCTTCCTCTGGTGGAACGGCGGCACCCCCCAGTTATCGCCGAAGGTGACGGCCCTGATTCAGGACCCCTCCAATGAGCGCATACTGAGCGTTGGGAGCGTGTGGGAGATGCAGATTAAGAGCGCCACCGGCAAGCTCAAACTCCCGACTTCACTGCAGGGTCTTTTGGCGGCGCAACCACCGGGCGCATTCCGAGTTCTTCCCATTGCACTGGACCACGTGCTTCTGCTGGACAACCTTCCCCATCACCACAAGGACCCTTTCGACCGCATTCTCATCGCCCAAGCCATCTCCGAGGGCGCCACACTGGCGAGCAAAGACACGGTCTTTTCCCGCTATCCGCTCACCGTTGTCTGGTAAGCCGGTTGCAGTGGGTGCCGCGCCTGGAACACGGCGTCGGTGGAGAGGTTGGTGTCCGCAATGCGGGAGGAATCCACCGTTAAGGCGGGGAATGGCTGGACGTGAGTAACCGATTTCGTCCGTTCGCACTACCCGCCGCGGTGACGGCCGCGGTGTTGTTCGCCGTGATAGGCGTTCTCGTGCTCCGCGGCTCGTCAGAGCCGGCCGCGCAGAAGACCGTCGAAGCCTCCAGCGATGCTCCCTCGCCGGCTCCCGTCCAGAATCCCACGCGGCCGCCCGTCCAGCCTCCAACGATCGAGGTCAAGGCGATACCGGCACCGCAGATCGAAGTCGATCCCATCAAGCGTAAGCGGCATCGCGATCACGCCCGGGCAGTGGCGCGCCATCCACTGGCGCCGCCGGAGCTCGACCCGGTCCCTGGAGGCCCGGTAGATGCGGGTATGGATTCCGGCAGCCCGGAGCCGGCTCCGGATGACTCTTCGTCCGGCGATCTCGCTCCCGCCTCCCCACCCGTTGAACGGGACTCCGCGGAGGAGATCGGGCCACCACCGGTGCCGTACGCGGTATCCGTCCGTCGTCCGTCCTCGGTCCCCCGTCCGCATAGATCGCCCGCTCGCCCACTCGCCCACTCGCCCACTCGCCGCGTCGCCCCCTCGCCGCGTCCGCCCGGCGTGCCGGATCCGGAAGCCTCCGGGCCGCACTTTCGCCACGGGTACTCCATCTGGGACTGATGCGGGTCCTCCTTCCGCTGCTCCTGGCCGCGCGCCTGCTCCTATGGCTATCTCCTGCTCACGCGGCGGAGAAGGCCATCCAGGACGGCTGGGCGGTGGACGACCAGGACCGCGTCCTGCTGACTCCACGGGTCGCCCGGGAGATGCGGGAGTGTGGGGCAAAGTGGGTGCGGCTGCATTTCCGGCTGAACGGCCGGCATCGCGCGTGGGATGCAGCGCTGATGGATGCGTATGCGAAAGCCGCGCGCAACTTGCGCGTGGAGAAGCTTCAGATCCTGGGGCTGGTGACCTACGAATCCTGGCCCGGCTCCCAGGCGGACTGGGTGGCGAATAACCACGAGGTGGACGGCGGAAACGGGGACAACGGGTATCTGCGCGAATGGGCGGAGAAGGCGTTTCGACCGCTGCTGGCCCGCTTTCCGGAGGTGCGGTACTGGGAGATCTGGAATGAGCCCAACAACTGGACCAAGGGCGCGCCCAGCAAGGCGAACCGTACGCCGGGCGGGTTCTACATCTACCCCTCCAACTTCGCCTGGCTGCTCCGCCGCGCCTATGAGGCGGCGCGAGCGCAGCCGGGCCGGGAGAGAATCGTCTCCGGAGGGCTGCTGGGGGCGGACTTCACCGGCCGGCCCGATTCGGACGTCGCGGCGCCCTACCTGCGCGACACGTTCCGGGCGGGACGGGAGCTGGCCGGCTGGCAGGAGATCCGTCGCCGATACGGAAGCTGGCCCGCCGACCACTGGGGGCTGCACCTCTACGTCGGCCAGAGCGGCAAGCTGACGCCGGAGTATTTCGCCCCGTATCCCGCCGCGTTCGTGAAGGCGCTGGAGGAGCTGCTGGGCCGCGAATCGCACGCCCAGGTGTGGCTTACGGAGTGGGGCTATCCCACCGCGCCCAAAGGGATGTCGCCGGACCAGCAGGCGGCGTGCATCCGGACGGTCCTTTCGGTCCTCGCCTCCATGCCGCGGTTTGGACCGGTCTTCTACTTCAAGCTCCACGACGAGCCGGCTGCGGATCTCTATTACGGTCTGCGTCTCCGCGACGATACGCCCAAGCCGGCATGGGACGCGTTCCGCACCGCGAAGATGCGGTGACCACTTGCGCGCGGCTGCGAACGAGCCGCCGCACTCCAAAACGCGGGCCGGGACGGGGTGGCCGCCGGGCCTCCGGGCACTCGGCCCGGTAAGAGGAAGGCCACCCGGCCCCCTACAGCCTGATAGCTTCGTTCGTCAAAGCGGTTGCGAGAAAGCGGTGGCAAGCCACCGCACTCCAAATAGGAAATGCGACACACTCCCGGCGGTGTGCCACTTGTCTTCTATCCATAACTTTCCGAGGTATTGAATGTTCTTCACCCCTGCCTTGATGTGCGCTGCCGGACTGGTGGCGGTCGCGCCGGCTAAGAAGCCGCATCGCGTGCCGGAGACGCCGCCCGCGGTGATGCGCGAGTTCCGCGGCGCGTGGGTGGCGACCGTCGCCAACATCGACTGGCCCTCCCGGCCCGGGCTCTCCACCGCGCAGCAGAAATCGGAGCTCCTGGCCATCCTCGATAAGGCGGTGCAGCTTCACCTGAACGGCATCGTGCTCCAGGTCCGGCCCATGTGCGACGCGCTCTACCCCTCCAAGCTGGAGCCGTGGTCGGAGTTCCTCACCGGAACCATGGGCCGCGCGCCCAGGCCCCTCTACGACCCGCTGGAGTTTGCCGTGGAGGAGGCGCACAGGCGCGGGCTGGAGCTGCACGCCTGGTTCAATCCATATCGGGCGCACCATCCATCCGGCCACTCCGCCATTTCGGCCAACCACATAAGCCGCACGCACCCGGAGCTGGTCAAGAGTTATGGGCCCTACCTCTGGCTGGACCCCGGCGAGAAGGCGGTGCAGGACTACTCCATCGCGGTAGTAATGGACGTGGTCAGGCGGTACGACCTGGACGGCGTCCACCTGGACGACTACTTCTATCCCTACAAAGAGAAGGATGCGGCGGGAAACTACATCGACTTTCCGGATTCCGCTAGCTGGAACCGCTACGTCGCCTCCGGCGGGAAGCTCTCTCGCGAGGACTGGCGTCGGGAGAACGTCAATGCCTTCATCCAGCGGCTGTACCATACCATCAAAGCGGAGAAGAAGTGGGTGAAGTTCGGCGTTAGCCCCTTCGGCATCTGGCGGCCCGGCAGCCCGCCCCAGATCCAGGGCTACGATCAGTACGCCATGCTGTATGCCGACGCGCGCAAGTGGCTGAACGAGGGCTGGGTGGACTACTTCTCCCCGCAGCTCTACTGGCCCATCGCGCAGACGCCCCAGAGCTATCCCGTCCTGCTGAAGTGGTGGGTGGAGCAGAACAGCCAGGGCCGCAACATCTGGCCCGGCCTCTACACCGGCAGGGTGGGAGACGGCAGCGCGACGGCGTGGAAGCCGGAAGAGATTGCGAACCAGATAGAGGTTACGCGCGCGCAGCCCGGGGCGACGGGCAACGTCCACTTCAGCATGAAGACGTTGCTGCGCGACACCGCCGGCATCTCCGACCTCTTGCTGAACGGCGTGTACCGGGAGCTTGCGCTCGTGCCTCCCTCCCCCTGGCTCAGCCGAGCCGCGCCCTCCAAACCGCGCGTTCGCCTGACTAGCTCGGAGGGCGGCCAGGAGGCGCGCTGGTCGCTGCGAGGCTCGAAGCGCCCGTGGCTGTGGGTGGTCCGGACCCGCACGGCGACGGGCTGGGTAACGCGGGTGCTGCCGGGCACGCACGATTCGGAGCTGCTTCCGGCCACGGCGGACCGCATCGTCGTCTCTGCCGTAGACCGGTATGGGAACGAAGGGCCGTCCGCCGTCTCCCACGCTCCCAGCAAGTAGCGTGCGAATGATGCCACAATTAGGAGGCTGTCCAGTGGCCAGTCTTCAGTCATCAGTCATCAGTCCGCAGAGTAGCGGTCATGCCTGACTACTGACTACTGACTTCTGACTACTGACTACTTCAAGGAGACACCCACGTGGCTCATAATGTGACGCTCATTCGCGGCGACGGCACCGGCCCGGAGCTGGTGGCCGCCGCCAAGCGCGTGCTTGACGCGACCGGAGTGCAGTTCAACTGGGATATTCAGGAAGCCGGCGTAGACATCATGGAGACCGCCGGAACCCCGCTCCCGCCGCAGGTGCTGGAGAGCATCCGGCGTAACAAGGTCGCCCTGAAGGGCCCCATCACCACCCCCATCGGCACGGGATTCCGCTCCGTCAACGTGGCGCTGCGCAAGGAGCTGAACCTGTACGCGTGCCTTCGCCCCTGCAAGTACTACCGCGGGATCCGCAGCAAGTACACGGACGTGGATCTGGTGGTGGTGCGCGAGAACACGGAGGACCTGTACGCCGGGGTGGAGTACGACGTGGACACGCCGGAGGCCAGAGAGATCATCCAGATGGCCGGAGGGAAGATCCGCCCGGACTCGGCCATCTCCATCAAGCCGATCTCCCCCACCGGGACGCGGCAGATCGTAAAGTTCGCCTTCGACTACGCGGTGCGGAACGGGCGCAAGAAAGTCAGCGCGGTGGCGAAGGCCAACATCATGAAGTTCACGGATGGGCTGTTCTTCCGGGAAGCGGCAGCCGTGGCGAAGGACTACCCGCAGATCGAGTACCAGGAGGTCCTGGTGGACAACATGTGCATGCAGCTCGTGCAGAAGCCGGAGCTGTACGACGTGCTGGTCCTCCCGAACCTCTACGGGGACATCCTCTCGGACCTGTGCGCGGGGCTGGTCGGCGGCCTGGGGGTCGCGCCCGGGGCGAATATCGGCGCGGACGCGGCGGTGTTCGAGCCGACGCACGGGTCGGCACCCAAGTACAAGGGGCAGAACAAGGTCAACCCGACGGCGCTCATCCTCTCCGGGATGCTGATGCTGCGCTACCTGGGAGAGCAGGCGGCGGCGGACCGGCTGGAGAAAGCGGTTGCGGCGGTCATCGCGGAGGGCAAGGACGTGACCTACGACATGAAGTCCGACCGCAACGACCCCAGCGCCGTAGGCACGTCCCAGATGGCGGATGCGATAATTAGGAAGCTCTAGACTCCGAGCTCGTCCCGCATGTAGTTGCGGCTGATGGTTACGGATTCCAGGTGGGGCAGGTCCGTCCGGTCCTGCTCCGCCACAATCCACTCCGCCCCCACCTCGCGAGCCGCCCGCATGGAGCCCTTCAGGTCCACGAATCCGCGGCCCAGCTCCAGGAAGATGGGCTTTCCGTCCTCGCTGCGCTCCCCGTCCTTGAAGTGGAAGTAGCCCGCGCGGTCCCGGTGCTGCTGGATGAAGGCGACGGGATCCTCGCCGCCGAAGGTCACCCAGTAGACGTCGATGTTGAACTTGACGAGGGCGGGATCCGTCTCCTGGGAGATGATCTGCATGCCGTTCACGCCGCCCAGATCTTCGAACTCCCAGGCGTGGTTGTGGTAGTTGAAGACGAGTCCCTCGTCCCGCAGGCGCGCCCCCACCTGATTGAACAGCTTGCAGGAGGTCCGGTACCCCTCGGCGCTCTTGCTGTCGGAGACGCCGGAGCACATCATGTGCTTGATCCCCATGGCCTTACAGAAGGCGATGTGGCTGCTGACCTTCTCCGAGTCCGCCCAGTCGCCGTAGCCGAAGTGGGCGCCCGACACGCGGAGGCCGGTTTCGTCGAGCAGGCGGCGCGTCTCGGCCTGGCCGAGGGAGGCGAACATGTTGCCCGATTCGAAGGCGGGGAATCCCGCGGTCTTGACGTCCCGGAGCACTCCGGGGAAATCGTCCCTGTTCCGCTGCCCGAACACGATGAGCTGGATAGATGCGGTTGGTTCTGCCACGTTAAGTCTCCGTGTCTTGGTTGATGGTTGATGGACCGAGACCCTGAACGCCTGAGCGCCTGAACACCTGAACGCCCGCCACAGATGCTACAGGCCGCCCGGTACTCCTGCCGGGCGGCCTGCACTAGCAATCCATCCGACCGACGCTACTTGCCGATCTTGAACATCTTGGTCCCACAGGTGGAGCAGGTCCCCTCCGTGGCGGGCTTGCCATTCTTCATGGTGATGGCCTTGGCGTCCTTCATGGGTTTCTTCGCCTTGCACTTAACGCAATACGCTTCCATGTCTCTGTCACCCCTTTCTGTGCCAGGAGCGTCAGGCGCTCATTCGTGGCCACGGTACCAAATCCTCCGTGGCTGCAGGTAATTCCTGCCGTTCGCACAGACATTTTACGCGTATAGCAAGTATTTTCGCCTGATCCGCCTAAAAGAGGCCAGCTCAGGGGTCCAGAGGCGCTCCAATTCCTCCACCGAAGCGCCTGCCTTGAAGGCCCGGAACACCGCTTCGTTTACCAGAAGACCGTTGAACGCGTCTATGTTCCAGTCCGCCGGAAAGAGGTCGCGGATGGCCGCGGCCAGCTCGAATCCGGTACGCAGACAGGCGAAGCGGTCCCGGCAGGTGATGAGGATATTCACCCCCCCGCAGGCCTGCCCTTTGTGCACGCTCGCGTTGGGCATGAACCTTATCGGGATGAATCGCACTCCCGGCAGCCCCTTCCCGTTGAGGCGCTCCGCGAGCTTCCGGCCGTCCATCCAGGGCGCGCCGACGACCTCGAACGGGGTGCCGGTACCGCGACCCAGGGAGACGTTGGTGCGCTCCAGCAGGCAGACGCCCGGGTAGAGGGTGGCCTCCGTGAGGCTGCGCATGTTGGGCGACGGGTTGGTCCAGGTGAGGCCGGTGGCGTCGTACCACTCCGCCCGCCGCCAGCCCTCGCAGGGCACGACGATGAGCCCGGCCCCGATCTTCCGCTCCACGTTGTAGAGCCGCGCCAGCTCCCCCAGAGTCATGCCGTGCCGGACCGGGACCGGGTGCCAGGCGATGAAGCTGAGGTGCTCTTTGTCCGCCACCGGCCCCTCAACGTCCACTCCATTGATGGGGTTGGGCCGGTCCAGCACGACCATGTGGAGCTTGTTCCGGGCGGCGGCCTCCGCCGCGTAGCCGAGCGTGCTGCTGTAGGTGTAGAAGCGCGCGCCCACGTCCTGGATGTCGAACACCAGCGCGTCCAGACCGCGCACCTGCTCCGGCGTGGGGGCGAAGGACTCGCCGTAGAGGCTGTAGACCGGCAGGCCGGTGGCTGCGTCCGTGGCATCCTTGATCCGCTCATCGAAGTTTCCGCGGATGCCGTGCTCCGGGCCGAAGAGCGCGGCGAGGGTTACCTGCGGCGCTTCGTGGAGCACGTCGATGGTCGAACGCCCTTCGAGGGTGAGGCCCGTATGGTTGGTGATGAGGCCGACGCGCTGCCCGGCGATGGGTTTGAAGCCGTCGCGGATGAGCACGTCGATCCCGGTGAGGGTGGCCATGGAGATGGTTGATGGTTGATGGTTGATGGTTGATGGACCGGAACCGCGAGGGTGTTCGGGTGTTCAGGTGTTCAGGCCCGGAATCCGGAGTTTCCCCTTCTCCCCTTCTCCCCTTCTCCCCCTCTGTACTGCCGCCTTCCTCCCATCCACGCCCCGGCGAGTGCCAGGAGTAGGAACGGCAGGATGAGCCACTTCCAGACCATCCGGCCCACGCGGTTGGCGGGCGGCCGGAGCACGACGATGTCCGCCTGGTTGCGAGGCCGAAGCACGATGAGCGTCGAGCCGTCCGGGTGGCGGGTGGCCGTCAAGACGCCCGTGACCTGGGCCGTGCTTCCCGAGGCGGGCGCGTCCAGCGGAGACTCGGCGGCTTCCACTCCCGGCGGCTTCCTGCCGGACAGCTCCACCTGGACCGGTACACCGTCGTCCACGACCACCCCGGAGCCGCCGCCGGCATCCCGCGACGGGCCCTGGACCAGCCCGGTCACCCTGGCAATGGCGAT
>CAYNFH010000214.1:0-10648 GCA_964396385.1 uncultured Chthonomonadaceae bacterium | reverse complement strand
AATTGCGACGCACACGCCCGGTAGGAGCCGGGGCGGGCGTGCGGGCTCCTGGTAAACTAGGGATGTGGTCAATCGCGCGCAGGTCGCGCCGGCTCCCCCGACGGTGAGCCGCCGGACGCCCTACCTGCTGTACAACCTCGTCCTCGCCGCCGCCTCTCCCCTGCTCGCCGGTTATCTGTCCGTCCGCCTGCTCAAAGGCAAGTCCCGCGCCGGATGGTCCGAGCGGTGGGGACACCTCCCGGCTGAGCTGGCCAACCAGGCCCGGCCCCGACTCTGGGTCCACGCCGCGTCGGTCGGCGAGGTCATGGCGGCGCAGCCCATCCTCCAGGAGCTGCGGGACCGCCTGCCCCGGCACGAGATCGTGGTCTCCGCCATTACCCCCGGCGGTCATGAAGCGGCCACGGCGCAGGTGGGGAAGCTGGTGGACACGGTTGTCTACGCGCCGTTCGACGTTCCCGCCGCTGTGCGCCGCGCGGTGCGGACCATCCGGCCGGACCTGCTGGTGGTGCTGGAGACGGAGATCTGGCCCAACCTGCTGCACATCACGCGCGAGAGCGGCGCGAGGCTGGCGCTGGTGAACGCACGCATATCCGACCGCAGCCTGCCCCGCTACCGGCGGTTCCGCGGGCTGGCAGGCTGGGCGCTGGATTGCTTCGACGTTATCCTGGCGCAGACGGAGTTGGACGCGGAGCGGCTCCGGTCCATCGGAGCGCCGCCAGCGCGCGTCGCGGTCGCGGGCAACGCCAAGTTCGACCAGGCGCCGCCGCCGCTCCGTGCGGACGAGCGCGCCGCGCTGAAGTGGGACCTGGGGCTAGCAGCGGACGCACCGGTCCTGGTCATCGGCAGCACGCGCGCGGCGGAGGAGGAGGAGCTGGCGCTGGCCGCCTACGTCAAGGCGCGGGAGTCAGTGCTGGGGTTGGCGCTGGTCCACGCGCCGCGGCACGTGGAGCGGGCGGCGGAGCTGGCCGACCGGATGCGGGGCATGGGTTTGCACCCCGTTCGTAGGTCGGAGGGCGGCAGCGGGCCGGTGGAGCAGCTCATCCTGGATACCTACGGAGAGCTGGCGCGGGTGTATGCGGTGGCGGACGCGGTGTTCATCGGGAACAGCCTGGTGCCGCCTGGCGGGGGGCAGAACCCGGTGCAGCCGCTGGCGCAGGGCGTGCCTGTTATCTACGGGCCCCACATGCAGAACTTCCGGGACGTGGTGGCCCAGGCGGAGCAGGCGGGGGTCGGGGTGCGCGTGCGGGATGGCGGCGAGCTGGCGGAGCAGGTGCTGCGCGCGGTCACGCGTGATTCGGCGGCGCGGCAGGCACTGGCGGAACGGGCCATACGACTGGTGGAAGCCAACCGGGGGGCGGCGGCGCGAGCGGCGAAGACGGTGGCGGAATTGGCCGTGAATGAACGGGGAGCTGGCCGGGGGGCGGCCTCTGGAGGTACAGAGTGCGCGCAGCTACCGTAAAGCAGATCCCTCGCGGAGCTCGGGATGACGGGTTGGGACGGTAGCGCACCTGCAGTTACAGAGTACAGATTGTTACCGTAAAGCAGATCCCTCCCCAGGGCCCGGCCCTCGCCGCTGTCCGCTATCGCGGCCAAAGCGCGGCTCACCCGTGCTCGGGATGACAGTATGTTACGGTGCACGAGCTAAAGGTGCTGAGTGCAGACCGCTACCGTAAAGCAGGTCCCTCGTGGAGCTCGGGATGACAGCGGGGTCGCTTTGCTCTTTCGGAATCGCAACTGCGCAGTCGGGATGACGAAAAGGGTGGTTGGAGGGAGCGATTCAACCGTGCAGTGGATTCTAAACACAGCGTCCCAACTATGTTCGGATGCTGCAATGGTCCGGTGCACAAGCATGCGAACGGAATGATGTCGCTGTGTTTAATAGGTGATCCCCAGTCACGTCCATTCACGTTCATTAACAGCCAATGAATTCGTACTTGCTGGACGTGATGAAGGGGAGGCGGAGGGGGCCGGTGGCCGGGGCGCTGCGCGCGGGGCTCACCGAGCTAGCCATGGTGTACTCCGCGGGCCTGGATGCGTATCTGGTGCCCTATCAGACAGGGATCCGGAAGCAGTACCGGCTGCCGTGTCCGGTGGTGAGCATCGGGAACATGACGACGGGGGGCACCGGGAAGACGCCGATGACCCGGCGGCTGTGCGAGCTGCTGCAAGCGAGCGGCGTAACTGTCTGCGTGCTCAACCGGGGATACCGGGGCGGCAGTGAGTACGGGGCGGCGGTCGTCTCGACGCGGGAGCGCGTGGAGCGAGGCTCGGAGGAGGCGGGCGACGAGGCGTACCTGCTCGCCAGGAGCCTGCCGGGCGTGCCCGTGATCGCAGGAAAGGACCGGCGCAGGACGGGGATGCTGGCCTGGGAGCAGTTCCGACCGGACGCCATCCTGCTGGACGATGGAATGCAGTTCTACCAGCTCTACCGGGACCTGGACATCGTGCTGCTGGACGCGGCGCGCCCGTTCGACAACGGCTGGACGCTGCCGCGCGGGCTGCTGCGGGAGCCGCCGGCACACCTGCGGCGGGCCGGCGCGGTGGTCCTTACCAACAGTCAGCGGGTGGATGCGCATGAACTGGAGGCGCTTCGGCGGAAGGTCCAGCGCTTCGCGCCGAGGGCTTCGGTGTATACCGCCGCATATCAACCCGTCCGGCTGCGAGCCCTTTGCGGCGACGGGCAGCGCGGCGTAGAGTGGCTGAGGGGACGGCGAGTGGCTTCGCTGTGCGCGCTGGCCAATCCCGCCGGGTTTGAGGACACACTCATCCGGGCGGGCGCGGAGCTGGTGCATACGGCGCGGTTTCCGGACCACCACCGCCCATCCGGCGACGAAGTGGTGCTGGCTTCGGAGCGCGCCCTCGCGCTGAGCGCCGAGGCGGTCATCGTGACGGACAAGGATGCGGTGAAGATCCAACTAACCGGACTGCGGTCGCCGTTCTACGCGCTGGAGGCGGTCCTGGCTATCGAGAACGAGATTGGCCTGGTGGAGCAGGTGCTGCGGGCCATCGGACGATGAGGAAGCGGATCGGCCGGGCGGCGGGCCTGGTCTTCCTGAAGGCGCTCATCCTGGTGGTCCGGCTGATGCCGCTGGGGGCGGCCCTGGCACTGGGGCGCGGGCTGGGCACCTTCATGCGCGTGGTATCACGGAAGCGCTACCGCGTGGCGCTCAAGAACCTGCGCATCGCATACGGGGATGAGCTGACGGACTCGGAGCGGGAGCGGATTGCGCGGGAGTCGTTCCGCAGCTTCGGGATGTTCATGATCGAAGGCATCAAGTTCCCGTTCCTGCCGCAGGAGCAGATCGACCGGCTGTTCTATGTCTCGGAAGAGCAGCTCCAGGAGTACTGGGAGATCATGTCCCACGGCAAGGGGTGCCTGCTCATTACGGGACATCTGGGCAACTTTGAGATAGGCGCAAGGTATGTTACAAAGCGCGGGATGGAGATCATCGCGCTGGCCCGCGTGGCGCGCGATCAGGGCACCACGGCCCTGATGCTGGACCTCCGCAGGCGGATGGGGATTGAGGTGGTGACGCTCAACCGCTCGCTCAAGCCGGTCTACGCGGGGCTAAAACGGAACGCCAACGTGGTGATCATCTGCGACCAGAACGCGAACGACGTGGTGGTCCCCTTCTTTGGCAGGCCGACCGGCACCGTGGACGGACCGGCCCGGATCGCGCTCAAGACGGGCGCGCCGCTGGTCTTCATGGCGTGCGTGCGCGAGAAGGACGGGCGGTACCGGCTCTTCAGCCCCGGCCATCTCTGGCCGGACCCCACCTGCGACGAGCGGGCGGACGTGGAGCGCATCATGACGGAAGTCAACCGGAACCTGGAGGCGATGATCCGGATGTATCCGGAACAGTGGCTCTGGTTCCATGACCGCTGGAAGTCTTCTCCGGCGGTACCCGAGGCGAATGCTGCAGTTAGCGCCTGACATGCGGCAGGTCCAGCGCCTGCTCATTGTAAAGCTCAGCTCCATCGGCGACGTGGTGCACGCGCTGCCGGTCAGCGCCGCCCTCGGCGACGCGTTCCCCCATCTGGAGATCACGTGGATCGTGGAGCACGTCGCGGCGCCGCTCGTGCTCGGCAATCCGTACCTCCATGACGTGATCGAGCTGCCGGCGGCATGGCGTCGGGGGGGCCTCTCGCGGGAGACGGTGCGTCGAGTACGCACCCTGAGGCATGAGCTCCGGACCCGCCACTATGACGTGGCGCTGGACCTGCAGGGGTTGACCAAGAGCGCCCTGATAGCGCGCGCGTCCGGCGCCCCGTATCGGTTCGGCAGCGACTACCTCCGGGAGCTCGCGCCGCGCATCCTTACCCGCATCCCCCGCCGGCCGGAGAGCCTCCACGTGGTGGATCAGCTCCTGGACGTGGCCCGTTTCCTGGGCGCTCCGGCTTGCGAGGTGAAGTTCCCCATCCACGTGCCGACCGACGAGACCGAGCAGGTGCGGGAGATGCTGGGCGATGCGGGCATCTTGCCCGGACGCCCCTTCGTGGCGCTGAATCCGTCCGCAGGCGGGGGCGGCAACAAGGGCTGGGGCGCCGCGCGGTTCGCCGGTCTGATCGATTGGTTGGCGAAGGAGGGGCTTCCCGCGGTCATCGTTGGCGCGCGGTCCGACTCCGAGGTGGCGGCGGCGGTGCTGGCCGGAGCTAGAAGCCGCCCGGCGTCGCTGGTCGGCCGCACCACGCTCAAACAGCTCATGGCTCTGCTTCGCGAATGCGCGCTCCACGTGTGCGGGGACACGGGATCCGCGCACATCGCCGCGGCGTTGGGCACACCGGTGGTCTCCATCTTCGGACGGAGCAACCCGGCCCGGCTGGCGCCGTACGGGCAGGAGCGGTACGCCCTCCACCACCGCGAGCAGTGCCACCTCTCCTGCCGCCGTTTCCATGAGATGGCGCCGCTCAACAGCCGCCAGAAGTGCCTGCGACCGCCGCCGGTCTGCCTGTCCTCGGTCACCGTGGACGAAGTGGCGGCGGCGGCGCACGACGCCCTCTCGGCGAGGTCCCTACGCAAGTGATGCGCAAGATCCTTGTCATCACCAAGTTCCGCTACATGGGCGACACCATCGTGGCGACGCCGTTCCTCCGCCGCCTGAGTGAGGCCCTGCCATACGCCGAGGTAACGGTACTCGCGGGTCCCTTCGTAACGGAGCTGCTGCAAGGCTGCCCGTTCGTGGGCGAGACCTGGCCCCTCAGCTCGGCGGACGATGGTGGCCTGCGCGGAACCGCGGCCGTGGCACGCCGCATCCGCCGGGCCGGATTCGACACGGCGTTTCTGCTCAACCGATCGCTCCACTCGGCCATCGTCACCGCTCTTGCCGGAGTGCCGCGCCGCGTTGGGTTTGAGACGGAGTACCGCGGTCCACTGCTCACCACGCGCGTTCATTACGACAAGAGCAAGCCTGAGCGAGAAAGCCTGCTGGACCTGCTCCGGGCCGTGAACCTGCCGGCGCAGGACGCGCTCCCGGAGCTGTGGGTCTCGCGCGAAGAGCAGGCTCAGGCGCGGCAGCTCCTATGCGAGCGGGATCTGGACGCGGCGGAGCTGCTGGTGGCGGTGCATCCGGGCGCGAACGACTCGCATGTCCGCGAGTGGCCGCTGGACCGCTTCGCGAAAGTCGCGGACAGGCTGGCCGCCACGCACCATGCGCGGATCATCCTAATGGGTAACCGCGCCGAACGGGCCACCTCGGAGGCTGTGGCAGGCGCGATGTCCCACCGTCCGGTAATCCTCACGGGAGAGACGAGTCTCCGTGAGGCTCTCTCTGTCCTGTCGCTCTGCCGGCTCTGGGTCGGGAACGATGGCGGGATGCTCCACGCGGCCGTGGCGCTGGGTCCGGCCACGGTGGGAATATTCGGCCCGACCAAGGCTCCGCGCTGGAGCTACAACCTGCCGAGGCACCGCGCCGCGGTGGCCTGGCCGGACCGCCCCATCCGGACTAACGCGGAGATCCGGTACTGCATAGACGCCGTCACGGCGGATAGCGTGTATGAGCTGGCGGTGGAGGTGATGGGGAAGTGATGGTGTTCAGGTGTTCAGGGGTTCAGGGGTTCAGGGGTGAGGGTGAGATGAAGTGAAGGTTGTGGCCATTATACCGGCGAGGCTGGCGGCTACGCGGCTGCCGGACAAGCCGCTGGTAGATATCGCCGGCAAGACGATGATCCAGCGGGTGTGGGAGCAGGCGCGCCGCGCGCGCGGCATCGACGAGGTGCTCGTCGCTACGCCGGACGAGCGGATCCGGGATGCGGTGGGCGCGTTCGGCGGCCGGGCCGTAATGACCTCGCACCTCCACCGCTCCGGCACGGACCGCCTGGCGGAGGCGACCGCCACGCTGGACGCGGAAGTGATCGTGAACGTCCAGGGCGATGAGCCGCTGATCGATCCGAGCTCTATCGAACGGGCCGTGGCGCCATTTCTTTCCGAACCAGGCGTCAATATGACTTCGCTAATGTGCCTGTGCCCGGAGGAGGAGCGCGAGAGCCCCGCCACGGTGAAGGTGGTGGCCGGCAGCAACGGGAACGCCCTCTACTTCTCCCGCGCGCGGATCCCCTTTCCCCGCACGGGCGCCGGCGCGGAGGTGATGCAGCACATTGGGCTCTATGCGTACCGGCGGAACTTTCTGCTGGAGTACGCGCGACTGGAGCCGACCCCACTAGAGATGGCCGAGTCGCTGGAGCAGCTCCGCGTGCTGGAGCACGGGTACACTATCCGCATGGTACAGGTGGAACAGGCGCCGCTTTCCGTGGACACCGCGGAAGACCTCGCCCGCGTGCGGGCGATTCTGGAGCGGCGTAGCCCCCTCCCAGGCGCTCGGACCAGTGGCGCGCCTGGGCACCCCCCCCCCAATCCTGGGGGAGCAGTCCCCCCCGCCAATATTGGGAGAGAAGGATGAAGGGTCTGGACCAGCCGCTGCCCATTCCGGAGGAGCACCGGCCGCTGGCCGACGCGATTGCGGCCAGCGGGCCGAGCCCGGACCTGGGCTACCTGGCGCTGGTCATCGCGGCGCGCCACTACGCCGACCTCAATCTACCTCTCTACACGGCGCGGCTGAACGGCCTGGCAGACCGGGCGTCCGGGTACCTGGGTTCGACCCGGTCGCCGGGGAGGTGCATTGACGCAGTGAACCGTGCGCTGTTCGAGGACGAGGGCTTCTACGGCAACGTGGATGCGTACTACGAGCCGCGCAACAGCTTCCTGAACGAGGTGCTTGACCGAGGCGCGGGAATCCCGATCACGCTCTCCATATTGTATCTCGCCATAGCGCGTCGCCTGGAGCTGCCCATGGAGGGCGTGGGGCTGCCGCTGCACTTCATCGTGAAGTACGCCGCTCCGGGCGGGGATATCTTTGTGGATCCATTCAACCGGGGCCAGGTCCTCACCCGTCATGAGTGCCAGGAGCTGGTGGAATCGGCGCAGGGCGCTCCGGTGCACCTGGAGGAGATGCACCTCGCGGCCCTGCCGGCGCGAGACATCCTGTTTCGCATGCTGAACAACCTCAAGTTCATCTACCTTCGCGCCGGCGATCTTGGCCGCGCCGCCACGGTGGTGGAACAGATGCTGGTGGTCCGGCCGGACCATAACGAGCAGGTCCGGGACCGAGGGCTCATCGCACTAAAGCAGCGGCGGTGGAAACCGGCCACGCACCTCCTGGAGCGTTACCTCCATCGCGCCCCCACCGCTCCGGACGCAGAGCGCGTTCGTGGGTACCTTGCGGAGGCGTACAACCGGCTGGCGCTGAGGAACTGACGGAGGACCGGTGACGGAGGACCGTGGACGGGGGACGGTGGACCGAGGAGGACCGGAGTCATCGGTCCTCGGTCACCGGACGGCGTGCCAGGTATAATAGAGCCAATCTCACGTTGACGCCTCGCAGGAGCCCGCACGCATGGCCACTATGCGCCAGATCCGGTCGCGCATCCGGGTCGCCAAGAACATCCAGCAGATTACGAAGGCCATGAAGATGGTGGCCGCGGCGCGCCTCAAGCGCGCTCAGGACCGTGTGCAGGCCGCGCGCCCCTACGCCGAGAAGATGCACGAGGTGATGGGCAGCCTGGCCGCCGCGTCGGCCGGAGCGGTGGAGCATCCCCTGCTCGCCCGACGCGAAGTCACCCACACCGGCATTCTCCTCATTACGGCGGATCGTGGGCTGGCGGGTGCATACAACACCTCGGTCATCCGCCGCGCGGCGGAGCTGGCGCGGGACTATGATCCGGCCGCGCTGCGGTTCTACATCGTGGGCAAGAAGGGCAACGCGTTCTTCCGCCGGCGCGGGTTCAACGTGGTCGAGTCGCTCAGCGTAAATACCAACAACGTGAGCTTCGGGGAGGCGTCCACCATCGCGCGGATCGTACGCTCCGCATTCGAGAAAGCGGAGATCGACGAGCTGTACATCGTCTACACCAAATTCATCACTGCCCTCACGCAGCGGCCCACCATCCTCAAGCTGCTGCCCATCGAAACGCCGGCCGCGGAGGAGTCCGAGACGGCGCGCGACTACATCTTCGAGCCGGCGCCGGCCCAACTCCTGGGCGAGCTCCTGCCGCGATACGTGATCACGCAAGTGTATCAGGCCATCCTGGAGTCGGTTGCCAGCGAGCACGGCGCGCGCATGACCTCCATGAGCTCCGCCACGGACAACGCCGGCAAGATGATCTCTTCCCTGACCCTCTCGCTCAACCGCGCCCGCCAGGCCGGCATCACTAAGGAGATTTCCGAGATCGTCGGCGGCGCGGAAGCATTGAAGGGGTAGGATTGGCCGCGAATAGACGCGAATAACCGATAATGGGAAGGCGTGTCACCTCGGGACTCCCGTTTTCCAACATTCTAGCGGCCCGGATTCCCCATTCCCGTCCATTCCCGTTCATTCGCGGCTACTCTCATGCATATTCCCGACTCGGCCATTAGTCCCGTGACGTCGCTGGCTGCCGGGACGGCCATGGTCCCGGTGTGGTGCGTTGCGGGCCGGCGGGTCCGTCAGACGCTGGCCGACCGCCATATTCCCCTGCTCGCCGTAGGCTCCGCCTTCAGCTTCACCATCATGATGTTCAACATTCCGGTCCCGGGGGGCACGACGGTGCACCCGGTGGGTGGGGCGCTCCTGGCCGTGCTCCTGGGGCCGTGGGCGGCGGTCATCGGCGTGACGGTGGCTCTGGTCATCCAGGCCATGCTCTTCGGCGACGGCGGCGTGCTGGCGGTGGGAGCCAACTGCTTCACCATGGCGTTCGCGATGCCGTGCGCCGCGTATATGGTGTACCGGCTCTGCGCGGGCGCTTCGGCCGCCGACTCAGGTCGGCGCGCTGTCGCGGCAGGAATCGGCGCCTACTGCGGGCTGAACCTTGCCGCCCTCCTGACCGCGGTTATGCTGGGCGTACAGCCGGCCCTGTTCCACGATGGGCTCGGACATGCCACCTACTTCCCCTTCGGGCTGCGGGTCTCCATCCCGGCCATGATGGCGGCCCACCTGCTGATTGCCGGACCGGCAGAGGCAGCCGTCACGGCGCTCGCCCTGCAGTACGCGCAGCGGGCGGGAATCCCGATCTTCGATGCGGGAGGGGGGCCGGCGCGGCGCGGCCGGCTGGAACTGCTGTGGGCGGGGCTGGCCACGATGGCCGCATTGACGCCCCTGGGGCTCCTGGCGCGCGGCGACGCCTGGGGCGAGTGGAGCGCGGTGGAGCTCGGCAAGCGGGCGGGCTACTTGCCGGCTGGCGCAGCGCGCGCGGAGTCGCACGGCTACCCGGGATTTCAGCTCCTGCCGCACTACCTGAGCGACCGCGGCTGGCCGTTCTACGTGCTGGCAGCGATGGCCGGCATCGGCAGCATCGGCTTGACCTCGGCGGGCCTAGGCAGGCTGGTCTCGCGGGAGCGCGGACGGCCCAGGCTGCCGGCCGGAGCAGGAGGGGCTGCACCGGCCGGCCCGGGAGAGCTTCCTTCCTGGCTGTCAGAGAGCAGAAGAGGAGAAGAGGAGAAGGGGAGAAGGGGAGAGGGGCGGAGGCGGGCGAGCCGGTATGGAGAGCGGACGCTGGAGGGGCTGGCATCCGCTGCGGAGCAGGCAATGGCCGTGGAGCGGTGGGCCGCGAGACCGGGCCTGCTGCAGGGCGTCACGCCCCAGGCGAAGATCCCGGGAATGCTCGCGCTGGTGCTCCTGACCGCGGTCCTGCACCATGGGGTTCCCATTCTCGGTTTGTACGTCCTGTCGCTGATCCTTGGGCTGGCTTCGGGCCTGCCACCCACGCTCATGCTCAAGCGCGTGTGGCTGACCGCTGGTCTGTTCGTCGGCATCATCGCCTTGCCGGCGGCGTTCAGTATCGCCACGCCGGGTCCGGCGGTCTTGGTGCTGTCGCGCCACCCGTTCGTCGCGGTTACCTGGCCGGGCCTTGGCATCGTAGCACTGCTCACGCTCCGGGTTGTCACGGCCGCTTCCTTCGCGGTGCTGGCGGCGTTGACCACGCGCTGGCCGGAGCTGCTCCGCGGGCTGCGGGTTCTGCTGGCGCCGCCCTGGTTCGTGACCGTGCTGGCTATGGCGTACCGCTACGTCCATACGGTGGCCCGCTCGGCCGCCGAAGGTTTCGCCGCCCGTCGCAGCAGGACGGTGGGCAGGACGTCTCGGGCCGCGAGCCGCGGAGCCACATCGAGGGCGCCACGCCC
>CAYNFH010000213.1:0-10686 GCA_964396385.1 uncultured Chthonomonadaceae bacterium | reverse complement strand
GCCCGGGGCCCGGCCCCCTGCGCTTCGCGCATTCCCCCGCGTTCCGCCGAGTGTCCGCCAGCGCGGACACGGGATTCTGTTCGTTCTGTTGATGATGGCGTTGGGACCGCCGGCGCGGGCCAAGGGACTGGAGACGGTGCGGTTTATGGTGGTGGACCCCGCGACCAACCGGCCGGTGGCAGGCGCCGTTACCGTAGAGGAGGTAGGAGGCGACCACCATACCGCGACCCTCACTACCGGCCTGCTCGCGCCGGCCCCCACGCTGGCCTACAACCTGCGGGACTGGCGCTACGACCTGGACGAGAGGGTCGCCCCCACCCTTATCACTATCCCGGCCGGGACCGCGGTGACGCTGCAGGCCCCATCCCAACCACCCATCCGGGACATCTATATCAGGGTCACCGCCAGCAGGATACAGTTGCGGCAGTCCCAGACTTCCTCCGGCACAACGCTGAACCAGCAGGAGCTGAACACCTTCGTCAACCGGACTAGCAATAACGCGACCCAGTTGACGCAGGGACAGAAGGGCGTCGCCAGCGACTCGGCGGGGCAACAGCACATCCGGGGTGAGCACGCGGAGATTGCCTACGTGGTGGACGGCATTCCCCTGCCGGACACGCTCTCAGGTCGCCAGGTCTCCGTGGTGGTGCCCGCCACTATCCAGAGCCTGGACATCCTCACGGGCGCCTACGCCCCGGAGTTCGGCGGCCAGACGGCGGCCATCCTGGACATCACCACCCTGCCTGGCGCGACCAGGGCGCACGAAGACGTCGCGCTCCAGGGGGGCAGCTACGATACCTATAACGGAACGGCCACCGCCATGGGGCCGCTCGGCAAGCGCGCCAGCTATGTCCTGAACGTGGGCGCCGACACCACGCGGAACGCGCTGGAGCCGCAGCAGCCGGACAACCAGACCGCCCACAACGCGGGATCCGACCTCAACTTCTTCGCGGCGGTCCGAGCTAATCCGAGCCGCCGGGACCGGGTGACGCTGACTCTCAGCCGCGCGCCCGCCACGCTCCAGATTGGCAACCGGACAGGGCTGCCGGAGTCGTTCGCCCCCGTGGGCCAGGGTTTCGGCTTCCTGGGCTTGCGCGATGCCGATGGAACACGCCCGGACGTGACGCCGGACAACGCAGGCACGCTGGGCGCGCAGCCCATGGTACTGCCCTCGCAGGACCTGGAGGGGATGGACATCACGCAGCGGGAGGTGAACGAGTTCGCCGTCCTCTCCTGGCGGCGGCAGCTCTCCTCGCGCGACGTGGGGCTGTTCTCCGTGACGCTGCTCCACTCCGGCCAGGACATCCACAACAACAATCCGGCCGTGGACGTGCTGAACCTGCCGGTGGATAACTCCATCGAGTTCAACCCGACCGCTACGCGCAACGCGCATCACGTGCAGTTCACCGGCAGCTATACGGCGCCGCGGGGCCACCACACCTTCAAGACCGGCATCCTCTGGGATGACCAGTCGGGCGACGAGACGTACCAGATCGTCCCTGCCAGCCGCCTGGCGCTGGATGAGCTGGCCGCGCTCTCCCCCAACCTGGCTCCGGCGGGCGCCACCCAAACCGGCGCGAACGGCAACCCGGTGGTCGACGTGGACGGCAACCCGGTCTACGTGCCGACGTCCGGCATCTCGCCGGTGGTCCGGGTCCACCGGTCCGGCTGGTACCGGGCGGCCTATGCGCAGGACACCTGGCAGCCAAGTCACCACTTCACGTTCAACTACGGAGTGCGTGCAGACTGGTACCGGCAGGCGCTGAACCTGGGCCAGCCTCCGGTGGACACCATCCACGTAACACCGCGCCTCAACTTCTCGTACGGTATTGACCGGCTCACGGTGCTCAAGTGGTCCTACGACCGCATCCTGGACACGCCGCCCTTGGCGCAAGGCGCCATCGTCGGAGAGACTATCCAGCCGGAGCTGATCAACCAGTACGAGGTGGACCTCCAGCGGCAGATGGCGCGCAACCAGATCCTCAGCCTCGCCTACTACTACAAGCAGATCAAGGAGCAGGTGGACACGGGCCTGCTCGTTCCCGGCAGCGAGATAGGTCTGTTCTCCTCCGTGAACTTCCAGTTCGGCGCGGTGCACGGCATCGAGGTGGGTTACGACATCTACCCGAACCACGGCATCGGGTGGGATAGCTATGTGAACTACACCTGGTCGACCGCCAAGCCGAACGGCAAGGACAACACGGGCGCCCCGGCGCCGGACTTCAATGACCACGACCAGCGAAACTCGGTGGGGGTGGGACTGGCCTACCTGTTCAAGGGCGGGGCTTCGGCGGCGATGCAGGTGAACTACGGGAGCGGGCTCGCCAGCAGCATCGTGACGCCAAACGGTCCACGCACGCCCCGCACGGAGGTGGACCTGCGGCTTTCCAGCGGCCCGCGGATCTTTGGGCGGCACGGGGGTATCGGCCTGGACGTAGACAACCTGTTCGACGAGCGAAGCGTCATCAACTTCCAGTCCGGCTTTAGCGGCACCCGCTTCATGCAGGGCCGCCGCATCCTCTTCTCCGTCTTCGGCAATTTCTGAAGACCCGAGTAGCCCCCGGCCTCCGCGCGGGGGGCTACTCTAACCTTGATCCTTCACCGCGCCGATAATGGCAAACGGCGCGGCAATCGCTTGCGCTGGTATGGGCGGTGTGATATAATCTCGCCGACCGCTGATCAACCGTGGAAGGAGGGAGGCTGTTGGCCGTAAGGTTCCTGCCAGTAAGGACCCGGCGTGCGCTCGCGCTGCTGACGGCTCTCGCCTGCTTCTGGCTCAGCGCCTTCGGCGCGCTGGCCCATACGGACTGTCTGGGCCTGGACCTGCCCGCCACCACCGGCCACCGTGTGGCGCTTTCCCACGCCGCGCCCCCGGCGCACCACCAGGGCCCCTGTCTGGCGTGCGAGTGGCAGGCCAACAGCGTCTCCGCCGCACTACCGGCGTTCGCGTTACCACCAACACCGGACACGGTTGACCGGACGACGGTACCCGTACAACGCTACGTGGCCGTCATTTCCCGCATCACCTCTCCCCGCGCCCCGCCCGCCGCCTGAGTCGCACCGCTAGCCGTTTCGTCGATTCACTCTCAGTTTTCAGCTACGTAACAACTTTAGATAACTTAAATGTCCCGACCCGGAACTGCCGGGCGCGGCATTCGTCCGTACAGGAGCTCTGACGCTCCGGCTCACCCATAGGGAGAGTTGGGAATCGTGAACCTGTAAGACATACCGGACATACCGGGCAGACAAAAAGACGCAGGGGTGCCTAGGAACACCCCCGCGTCCGGGCAGGCGTGATGAATCACACCCGTTGCCAACGGTGATTCTATCACTTCCCCCGCCCTCCGTCTATCCCGACATCGCACCAGGGAGCGTGTCCCTCCGCCTCGCCGCACACTGCCGCGGGGGGAAGGTCCCACAACATGACCGAGGAGGATAGATCACCATGCGAGATCGGTTAAGACCGATCCACCTGTGGGCCGCTGTCGCGCTGGCGGCCCTGGCAATGACCCCAGTGCCTGCGCACGCGCAGGTCGTCGGGCGGCTGCAGTTCAGCGTCAAGAACGCCGCCGACGAGAAGCCCATCACCGGCGCCAAGATCACGCTCAGAGATACGGCCGGCGTCCGACCGCCAATCACGCTCACCACGGACGGCAACGGCGCGGCAACCAGCCCCGACCTGCAGATTCGCCCGTGGCAGATCACGACCTCCGCCGAGAACTTCCAGGATGACACCCGCACGGTCACTGTGGTGGCGTCCACCACCACGGACGTGGAGGTGCTGCTCGAGCCGGTGGGCCCAGAGAAGGTGATCAAAGTGACGGCCCAACGGCAGGTGGTGCAAAAGAGCAATACTTCGGATGACACCCAGCGGAGCATGAGCACCGTCCAGAAAACCGGCGCGAATGCCGCTAATCCGCAAAGCCTTCAGAGAGTAGTAACAGAGACCGTGCCCGGCTTCGCCCTCGACTCCAACAATCAGGCGCACCCGCGCGGCGAGCACTCATCCACTCAGTTGAACGTAGACGCGTTCGCCCTCCCCGGAGTCATGCAGGGGCGCGCCGGTCCGGTGATAAGCTCCGGAGTCATCCAGGACCTTGACATTAAGACGGGCGGTTATGCTCCGGAGTACGGCGGCGAGATGGCGGCCATCCTGGACGTGACCCTCCGCGCCGGAACCATCCACCCGTATCAGAGCCTGTTCCTTCAGGGCGGAGAGTACGGCACGTTCTTCGGGGACCTCTCCTTCGGCGGTCAGGCCGGCTCGCCCTTCGGAGCGCCGGACGCCAACGGCAACCGGGCAAAGCGCTTCGGCTACTTCCTGGACTTTACCGCCCGCACCACGGACAACGCGCTGGAGCCGCCGCAGCCGGACAACCAGACGGCGCATAACCACGGAGAGGCGCAGACCTACTTCGGCAACTTCAACTATAACGCCGGCTCCCGCGACTATCTGTCGCTTGCTCTGAATGCCGCTCCCGCGTATACCCAGGTCGCCAACCGCACGGGCCTCCCCGCCGAGTTTGCGCCCGTGGGACAGGGCTTCGGCTACGCCGGCCACCTCTCTGCAGCGGATGCGGCGACAATGGGTATCGTTTCCCAGGAGCAGGCCGGCCAGGACATCTATCAGCGGGACCAGAACGAGTTCGGCGCGCTCAACTGGCGTCACACGTTCAACGACACGACGAGCAGCCTGGTCTCCTTCGGCATCTCACACTCCGGGCTGGACATCCTGAACCACAGTCCGGCGATAGACATCAACAACCTGCCGCACGACAACTCCATCGAGTTCAATCCCACCGTCATCCGCAACGCGCACGAGTGGCAGGTACAGGGCAGCCTCACGCACACCGCCGGCCGCCACACGTTTAAGGGCGGATTCGAGCACCAGGACCAGTTGGGCGATGAGACGTACCAGTTCATCCCTGCCAGCCAGCTCGCCGTAGACGCCCTCTTTGCCGCGGATCCGCGCTTCGTGGATCCGAACGCCATGCCGCAGACCAACGCGGACGGCTCTCCGGTGAATGATGAGCTGGGCAATCAGATGGTAACGCTCCCGGCGAACGCCATGGCGCCCATCGTCCATGTCCACCACACCGGCTTCTACCGGGCCGGCTACCTCCAGGACACCTGGAACGCCACCAGCCACTTCACCGCCAACTACGGCATCCGGGTGGACTGGTACCACGCAGACATCTCGGTCAACGGCGGCCCCACGGGATCCCTCGACACCATCCACGGTTCGCCCCGTGTCAACCTGGCCTACCTGCTTTCGCGCGGCACGGTCGGCCGCGTCTCCTATAACCGGGTCTTCACCCAGCCGCCGCTCTCCCAGGCCGCCCAGATCGGCCTGGCTATCCCACCGCAGACCGGCGACCATTACGAGGGCAGCATCGAGCGGCAGATCGGTCCCGGCCAGTCCATCAAGATCGCCGAGTACTACAAGGACTGGCGCAACTTCCTGGACACGGGCCTGCTCATCGTCGGCACCCAGATGGGCGTCTACACCACTTTCAGCCATCCGCACGTCAACGTTCTGGGCACGGAGTTCAGCTACAACCTGGCGCCGCGCGGCGGCGTCGGTCTCGGCGGCTACTTCAATTGGGCCAACGCCGTCAACCGTCTGCTAGCGCCGGAGAGTGGCTACACAGACCACGACCAGCTCAATACAATCAACTTCGGTTTGGACTACACGTTCAAGAACCAGGCGAGCGCCGGCTTCAGCGTCTACCACGGGAGCGGCGTGAACTCCAGCATCGTCCCATTGAGCCCTAACTCCACCCGGAATCCGCGGACCATCTTCAACCTCCGGCTGGCCTCCGCGCCCAACCTCTTCGGCGGAACACTGCAGAACGGGCACGGCGGGCTGGAGCTGGACGTTGAGAACCTGTTTGACGACAGGACTGTGATCAACTTCGCGTCGGCGTTCGCCGGCACCCGGTTCACCCAGGGCCGCCGCATCCTTATCGGCGCGAATGGAAGGTTTTAGAGGAGCAAGATGTCAAGTATCGTTCACTTCTTTCAGGCGGGCGGGTTTGTCATGTACCCCCTGCTGCTGCTCTCCCTGACGGCCATCGCCGTGATCGTGGAGCGGCTCATCGCGTTCAACCAGCTCGGCCACCTGGCCCCGGGCCTGCCGGCCGAAGTCGATAAGCTCTGCCGTCAGGGCCGGTACGAAGAGTCACTCAAGGCATGTGAGGCGCGGCGGGGACCAGTTGCCGCGTGTCTGGCGGTGATCCTGCGCCACCGCGCCCAACCCACCCGCGAGGTGGAGCGGCTGGTGGAAGAGACCGGGCAGGACTACTTTATCCGGCTGGAGCGGCTGCTGCCGGTCCTGGACACCACCACCACCATCTCTCCGCTGCTGGGCCTCCTCGGCACCATCGTTGGGATGATCGGCGCCTTCAACGCCATCGCCATGCAGCAGAACCGCGGCAACAGCGACACGGTGCTGGCCGGCGTGGGCGAGGCGCTCTACGCCACCGCCAGCGGTATCCTCATCGCCGTGATCTGCTTCATGGCCTACAACTACTTCTCCGCGCGGCTGCGCACCATCACCGCCGAGACGGAGCAGGCGGCTACGAAGCTGATCAACGCCCTGACGGAGCGCCGGCATGAGGAGCACGGCAGACCGATGGCGGTAGAGGCGACCGGAGGGCTGGTAAGGGAGGAGGAAGTACGACATGGAGTTCCGGCGAAGGCGCGAGCTTAAGCGCACCAAGATCGAGATCATCCCCATGATCGACACCATCTTCTTCCTGCTGGTGTTCTTCATGCTTTCGTCGCTGGCGCTCACGCGGCTGAACGGCCTGCCCGTTAACCTGCCCCGGGCCAGCACGGCGCCCAAGCAGGCGGCCCAGGACCTGACCATCACGGTGGACAAGAACCAGCGGGTCTACGTCAACAAGGAGCCGGTCACGGCAGACCAGCTACCGGAGAAGCTGGTGGAGAAGGCGGGTGGCCCCAGGGTGGACCTCTCGACGGCCTCTGTGATTATCAACGCGGACCTGAGCGTCCCGCACGGCCTGGTCGTCCATTGCATCGACGAGGCCCGCTCGGTGGGGATCACGAGATTCGCCATCGCCACCGCGCCGGAGAACAGCAAGCCGTAGTCCGGCGAAAGCGAATCAACTATGAGCGCAACATACCCAATCCAGGGGAATACGGGAGGGACGGTCATTCGGGACGCCCTGGGGGCGCGCCTCCGCTGGGCCGTAATCGCGTCCCTGATCATCAACGTGTTTCTCTGGCGCGCGGCCTCCGCGATTGCCAAGCGGCACGTCTTTTTGGCGCCGAGGCCGGTGGAGATCACGCGGGTCATCATCGACAACAAGGGCCACAAAGTCGTGAAGGTGGTCACCAAGAAGCAGATCGAGAAGAAGGTGGTCCAGGTCCGTAAGCGGATCGAGCAGCGCCGGCCGCGGCAGATCGTCCGCCGTCCGGAGCCGAGGCCCCAGCCCAGACCTGCGCCCCGGCCGAGGCCGGCGAAAGCGCCGCCGCCCCAGGGCGCCCACAACAGAGTCCTGCTGGCCAAGAACACTCCCGGGCCGCCGAAGCCGGAGGACCATACCGCCCTGGAGGGCGGCAACGCGCAGGTGGGAGTAGCCACGGAGCACCAGGCGCAGGGCAACGCGGTGGTCAACCCTCCCACGCCACCCCCTCCGCAGCCCGAAGTGAAACCCGCCCCGCCGCCACCGCCGCCTCCCAAGCGGGAGCCCCCCGCGCCAAAGCCGGAGCCGGTGAAGGTGGCCGCCAAGCCGGCCCCGGAGCCGGCCCCGGAGCCCGCGCCCGAGCCCAAGCCGGCGCCGAAGCCCAGGGGGCCCACCAGGGACGCGGAGCCGGCGGACACGGTGAAGCCCGAGATACCGGACGAGCTGAAGAAGGGCGAGTTCAAAACGTTCGTCCGCGTGAAAGTAGTCATTGAGGCGGACGGAAGCTTCGAGCCGATCCTGCGGACCTCCTCCGGCAACGACGAGATCGACCGGCGCTGCCTGGAGGCGCTCAAGCGCTGGAAGTGGAAGCCGGCGCTGAGGAACGGCGAACCCGTCCGCAGCACGCAGCTATTCAAGTTCGAGTTCGAGGTGCAGTGATCAAAGAGACGGAAGACCGAGGCCGGCGGACCGAAAGTCGCCTGGCCTGTAACTGAGAAGACATGGCGTAGACACGGAGGAACGGAAAGAGGAACGCAGTGAGGGGGTGAGCGGCTGCTGAGAACAGCCGCCCACCGGGCGATTGTGACAACGCCACAACCGGAGCCAAACGGATTGTAGCACACTTCGCCTTCCGGGTCGAAGGGACCCGATCCTCTCGCGCATCTCCTACCCTGCCCTCCCGATAACCGGGAGATAGTCCATGACCATTCCGCAGACGGTACAGCCGGCCGTTTCACGGGCCGGGCGCGCCGCCGGAGCCGCGCTGATCTGCCTCGCCACGGCCGCTCCGCCCGCCCACGCGCACGGGCTCGACGATGACGAGCGCCTGGGGCCAGTAGGCATCCTGGCCTTCCTGGCTACCTGCGCCTGGCTGGCATTCCTGATCCGCCGCGCGGCGAGATCGGCCGGCCGGCGGCGCGAGACAGGCGGGAGCCTCTTGCCCCGGTGGATCACCCTCCTTGAGAGGGTGCCGCTCCCAAGACGGCGGCCCAGGCCGGTTAAGCCGGCCCCTGGCGCGTCACGACAGGTCCGGCGCGCTTGCGACCGGCGCGCCACGCCCCGCCCCGCGCGGAGCGGCAGTCGTATTCCCAACCAGCAACCCGAGACAACACAGAAAGGAACCGCGAGATGATCGCTTTACGCATAAGACGCGCGGCGCTGCCGGGGCTTCTGCTCCTGGCTGCCGCGTGCCCCGCGTCCGCCCACCCGCTCAAAGGGCTGGACACGGCGGCTTTCCGCATCTACCACAAGATGGTGCAGTGCACGCTCAAGGGCCCCTGGGCGGACTTTGGAGTGGGCGTTCCCAGCGCCAGCCTCAAGGGCGAGGCGACCTCCGACGCCGACAAGAAGAAGATCGAGGAGTGGCTGAAGACCACCTTCGTGGTGCAGCCGGATGGTAAGACCGTGCCGGTGGAGATCGCGTCCGCCAGCTACTACTCCAGCGCGTACCAGAACAACGACGACTACGAGCTGGACATCAACTACGCGACGCCCGCGCCTGCGAAGAAGCTCACTATCACGGCGAAGTTCAGCCCGCAGACCGTCATCTCGGTCGGCGGCAGCCAGTTCACCCTCTCCGCGGAGTCACCGTCAAGGACGTTTGACACCAACGCGAACCTGGACAACCTCTTCCGCAATCTCCAGGACTTCATGTGGATGGGGATGATGCACCTGTTCACCGGGTTCGACCACATCCTCTTCATCTGCACCCTCATCTTCGCCGCCATGAACGTGAAGAGCGTGATCAAGCTGCTGACCGCCTTCACCATTGGTCACGCGATCACGCTGGTCCTCACCACCTTCGACGTGTTCCGCGTGAACCCGCGGCTGGTGGACATCGGGATCGCGGGCACCATCGTGTTTGTCGCGCTGGAGAACATCATCCGGCGCGAAACGCCTCAGAAGCAGCGCTGGCTCATCGTATTCGCGTTCGGCCTCATCCACGGCATGGGCTTCTCGGCGGCCCTGAGGGAGATGGGCCTCCCGCAGCACGGGCTGGTGCTCTGCCTGCTGTCGTTCAACCTCGGGATCGAGCTAGCGCAGGTGATCATCGTCTGCCTCATCATGCCGGTGCTGCTGCGGATGCAGTGGGTCAAGGAGACGCTGCGGGGAGACTACGGCCGGAGGGAGTTCGGCCGGCTGCTCAACTGGGGCCCCGCCTGCACCGCCGCGATAGGCGCGTACTGGCTGGTGGCCCGTGTCATGGGGGTGCCGATATGAGCGCGCAGCCGCTGACCCCCGCGCAGACGCGCAGGCTCGCCGTGGAGGAGCGGCTGATCCCCTCGGTGATACTCTCGTTCCTGCTGCTCACCGGGTCGCTCGTCTATACCTGGCGCATCGGGCTGGAGTCCAACCAGATCTACCACAAGCTGTGGCATACGCAGATGGGCCTGGAGGACCTGAAGCACTTCCTTCGCCAGGCGGGAGTAAAGCCATGAGTCTCAAGTACGGAGTAGAGTCGTTCAGCACCCGCACGCTGGAGCGCTTCGCCCTGATCCTGCCCATGACCAGCGTGCTCGTCTCGGCCGGCATCGTCGGCCACCAGTACCACCGGCGCTCCGCCCTGGCGCGGGAGCTTATCTTTACCCAGAAGGAGATCGTCCGTCTGGTGAAGCTTCTCCCGAAGACTCCACCGCAACCGCTAAAGAAAGCGGGAGCTGGAGTCGTATCGGGATCCCCGGTGCTCAACTGAGCCCGCACCGGCTCTATTGGGCAAGAGCCGCGCCTGCTGCCCACCCCAGCGGGCGCGGCATTGACTGGTCACTGTTCGTTGGTCGCACATGGAGGATGCAGATGGAACGAAATGCACGCGGGCTGATGTCCGCACTCTGGATGGCTGCAGTGCTGTTCGCCGGCCTGGCCCTACCGGGTCGGACGGTCCTGGCGCAGACACAGCCTGCACCGGACATCAACAACAAGCGAGTAACACTCAACCTGGAGAACGCGGACCTGCGGTACGCGCTCCAGCTCCTGTTCAAGTCCGCGGGAGTGAACTACACGCTGGATCAGGCGGTGCAGGGGACCGTCACCGTCT
>CAYNFH010000212.1:0-10691 GCA_964396385.1 uncultured Chthonomonadaceae bacterium | reverse complement strand
CTGCTCACATCGACAAAAAGTTGCAGAAATCCTTCTCGTACTTTTGCTGGAATTCTTCCAGATCCGCTGGACCTTAGCGGGTGTGTGTCGCAATTCGTGGCAAGCTCGGAGAACAGATGTAGGGGCGGCCCTGTGTGGCCGCCCGTCCGGGACCTTGCGGGCGGCCACACAGGGCCGCCCCTACGTCTTCTGCGCTGGCCAGATCACTGCCACGATTCATTACTCACACGGACCTTAGCTGGGCTCGATCTCGGGCGCTCAAGACCGGTGTCGTATACTACGAGCATATCGTGACGCAAGAGGTGACCCGATGACCCTGACCCTGACCCTCACTGCTGAACAGGAAGCTCGTCTCAAGGCCGAGGCACAAGAGTCCGGTCTTCCGATGTCGGAGTATGCGCTCCGTCGCCTATTCGGCCATTCGGAGAGGCCAACGGCCAGCAGCGGACAACGGCATCTGTCGGCTCGAGAGCTCCTGGCGATGTCACCAGAGGAGCGAGGGACTTACCTTCGAGCCGCTGCCGACGCCGCCGCGCCGATTTACGAGGCGGATCTCGCGCTGCCTTACGCCGAGCGGGAGCTGACAGCCCTCACCGCGCTTGACGGAGAACCGTTCCTTGAGCTTGAGTGATGAGACTGGCCAGGAGAGGGCGGAGGGGAAGGAGGCGCCTCCGCAGAGAACGGAGGGCCCAAGGCGAGGCGAAATCTGGCTGGCCGATCTGGAACCGACCCGAGGCGCCGAGATTGCCAAGACGCGCCCAGTGCTGGTCATGAACCCAGATCCTTCCTGAACCACTGAACGCCAGAGGACATGCTATGAAGCTATTACCCTTATTGCTCACCGTACCCGCCCTCTTCATCGCCCCCGAAGCATTCGCGCGGCCTGTGTACGCCATCCAGGAAGGCAAACAGTGCGGCTACTGCCACGTGAACCCGAAGGGCGGCGGCGCGCGCAATCCGCGCGGCGAGTACTACGCCGCTCACCACCACACGTTCCAGGGCTACGACGAGGCGAAGGTGATGGGCCAGTACGCCCAGGACCTCTTCAAAGTAGCATGGCAGGAGACCGTGCCCGCCTCCGTCCACCGCATCGCCGTGGGAGACACCGTGGGCGATGGGACGAGTCGCCTGGTGCTCCTGAGCGAGGGTCCCACCAAGGAGAGCCGCACCGTTAGCGTGCGCAAGTGGGACGGCAAAGCCTGGAACACCGAGTTTACAACGGACGCGGCGGACGGCCAGGACCGCCTGGCCGTCGGCAAGTACTCTGCAACCGGCCCGGCCGACATCGTGACCGCGGGGGCGCTCTGGTTCTGGAACGGCAAGACGTACGAGAAGCGACCCGCCCCCAGGCCGCTGGACATCATCGGGACAGCCCTCCTTCAGGACGGTTCTCAGCGCCTCATGCTGAAGGAAGGGGACGCTCTCAGGCTCTACCGGGTAGATACCACCGCGTCAGGCTCAGACTGGCTGACGGGCCCTTCAGGCATGCCGGCTTCTTCCCAGCTCTCCTTCTCAGACATGAAGGCGCCGACCGCGGAGCTAATGGCCATCGGCCTGCCGGACCAGTTGGCGGGAGGAGGCATAGTGGGATTGTGGAACGCGCCAAAGCCCCAGGCCATGTATCTGTACACAGTCCAGATCGTCCCGCTGGTCGATGTGGCGAAGCAGAACGCGCAGGAGCTGATAGCCAAAGGTCAGGAGGACCACCTGGTGGTGGCGGATCCGCGCCTCACGCTCTACAAGACGCTGTGGCTCAGTCAGAAGCTGGAGGGTCCTGTGCTGGACGTAGCGCTAGGCGATCCGCGCTCTGGCGCCCGCGGCCTGACCGTCCTCACCGGCGGCAGCGAAGACGGCAAGGGGCATACGCTGTACTTCTTTCAGTTAGAGTAGGTGTTCAGGTGTTCAGGTCCGGAATCCGAAGTACCTGAACACCTGAAGGCCTAAACCGGAGGTCTGCTTCGGGTCTGCCCCGTCTCCGCCACGCCGCCGGAGTGGCCCGCGTCCGCGCTGCTGCCCGGCGTGTCCGCCGCGCCGGTAGGATCCGCCGCCGCTATTCCGGGATCGGTGTTCTGAGGAATACCCTCGAAGTTCGGGTCCGGGCTCATGTGGACGGCCTGCCGGTCCTCCTGGTGCGGCGTACGGCTGATCCCGCTTGCGCCACCGCGCCCGTCCTCGGACATTCTGCTCTCCTGCTCTCCGGCCGGGTTCCCGGGTCCCCTATCCTCGGTGCCTGTCTCCATGCTCCGCGCTCCTTTCAGAATCGGGTTTAGGACGCCTGCAGGAGGCCTGCCGGTTCCCGCAGAAGAGCAAGTCCTCTGCCGGCAGAACTGCCGGGTTGTTCGTCCGCCCGGTGCTCACTTAAAGGAACAAAATACGACCGAAAGCCGTCTCTTCACAGGCTGCTCGCCAGCAAAATCCCCGAGAGGAGAACAGATTCCGCCATGCTGCGTAAGCTGACCGGCGATGATCGCGTTGTGGTTCTCGGCGCGGGCCCAACCGGTCTCGGCGCCGCATATCGGCTCAAAGAGTTAGGGCTCCAGAACTTCCACGTTTACGACCGCGCATCGCAGGTTGGCGGGCTCGCCACTTCCCACAGAGACCCCAACGGCTTCACCTGGGATATCGGCGGTCACGTCCAGTTCTCCCACTACCGCTACTTCGACGCGCTCATGGTCGCCGCGCTGGGCGACAGGTGGCTGCACCACGAACGGGAGTCCTGGGTCTGGATAGAGAACCGCTTTGTCCCCTACCCCTTCCAGAACAACATCCGCTACCTGGAGCCGGAGACCCGCTGGAGGTGCATCCAGGGGCTGGTGCGACTCTACAAGGAGCCCTTCTGCGGCAAGCCCAAGCACTTCGGCGAGTGGATCCAGGCTACCTTCGGCGAGGGGCTGGCCGAAGTCTTCATGGTCCCCTACAACTTCAAAGTGTGGGCCTACCCGCCGGAGATGATGGACTATAACTGGATTGGCGAGCGCGTGGCGGTGACCGATCTGGAGAAGGTCCTCTACAACGTGCTCCATGAGAAGGACGACCTCTCCTGGGGACCCAACAACACCTTTATGTTCCCGCTCCGCGGCGGAACCGGCGCGGTGTGGGAAAGCGTGGCGGACCTGCTGGGCCGTGAGAATATCACGCTGGAGGCGGAGGTAAGGGGCATCGATCCCTCCGCGAAGAGGGTCTACTTCTCCAACGGCGCGCAGGCCGAGTACGATCTGCTCATCTCCACCCTCCCCATCGACCGCCTGGTGGGCCTGGCGGAGCTCAAGCATCTGGAGGAGCCCGCTTCCGGGCTGCGTTACTCCAGCTCCAACATCATCGGCATCGGGCTCTCGGGCAAGCCGCCGTCGTCCCTGGCCAAGAAGTGCTGGATGTACTTCCCGGAGGGCAACTGTCCCTTCTACCGGGTCACCGTCTTCTCCCTCTACTCGCCCAACAACGTGCCGGACATCGACACGCAGTGGTCGCTCATGGCGGAGGTCTCGGAATCACCCCACAAGCCGGTGGACGTGGAGCGTGTGGTGGAGGAGACCATCGAGGGGATGTTCGCCACCAAGCTCATCAACAAGAGCCACGAGATCCTCTCCACCTGGCACTACCGGGCGCACTACGGCTATCCCACCCCCGCGCTCAACCGGGACCGCTGTCTCAACGCCATCCATCCGGAGCTGGAGAAGCTGGACATCTACTCCCGCGGCCGGTTCGGCGGCTGGAAATATGAGGTTTCCAACCAGGACCACTCGCTCATACAGGGAGTGGAGCTGGTGGACAAGCTGGCGCTGGGCGTCCCGGAGGTTACCTACTGGTTCCCCAGTACCGCCAACAACATGGAGTACGCCAAGAAACGATAAGCTCTAGCGGGGGTACAACACACGGAGAAGGGCCGGGTCGCGATTGGGCGGCCCGGCCCTTGGTGTGAGCAGCCAGGCGAACACGGAACCCGGCTGAGCTTGCTGGAGTTACGTTAAGTGCACACAGGGAACGCGTAGCCACGGCTGTTACGCATCTTGTAACGGCGTGGCCAGGTTCGTCACGCCCCCTGTGTGCAGACGGACATCCGGACCTTCCGCCTCGTGCCCGGACACCCGCATCGGAAGGATGAGGGATGAGGGATGAAACCGGATTCCGGCCCTTCGTCCTTCTAACTTCATCCTTGGTGTACACTCTCTAAACGGCTTTTTCCCTGGACCGTGACTCCGCCCTTCAAGCCACTTTGCCGGTTTTGCGGTCCGCACGTACGGAAGTGCCCCCGGACCAATGATTCCTGTCGCGCCTGTTGCCATCGTTGCCGCCCTCCGTCTAAAGAGGTGGATACAGAGAGAGGACGGCCGCCCGCAAAGCGGCTGCCCCGCGCCCAGAGGACGGACCAGAGCAATAAGATGCAGGCAGGCGTACTGGCGCGAATGGGAAGCGCGGTGAGTACCCGCATGGCCAGGGGCTACTCGCCGGGTTCCGAGCAGAGTCTGAGCGATGAAGACCTCCTCCGGCTGTGTGCGGAGGGAGAGTCGGCCGCGCTGCGCGAATTAACGCGTAGATATCAGGGGCCGCTGTACCGGTTTCTGGCGCGGCTCATGGGGTCGGAGGAAGACGCCGAAGAGGCGGCGCTGGAAGTATTTGTACGGGCATGGCGCAACGCCCCGCGGTTCCAGTACCGCGCCAAAGTGGCTACCTGGCTCTACCGCATCGCGGTGAACATCGCCCGCGACGCGCACAGCCGTAAGCAGGCCCGGCCCAAAGAGGTCTGGATAGAATCGAATGAGCTCCAGCACCTCTCCGTGGGCAGCGCGGAAGAGGACGCCCTGCGGCGCGTGCAGCGGCAGGAGCAGTCCGCATCCCTGCGGCAGGCGCTGGAGAAGTTGAGCCCGGACGACCGATTGATTCTTGTGCTGTACTATCTGGAGGACCGGGAGTACGAGGAGATACAGGAGATCACCGGTCTTTCCTATACCGTGTTGAAGACGCGGCTGGCGCGGGCCCGGAGACGCCTGCGGAACTGGATGGAATCCGGTCAAGGCGAGGTTTAGCAATGAACTGCAAGATCTTTGAAAGAGAGCTGGCGGACTGGGTCCGCGGCCGGGCGCCGCAGGACCTGGCGGCCCGAATGGCGGCGCACCGGGACGCCTGCGCGTCCTGCGCCCGCGCCGAAGCGGTGGAGCGGACGCTGGTCGCTGCCTGGTCCGCGCTGCCGGAGCCGCGCTCCGCGCCGGAGCTGTGGCCGCAGGTGGCCGCCCGCCTTGAGCAGCCCGCCCCGGCGCCCCGCTGGTCCCTCTTCCGGCCCCCGTGGGCCATCGCTGGCGCGCTCGCCGCCGGCGCGCTCTGCGCCCTGCTCTTCACGCACATGCCGAGCGCTACATCGACCGCGAAGCCTTTTGCCGGCGCCCCAAGCCACACAGTCAGGAAGGCGGACCCGGCGGGAGTGGCCGAGGTCATCTCGCTCGTATCGCAGATGCGGCAACTTCCGGACCCGGATAGCGGGGTGCCCACCATGGACCGCCGCGCCCTGTTTATCGGCGAAGCCAAATAGGACCGGTTTTCTATTTTCAATTTTCAGTTTTCAATTCTCAATATCGCTCAGTCAAATTGGAAATCGAAAATTGAAAATGGAAAATTGAAAATCTTCCATGAAACTCCGCTCGATCATACTCATCATCCTGCCCCTCGGCCTGCTGCTGGCCGGCGCGCTGGCGCAGCGCCCGCCGGGGCCCGGCTTCCACCCGCCTACGGAGGAGGAGAAAGCCCAGATACGCGCCCGCATCGGCATCAGCGTGGAGCAGCAGCAGCAGATCGAGGCCATCTATAAGAACGACTTCCAGCAGGAGCGCGAGCTGCGCACCCGGATGCACAACCTGTACCAGCAGCTCTCCGCCCTGTACGATAACTTCGACTTCGACCGCAAGCAGGCGGCTGCCCTGCGCAGACAGATATTCCAGCTCTATAAGCAGCGGCTGGCCCTCCACGCCGGAACCCAGGAAAAGCTGCGCCACGTCCTCTCCCGTGAGCAGTTCGACCGGCTCACCGCCATGACCCACGAGATTCGCGAGCGGATGCGCGCCATGCACCCCTGGCCCGGCCGAGGCCCGCACGGCCCGTCCCGCCCCGTTCCGCAATGACGAGTGTGTGGAAGTATGGGAGTATGGGAGTGTGGGAGTGGCTGGAATCCGGTCTCCCATACGCCCACACCCCCATACTCCCCTACACTCTCTTCCGTCCTCCGTCGCCTTAAGCCATAATAGTTAGTGCAGGCCCCGTTCGCCGGACCAGACGGGGCCTTTGTGGTCTTGGTGGGAGGCTTCTATGGACAATCCAACGATAGAATCGTGGCCGCGCTGCCCGGGGGCCGCGCAGCTGATGGAGGAGTGGCTTCACACCTTCCTCCAGGAGAATCCGCCGCTCGCGGAGATGGAGGAGCGGTTCCGCTGCGCGGCCGGGGTGCGCCTGGCCAGCCTGGTGGACCACTGGGTAATGACCGAATCCTCCTCGCGGGGCGAGGAGCTGGCGCGCGTGGGCTACGTGGAGACTGTGGTGGATGGAGACGGGGTGTGGGTCCATCCGGAGGCGCGGCTGCCCAGAGTGCGGCTATTGCGCTCGCATCCACGGCTCGCGCTGGCGGCGGAGGATGTGGACCGATTCCTGGAGGCGAATGGGCTGCGCTCCAAGGATCGGCGCGGCGAGCCTGATTCTTGCTATGAGGAGGCGCGCGTTCGCCTACCGTATGGTGAGCTGGCGGTGGTGGCTCGCCGGGGCTATGCCGGCTACCGGCCGGGAACGCTCCGTGCGGCGGAGCGAACGGCCCTGTCCAAGGCGCGCGAGGCCCTCGGCAGCCGGGACCGCTCCGGCGACGAGATGCGGGCCACCGAGCGCGCAGCGCAGCTCATAGCCGGCATTGCCGGGGAGATCGGCCGGGACCGCGCCGTGGACGAGCTCTTCTCCGCCGAGCGCGACTACTACCTGACCCGCAACGCCGCCGCCCGCTGGCAGTACGCCCGCCAGTGCGAGATGGGATTTGGCTGGGCCAACCACGACCATCACACCTACCGCTCCTCCCGGACGGGATTCCGGTCGCTCATCAACCTGTGGCACAGCGCTGGGTTCGCTTCGCGCGAGCGGTTCTACGCGGGCGTGGAGGCCGGCTGGGGCGCACAGGTGCTGGAGCACCCGGTGAGCCGGGTGGTGCTCTTCTGCGACGTGGACATGGCCCCGGAGGAGCTGAACATCGACTTTGCCGCGGAGGCGCTGCCGCCGCGCGATTCCCTCGGCACTATCGGCCTCTGGTGCGCCCTCCACTCCAGCAGCATCGGCCAGGCCGGGCTGCACCACCTGGAGTGCGAGTTCGACTTCGCGCAGGCCCAGGCCAACCTGGAGGCCGCCGGCTTCGCCGTGATGGCGCCGTTCACGGACCTGCCCATGCTCAAGCAGGCCTTCACCCTGGCGGAAGTCTGGCCGGTAGACCCGGCGCGCCTGGAATCACTCCGGTCCCAGGGACTGATCACGCCAGAGCAGGCCGCCCGCTTCGCCGCTCAGGGCGCTAACGGCAGCCACCTGGAGATCCTCCAGCGCTGGGAGGGCTTCAAGGGCTTTAACAAGACGGGCATCAACACCATCATCCGCGCTACGGACGCAAGACGGTAAGGAACTTTCATGTACGCAGACGGTCAGACCAACTATATAGCGGGTGAGTGGCGCTCTGCCGAGGCAGGCGAGACGTTCGACTCCGTCAACCCGGCGAAGACCAGCCAGGTGCTGGGACAGTACGCCCGCTCGCGCCGTGAAGACGTGGAGGCCGCCGTCAGCGCCGCCGCGCGCGCCTACCCGAGCTGGCGCCGCACGCCCATGCCCGCCCGCGCGGCCATCATCGAGCGCGCCGGCCGCATCCTGGAGCAGCGCAAAGAGGAGCTGGCCCGCCGCATGGTGGAGGAGATGGGCAAGGTGCTCGTCGAGGCCCGTGGCGACGTGCAGGAGGCCATCGACATGGCCCACTACATGGCCGGCTTTGGCCGTATGCCTAACGGCCAGATCGTCCCCTCGGAGCGGCCGGACATCTTCTGCGGCGCGCAGCGCGTCCCGGTGGGCGTGGTCGGCGTTATCTCGCCGTGGAACTTTCCCATCGCCATTCCGAGCTGGAAGATCTTCCCCGCCCTGCTGGCAGGCAACACCATCGTCTTCAAGCCGGCGGAGGACACACCCGGCATGGCCCAGCTCTTTGTGGAGGTCCTCATTGAGGCGGGGCTCCCGGCCGGCGTGCTCAATCTGGTCACCGGCTACGGCGAGGAGGCTGGCGCGGCACTGGTAGAGTCGCCCGGCGTGTCCACCATCTCCTTCACCGGCTCCACGGAGACGGGCCGGCTGGTCGCCGGCCGGTGCGGGCAGCTCATGAAGCGGGTGAGCTGCGAGCTGGGCGGCAAGAACGCCATCGTGGTGCTGGACGACGCGAACCTGGAGCTGGCGCTCAAGGGCGCGCTCTGGAGCGCCTTCGGCACCGCCGGCCAGCGCTGCACCGCCGCCAGCCGCCTGATTATCCAGCGCGGCGTGAAGAAGCGGTTCCGCGACGAGCTGGTGGACCGGACCAAAGCCCTCAACATGGGGGCAGGCGCCGACCCGGCGGTAGAGATAGGCCCCGTGGTAAACCGCGACCAGCTCAAGCGCATCCACGGCTATGTGGAGATAGGCCGCGGCGAGGGCGCCAAGGTGCTCACCGGAGGCCGGGTCCTGGAGGAGGGCGGGTATGCGGAGGGCTGCTTCTACGCGCCCACCGTGCTGGACGACGTGCGCATGGAGATGCGCGTAGCCCAGGAGGAGATCTTCGGTCCCGTAACGGGGCTGGTGGAAGTGGGCAACCTGGAGGAGGCCATCGCGGCCGCCAACGGCACGCAGTACGGCCTTTCGCTCTCCCTGTATACCCAGAACGTGAGCCGCGCCTTCCGCGCCATCCAGGAGCTGGAGGCCGGCATCGTCTACATTAACCTGCCCACCAGCGGCGCGGAGATCCAGCTTCCGTTCGGCGGCGTCAAGCAGACCGGCAACGGCCACCGGGAGGCCGGCTGGACCGCCATGGATTACTGCACGGAGTGGAAGAGCATCTACGTGAACTACGCGGAAACGGACGAGCTGGTCCGAGCGCAGATAGATACGGCAAAGGATGAAGGCTGAAGGATGAAGGATGAATCCGGACGCGGCGACGCGGCGATGATCCGGCGCGGCGATTTCGGTCCATCAACCATCAACCATCAACCCATTTCTGCCGATTGTAACTGTATGGACAAAGACGAACAGATACTGGAATGGAACACGGAAGGCCTGCTGGCCGACGTGGTGGGGTTTGAGACGGATGAGGTGGCCCGCTCGGCGCGCGGCGCGGAGGTGGTTACCTATCGGGCCAAGCGGTTTATAGACTTCACCGCCGGCATCGCCGTCCACAATGCCGGCCATAGCCACCCGGACGTAGTGGAGGCCATCCGGGAGCAGGCGGCACGCGTGGTCCACGTTTCGGACACCATGCGGCATGCCCCACAGCTTGCGCTGGGCCACTGGATGCGCGGCCTCTTCGCACGCGTCGCCCCGGGACCGCCGTGGACCTTCCTCTACCTCAACAGCGGCAGCGAATCCATTGAGGCGGCGGCCAAGCTGGCCGTGAAGGCGACGGGCCGCTCCGATTTCATTGCCTTCCAGGGCGCCTTCCACGGCCGTACCATGCTGGCCACGGCCCTCTCTCGCTCCAAGCGGGTGCATTGGGAAGCGTACGAGCCGTTCCTCCAGACGATGCGCGCCCATATCCATCACGCGCCGGCCCCGCGCGGGACCGAGTTCCTGCCTGAGTTGGAGAAGCTGTTGGAGCGAGTCGGCAGCCGCACGGCCGCGCTCTTCCTGGAGCCGCAGCAGGGCGAGGGCGGCTACCATCCGGTGACTCCGGAGGCTGCCCGGCGAATCCGGGAGCTAACGGAGCGGTACGGCATCCTGCTGGTCTGCGACGAGATCCAGACCGGCTGGGGCCGCACGGGCCGCTGGCTCGGCTTCCAGCATCTGGAGATTGTGCCGGATATTGTGGTGTTCGGCAAGGCCGTGGGCGGAGGTCTCCCCCTGGCGGGACTGGCCGTGCGGGAGGACCTGATGGCGCGCTGGGAGCCCGGCGAGCACGGCACCACCTTCGGCGGCAATCCCCTGGCCTGCGCCGCCGGTCTCGCCGCGCTCCAGGTGATGGAGCGAGAGCATCTGGTGGACCGCTCCGCGAAGCTGGGCGAGCAGGTGCGGGCGCGCCTGAGCCCGCTCGTTGGCCACTTCGGCGTGTCGGACGTGCGCGGCCTCGGCCTGATGATAGGAATCGAGCTGCGCGATGCGGCCGGCCGGCCGGACTACGCCCGCTGCGAGGCGGTCAAGCGCAGCGCCCGCGAGGAGGGGCTGCTGATCCTCACCTGCGGCGCCAAGATAGGCGACCCGGCAGTGGACAACGCGACTATCCGCCTGATCCCTCCGCTGAATATCCCGGAGCCCACCCTGGAGAAGGGCCTGGACATCCTGGAGGAGTCCCTCCGCTGCGTGCCGGTATCTCCCGCTCCCTGACGCTCCGAAACCGCGTGTACTCTCCTTCCGTCGAGTAGGTGTTCAGGTGTTCGGGACCGGGTTCCTGAACACCTGAACACCCGAACACCTGAACACCCCCACCGAAGGGGTGACCGGTGAACGAAGACCTCTCCCGC
>CAYNFH010000211.1:0-10847 GCA_964396385.1 uncultured Chthonomonadaceae bacterium | reverse complement strand
TCATCGTGGTGGGGTCGTGCAGCGTGAAGAACACCTTTAGGAGGTTGTGGAAGGAGATCACGTTGGGATCGAAGCTGATCTGCACCGCTTCCGCATGGCCGGTGTCGCCGTTGCAGACCTCCTTGTAGCTGGGGTTGGCCACGTGGCCTCCCGCGTAGCCGGACTGCACGGAATCCACGCCCTTCAGATCCTGGAACACCGCCTCCATGCACCAGAAGCAGCCTCCGGCCAGGGTGGCGACCTGCCGGCCCTCCGGAACGTGGAGTGTAGTGCGTGGTGTCTCCGCCATGGATTTGGTCCCGCCTTCCTCCCTTGTTTCCACCGTCTCCGGCTGTTGTGGCCGGCTCTCCGCCACAACCGGCGCTGTCGCCGGCCTGGTCTCTGCCACCGCAGCCGTGCCTACCTGCTTCTGCCCGCATCCGGCTAGCCATGCCAGAGTGAGGCAGGCCAGCCAGCGAACACTCCGCTCCATGCTCATCCGAAGCCGCGTCCCTTCTCACCCGGGAGGCGGCGCGCCGCCCAGGCGGTCAACTGGGAAGAGTATACGCCAAATGACCTTACACCGGTTTCCGTATCGAGACGCTATGGCCTGCTCTGGCGGCAGGAAGGGCCGAGACGCCCATGGTATACTAGCCCAAACCGACTTACCCCTCCCGAACCGTTCTCCTCGCTATGGGTGATGGCCCCTGTCTCTAGCGCGGCAAGCGCTTTGGCGGGGGCCTTTTCGCGCCTCGCTCGCCGAGCGGGCGGATCCCCAAGGAGGGAACATTGGCTCATAGCGATGCGGAAACCACGAAGATGGTGCGGTCCCAGATCGGCAAGCGGTATGTGGACTCCTCCTTGCTGGACATCCGCGTATCCCACGGGATCGTGTACCTGCGTGGAGTTCTGAGGACCCTGCGAACGCACGCCAATCTGGACCTGGCGAAGGAGATGGAGGTCATCTCCACGGTACTACGGTCCAAGCCGGGGGTCCGCGAGGTCGTCTGGGAAACCACGATCCGAGCGTAGGCCAGTAGTCAGTAGCCCGGAGGCAGGGTGAAGTCGACAAAGTCCTGCCGATGCGGGCGAACACTGTAGCCTCCACGTACGTCTTACAGGCGAACATTAAGCGGCTCGTTTTGTGTAACAGATGGAACACAACGCGGGCCGTTTTTGCGTGGGGGCAATGGCGGTGGGAGTAGAAGCACTCAACGGAATAAGAGTGGTCATCTGCGAGGACGAGGCGCTGACCGTGATGCAGCTTGAGCGCGCGCTGAAGCGTGCAGGATTGCTGGTGGTCGGCACGGCCCGAGACGCCCGCCAGGCCGTGGAAGTGGTGTTACGCGAGCGCCCGGACCTCGTGCTGATGGACGTGACCATGCCGGGCGGGATGGACGGCGTGGACGCAGTACGGCAGATCCTGGACCAGGTCCAGACCTGCGTGGTGATGGTCACGGCGCGGACGGAGGAGGAGATGCTGCGGAGAGCCGCCGATGTGGGTGTGGCGGGTTACATCTCCAAGCCCGTCTCCGCCGAGGCGCTTCTCAACGCGCTCCCGGCGGCGCTAGACGTCTTCGCGTCCCGTGTGGCGCACGGCAAGTAGTGATGGCGGACCGTCCCGGCGCCTCCGCAAGGGATTCCGGCGCTCATTCTGGAAAGCCAACGTATAGACTTTCGAGGAGGAACCACGATGTCCACGAGCCAGAATGACGCTGCCGACCTCCGGGAGCTTCTGGATGCGCTGACCGCACTGAAAGAGGGACGGCTATCGAAGAAGCTGCCGGAGGACTGGCAGGGAACTATGGGAGAGATTGCGCGTGTCTACAACGCGCATGTCCACCAGATGAACCAGTTCGCGGCTGAGCTCACGCAGGTAGTTCGCGACGTGGGGACGGAGGGAAGATTCGGCGGACAGATGGAGGTGCCGGGCGCCTCAGGCACCTGGGAAGACCTTATCGCCAATGTCAATGCCATGTCCGGAAACCTAACCGGGCAGATCCGGAACATCGCCGAAATCACCACGACCGTGGCAAACGGAGACCTGACCAAGAAGGTCACGGTGGACGTGCTCGGAGAGCTTCTAGAGCTGAAGAACACCATCAATATCATGGTAGATCAGCTCAACTCCCTCGCCAGTGAGGTGACGCGCGTTACACGGGAGGTGGGGACGGAGGGAATCCTCGGCGGACAGGCGGAGGTGAAGGGTGTCTCCGGCACGTGGGCAGACCTTATCCGCAACGTCAATACCATGTCTGCCAACCTCACCGGCCAACTGCGCTCCCTGTCTCATTTCGCGGTGGCCGCGGCCGAAGGAGAGGTCAAGCCGCCTCTGGCGGAGGCGCGCGGCGAGACCGCCAACCTATGCGCGGCCGTGGCAACGCTCGCCGGCCAACGCACGGCGTAGCCCTCGGTCCAGCGACAGGGCGGTGCGGCCATTCAGCCACTCAGTGGATAGGGATTCGGGCGCTCCGTCTGGAAAGTCAACGTATACAGTTCCGAGGAGGGACCACGATGTCACCTACACAGATTGATCCCACCGATGCCGAGCGCATCTTGCAAGCCCTGACGGCGTACAGCAACGGAGACTTCAACCGGCTGCTCCCTGAGGATATGACCGGAACTGCCGGCGAGGTCGCCCGAACGTTCAACCACCTTGCCGCTGAGACGAGCTATTTGATCAGCGAGATCAATCGGATCGCCCGTGAGGTGAGCGAGGGCAAGTTTGGGGGACAGGGCGAGGTCCCGAGCGCATCGGGGGGGTGGAAAGAGATGCTGGACCTCATCAACAAGATGTCCTCCGACCTGACGTGCCAGGTACGGGGCATCAATCGTTATACGTGGTCCGCCACGCAGGGCAAGGATCCGCTGCCCCCGCTTCCGGAGGCTCAAGGTGAGACCGCCGAGCTATATCAGCTCGTGGTGACGCTCGCGGGACAGCGCACTGCCGCCTAGCCCATGGAGCAGCCTGGTTCCCAGGGCCGTTACCCGCTCACGTACCGAATCTGCAGCCATGACCGGACCAATCCGGTCCGGCCGGTGGAAGTGCACGCTACGCCGGAGGAGATCATCCGATTCGCCGAGCAGGGCTACCTGGTAAGGGAGCGGCTGTTCTCCATGGAGCAGGTGGAGCGGCTGCGGAACGCCCTGGACGAGGTGGTGGCGCAGGAGGTGGGAGAACGCCTGCCGGAAGTGAGCAGCACGCGCCGCTTCGGCGGGCTGTTCCTCCGGCACCTGATGGACAAGCATCCCACGTTCCTGAAGCTGCTTCGGTTTCCCCCAACCCTCTCCGTGGCACGCGCTCTGCTCGGCCCACAGGTGCGGGTCCTGCCCATGACGGCCCGCATCACCTACCCGGGCCAGCCGAACCAGGAGACCCACTGGCACTTCCACCAGCGGCTCATCCCGAACCCGCTGCCGCCTTTCTTCGCACGCCCTCACGTTATCGACTGCCTGATCTACCTGGACGAGGTCAACGACGCCAACGGCACGCTGACCCTGGTGCCCGGCTCTCACAACTGGATCCACCAGGAACTGAAGCTGGACGACTATGCCGACAAAGAGGGCCAGGTGACGCTGCGGCTGCCTGCCGGAAGCTGCGTCATGATACACGGTGGGCTATGGCATCGGGCCTCCCCTACCACCCCGCAGGGAACCATCCGCCGGCTCCTATTCCTGCCGTATGCCGCCGTCTGGCTCAAGCTGCCCGCCTTCGGCGTAAAGCCGGAGAACGGCCTCACGCGCACGCTGCTGGAAGGCGCCGACCAGGAGACGCTGGAACTGCTCGGGGAGACGGAGGGGGTGTATTAAGAGTCGTGAGTCGAGAGTCGACAGTCGAGAGTCCAGATCCTGAGGTCGCGCTTGAGCAGTACCGGGATAGGTGGGCGGAGGAGGATCCGCATGCGAACTTCAAGGCGGAGGTAGCGCAGTACACCGTGGTCGATCCCCTCCCAACGCTGCGGAACCTGAGCGAAGCGACCGGCATACCGGTGGGCTGCCTTGTCCGTTATGTGCTTGTCAAGTGGGGCGCCTCGGGCTCGGAGGCGGTACTCCACATGGGACCTATCGCGTTGCGGCAGATGGAGGAGCACGTCGAGCGCGCCGAAGCCGCCGGCACGGACGAAGCGCGGCTCCAGGCGTACCATTCGCTCCGCCAGATGGTCGCCTGGCTGCGGCTGGCGGAGTGAGGGCAGGGTATAACAGACGGCGTGCCCGGCGGCAAACCCGGCAAGCCCTACGGTAAGAGCGCGCCAATCACAACCACGCAATGGAAGAGTCACCGGTAAACGTCCTCCTGGTGGATGACCACCCGGAGAACCTCGCGGCGCTAGAGGCGCTCCTTTCGGCGCCGGGCCACAACCTCGTCTCTGCCAACTCCGGCAAACAGGCTCTCAAGCACGTGCTAGATCAGGAGTTCGCCGTTATCCTGCTGGACGTGCAGATGCCGGAGATGGACGGCTACGAGACGGCATCCCTCATCCGTTCGCGCGAGGCCTCGCGGCACGTGCCAATCATCTTTCTCACCGCCATCGGTAAGTCCCGGGAGCACATGAAGCGAGGCTATGCATTGGGGGCCGTGGACTACCTCTTCAAACCCTTCGAGGCCGAAGCGCTGAGGGCCAAGGTCGCGGCGTTCGTGGAGCTGTCCCGCAAGACCGCCGCGCTAAAACGAGAGATTAAGCGTCGTAGAGAGGCCGAAGAGGAGGTCCGCGCCCTCAATGACGCCCTGGAAGAGCGTGTGAGGGAGCGCACAGCGGTACTGCAGCAGGAGGTCGCCGAACGGCGGCAAGGAGAGAAGGCGCTGCGCCGACAACGGGCCGAGATCGAAGCGCTCAACGAGCAGCTCCGCAGGGCTATGCGGGAGACCCACCACCGCGTGCGCAACAACCTGCAGATGATCGCGGCGATGACGGACCTGCTGGTCCTGGAAGGGCTTCCCATGATCCCGGTGGAGGAGGTGAAGCGCATCGGCCGGCAAGTGCGGGTCCTCGCGGCGGTACACGACCTGCTTACAGACCGCTCCCGCGAGTGCGCCGACGCCACCTCCATCTGCGCCAGGGACGTGCTTCAGAAGCTGGGCGAGCTGGTGGAGCAGTCCATGCCGGGCAGGCACGTCCACGTGGATGCGGAGGACGTGCTCCTCACGGCGCGGCAGGGCTCCTCTCTGGCCATCGTGGTAAACGAGCTGGTCCTGAACGCGCTCAAGAACAGCGACGCGGACGTGGTGGTGAAGTTCCGTCTCGAGGAGGACCGGGCGCTGCTCACCGTAGAGGACCACGGGCCGGGCTTCGCGGAGAACTTTGACCCCATTATGACCGCCAGCACCGGGCTGGAGCTGGTCCGGAGCATCGCTTCCTGGGATCTGGCGGGCGCGGTCGACTTCGGGAACCGTCCGGAAGGCGGCGGCCTGGTCACGCTCCGCATGCCCCTCCGAACGGACGCCGTCGCGGCGTAAGGCTGAGGGGGTGAGGGGTGACCGGAGCCTGCAGAGCGGACTTTTTCGGCTCTACCTAGACGGAGAGTTCAGGACGATGCTGTGGCAGTGCCCACATATCACCCGTTCACCCTTTCACCCCCTCACCCCTTCAGGCACGCCCATCTGCTGCCGGTACATGGCGGCATAGAGACCATCGGCGGCGAGGAGGGCGCTGTGCGTCCCCTGCTCCACCAGGCGGCCCTGCTCGAAGACCAGGATGCGGTCCGCTCCGCGCACCAGCGAAAAGCGGTGGGAGGTCACAAAGGTGGTCCGCCCGCGCATGAGCCGCTCCAGGGCCTGCGTGATGATCCACTCCGACTCCGGCTCTACGCTAGAGGTCGGCTCGTCCAGCAGAAGCACCTCCGGGTTGGCGAGGAAGGCGCGGGCGATGGCAAGCCGCTGTCGCTGTCCGCCGGAGAGCTTGACGCCCCTCTCTCCAATCTCCGTGTCGTACCCTTCGGGAAGCGCGGCAATGAACTCCGCGGCGTTTGCAGCCCTCACCGCCTCCTCGATCTCCTCCTCGATGGCGTCCGGATTGCCGTAGCGGAGGTTATCCCGGACGGTGCCGTTGAACAGGAACGTCTCCTGCAGCACCATGGCCATGTGCCGGCGCAGGCTCTCCTGAGTCACCTGCCGGATCGATAGCCCATCTACCAGGATGGCGCCCTCCTGCGGGTCGTAGAAGCGGGGGATCAGGTTCAGCACCGTGGTCTTCCCCGCCCCGCTGGGGCCCACCAGCGCTACCATCTCGCCCGGTTCCGCGGTAAAGGAGACTTCGTGCAGCGCGTATCGGGGCCCGTCGGCGGCGGGCTCGCCGTATGCGAATAGCACGTCGCGGAACTCGACGCGGCCGCCCCGGAGCGCGAGCGGCACGGCGTCGGGCGCGTCCCGGATGGTCTCTTCCTCGTCCAGGAGCTCGAAGACGCGGCTTCCCGCTGCCTGCGCCCTCTGGAGCAGCTCGTTCACGGTCGCCAGGGAGTTTATGGGCTGGAAGAGCGGCCACCAGTAGCCGCGGTACGCTACCAGGCCGCCGACGGTGAACTGGCCGGGCAGAGTCAACCAGGCTCCGTAGCTTACGGAAATAACGTTCGACAGGAACCCGACCAGGCGTACCGCCGGAAAGAAGACTGTGCGCGCGTTCACGGCGCGGAAGTTGGTTCGCAGGTAGCCGCCAGTCACGTCCCGGAACCGCTGAAGCTCCTCGCGTTCGCGCGAGAAGGCCTTGATCACTACAGTGCCCGCCAGGTTCTCCTGTAGCCGAGCGGTCACCTGGCCCAGCCGGTCTCTGGCCTCGCGATAGATGCGCTTGACGCGAGCATTGAAGGCGCGCGTGAGGCCGAAGACCAGCACGATCGGCAGCAGAGTCACGAGCCCGAGCCGGGCGTTCAGCCAGATCAGGATGCCGGCCACGTAGATGAAGCTTAGCAGGTTGGCGACCACCTGGTCCGTGCCCTGGAGCGCTACCTCCTGGAGCACGTCGATGTCGCTAATGGCGCGCGCTACGAAGTCGCCCGTGGGCCGGTCGTTCAGGTAGGCCAGGGACTGCCGCTGGAGCTTGGCGTAGACTTCGTTCCGGAGCTGGAACACCATACGCTGCCCCACCTTCTCCAGCAGGTTGCTCCTGTACGCCTCCAGCGCCGTGCCTATGGTCTGGACCAGGAACATGACGCCAGCCGCGGGAAGCAGCAGGTCCGCCCGGTGCTTGCCGATGACCGTATCCACGATGAACGCCCAGACGAGCGGGTGAAAGGACCCGGCCGGAATAGCCAGGAGCAGACAGAGCAGGCCCACCGCCAGAGAGGGCCAGTGGGGTTTAAGATAAGGCACCAACCGCCGGAAAACGTTGATCGGGCGGCCGGGGGTTGCGGTTTCGGGCAAGGCGGGCGTCCTGCAGTGAGGGTGTTCAAAGGGATTCTACCATGCCCCGCTCCGGCAGGCAGGGAGGCTATACGGTTGCGTGGGAACGGAGGCCCGCGGGCGCTCAGAGTTCCGGCGTCATACCCCCGGAAGCCGGACGTACGGCTAACGGAGCATCGTGGACGCGAACCTGATGATTCTGCGGGGATTCTGGCAGGACAGAGCGGCTCACCCGTCCAAAGTTAGATGACATCACTTTGCGTTAGGGAGTCCGCCATCCCCATGAACCCTCAGCTGTGTCCGAACTGCCAGGATCGCCCGCCCCGCTCCTGGAAGATGTGTCCCGTGTGCGGCAGGACCGCGTCATCGTCGCGCTTGAGCTCCCTCCCGTGGATTCTGTTGCTGGCAGCCGTCGCCGCGGCCGTGCTCTGGCTGTTTACCGCGCTCCAGGGCCACCGGACGTTGGACAACGGCACGGCCCACTATGGCTCTTCACCCAGCACCCGCATCACCGTTATCACCGGCGGTGGGTAGAGAAATGAGTCTAGAGGCTAGAGTCTAGAGTCGAAAGCGCAGCATGCTTCGAAAAGGCTATGTCGAGAAGCAGATGGAGGCGATCGGGCAGTTCCTGGGCCTGATCGTCCAGCTCATTGCCGACGGCCAACTTGATAAGGCGCAGGCGGAGCTCCGCACGGCGGGAAAGCAGGCCGTGGGAATGGACACGGAGACGCTGTCAGGCCTCACGGAGGACTCGCTGACCGCGCTCTTCTGGCTCGACGGCGTGCTGGACGGCGCGAAAGCGCTCACCGCGGCCTTGCTCCTGGACCGGCAGGCGGACGTATACGGTTATCAGGACCGGCGCGACCGGGCGATCTCCGCCCGCCGCAAGGCGCTGATGCTCTGGCTGGACGGGATGATCGCCTACCCGTGGATCCGCACGCCGGACCGGCTCGCCCTCACGGAGCGCATGCGGAGCGACCTGGAGGACACCCCACTCTCACTGCCCATCCTGACCCGCCTCTTCCGGTACGACGAATCGGTCGGAGCCTACTCCCGCGCCGAGGACGCCCTGTGGCAGCTCAAGGACGAGGGCTATCCCGACTGGAGCACGCTCGCAACCGAATTCTATACGCGCCTCCTGGAGCAGCCGGACGAAGCGCTGGAGCGCGGAAACCTCCCGCGCGAGGAGGTGGAGGCCGGTCTGGAGGAGGTGCGCGCGCCGGAGGAGGAAGAGGATCAGGAGGAGTGAGCGCGGGGCCGTAAGCGGAGCATCGCGAGGAAGGCGAACAGGTCCAGGACAAGCGCGCCGAAGACCAAGAATACCATGGCGCGCGGGCCAACCGAGCCCAGCACCTGCCCCGCCAGCCAGGGCAGCGTCATGGCGCCCAGGCTGTCCCCCAGCAGGATAATCCCGCTCGCCCGCGCAGTGAACGGTATCCACCTCCCGGCCAAGGCAAAGCCAGTCGGCCAGAGCGCGGCCATGAAGAAGCCGAGCGACAGCGCCACGATCCACCAGACCAAGCTGGAGCCGGGTACGGCGATGGCCAGGGCCACGATTCCCAGGCAGGCGGAGAGGTCCATGAGCACGATGCTCTGCGCCGCGAACCGCGCGGACCGGGGAATGGAGAGCAGCCGACCTACCGTAAACAGCAGCCAGAATCCGGACGTGAGATAGGCCGCGCCGACAGGTCCGGCGAGCTTGAGCGAGACGGTATAGGTATAGGCCCAGCCGGCAAACGCCAGCTCCGCACCCACGTAGAAGAACAGGAACAGGGCCGCGGCCGCCACCAGCGGGTAGTAGGCGCGGTCAAAGGAGGCCATCTCCTCCGCGTTGGCGAACTGCACGTGTCCTCGCTGCGGGCTGCGTATTGAGGCCAGCAGCGGAAGGCTCGCCAATGCGGCGGCGCCGGCCAGCGTCCAGTATGCCCACCGGTAGCCGTCCGGGTTTCCTATCACCTGCGCCACCAGCAGCGGGGCAAGAAAGGCGCCCAGTCCAAAGCAGAAGTGGAGACCGTTCATATACGGCGCGACGCGGTTGCCGTGCGTCCAGACGAGCAGCGTGTTGCCGCCCGTGTTGACCAGCCCATCCGCGAATCCCTTAAGCGCCCAGATGGCCAGGAGCAGCCAGAAGGAGGCGCAGACCGGCACCAGGAGGACGAACGCGCCTATGGAGAGCTGCGCCAGCCCCATCACGCGGTGACCCGGCCTCTGGTCGTAGATCCTGCCGCCGGCGATGGTGCCCAGGGTCTGCCCCGCCGAGCCCGCCACGAACAGCGCACCCATCTCGGCCAGCACGGAGTGGGTCTGCTGCGCCAGCGCCGGCAGCGTCGGCCCGATGACGGCGACGGTCAGGCCGTAGCAGATGAAAGCGATGTAGTAGCCCAGCGTCCAGCGCGTGGATTCAGTCATGAGATTCAAGACTATCGTACTCTCGCTCGCCCTCCTGCTTCCATGGCTGCCGGCCCGCCCTTCCAACGGCGAAGCGCCGGCCGCCGGCCGGATACTCTGCGGCATCGACCTGCTGATGCGCGACGGCTTTCTGCCGTTGCGAGGCAAGCGAGTCGGTCTCGTGACCAACCAGACCGGCGTGGCGCACGACCGAACGCCCACGGTTGACGTGCTGGCCCGAGCGCCTGGGGTTAAGCTCCTGGCGCTCTTTGGTCCGGAGCACGGCGTCCGTGGCACGGCACAGGCAGGGGCGCGGGTCTCGAGCGGCCGGGATGCCCGCACAGGACTGCCGGTCTACTCCCTCTATGGCGCGACGCGCGAGCCCACCGCCGCCATGCTGCGGGGCATCGACCTGCTGGTATTCGACATCCAGGACATCGGCTCGCGGTCCTACACCTACATCGCGACTATGGGTCGGTGCATGGACGCCTGCGCCCGGCACAACATTCCGTTCATGGTGCTGGACCGGCCGAACCTGATCGGCGGAGAGCGGGTGGAGGGCAACATCCTGGACCCGCGCTTCCGCTCTTTCGTGGGCCCCTACCCCATCGCCTACTGCTATGGCATGACCGTGGGAGAGCTGGCCCGGATGGTGAACGGCCGCCGCTGGCTCTCCGGTGGGAGGAGTTGCGACCTCACGGTCATCCCGGTGGAGGGGTGGCGGCGCGGCGAACCCGCGCTGGAGCGAGGGCTGCCGTGGGTGCAGACCAGCCCCAACGTGCCTTACCCCCAGAGTCCGTACTACTACGCCGCCACAGGCATCGTCGGGGAGCTGCCCGCCCTCTCCATCGGCGTGGGAACGGAGTGGCCCTTCGAGGTGGCGGGCGCTCCGGGGCTGAACGGAGACGCGCTGGCGGCGGAGCTGAACCGTCGCAGGCTCGCGGGAGTGTCGTTCGCACCTGCGCAGTGGAAGCCGTCCCACGGCGTCTTTGCCGGCCGGACGTGCTCCGGGGTGCGCATAAGTATTACGGACTATGACCGCGCGGAGCTGACGCGCATGAACTTCGAGACCATGGACGCGCTGCGGAAGGTCGCGCCCTCTCGGCCCTTCTTTGGGCAGGACCGCGAGGCGGACCGGCTGTTCGAC
>CAYNFH010000210.1:0-10882 GCA_964396385.1 uncultured Chthonomonadaceae bacterium | reverse complement strand
GTCCGCCACCGCGGTCGGTAGAGGCATGAGCGCGAGCAAAAAGAGCAGCGGCGCGCGGACGGCGTGGAGGATCCGGGGGCCGTATATATGGAGCACCAATCCCGCCGCGATCAGGACGACGGCCAGCATGGCGGCGCTCAGTCCCCGTGTGAGATGCGAATACACCATCAGGAGACAGCCGAGCGCCAGCAGCCACAGGCTGCCGCGCCTCTCCTCCCCCGCCCGTTCCCACATGGCGGCGAGCTCCGCGCGCCTGGCCCACACCAGCACCGCCGCCGCGACCGGCACCAGCGGCTGGTAACCCTCCGGATTGTCCGGGTTGCTCCATAGCATTCGCCACGCCAGCGAGAACGGGAAGTAGAGCACCAGGGCGACGGCCGGCGCGAGGGCCACGAGCAGCCTGTGCTGCCTTAGGAATGCGCGCGTCGGGATTGGCAATCCGAGCGGAGTGGTTGGAGCCGTTTGGTCCATACTTGCTACTCTATCGAATACTCCTGCAGGGCGGCGGTCACCAGGTGCCCGTTCTGATGGTAGCACTCCCGGACCAGTCCCACTCCTGGCGCAAACCAGGTGGTGGTACGCTGCCATTCCACTCTCCGTCCCCTGGTTGCGGAGATCAGGGAGTCCACGCGATACGTGCGGAACGTCCCTGCCGGAGTCTGGACGGTCTCCGGACCCGACACGCGGCTGAGCGACTGTGCCGGGACCGAGGAGCCGCCCGCCATCAGTCGGCCCTGCCATACATAAACCGTATCCGGCCGGACCGGATAGCGCAGGAACGGCATGGGCGGAACGATCTTCGTCTCCGCGCGGGGACCCATGGCCAGGCGGCTCACGCCTCTCGCGTCGACCACGAAAAGGCTTCTTCGCAGGACATCCCCGCCTCTCCTGGTCTCCAGCAGGGCTCCCGTCATGCCCTCTACCTGGCGTTGGCCCAGAGACACGGTATCCACGGTCAGAGACCGTTCGCCGTGGCTCACGAGCATGCTCCACCGGCTCCCGGCCCTTACCGGAAACAGCGAGCCTGTGGCGGGACGGGGGGGAAGCTGGTCCAGATATCGGTCGTCCGGACCGGGGTGGTACGCGGTGCGAGAGCTTACCAGGCTGGCGACTGTCGCGGCCGCCACGATAGACGCGCCAAAGAGCGTTCGCCGGCGGTTTGCGCCGCCGGGTGGCTCCAAAACGTACGCACCACCCAGCGGCTCACTACGTCTAAACCTCACGCCTTGCCGGCAGCCACAACGGGCGCGGCACGCAGACCGCGGCCTCGGCGCAGCACAACCATCGCGCAGGTACCGAACAGCAGCGTAACTACCAGGGCCGGAGGAGCCGGCGAGGCCTGCACAATCAGGGTGAAGTTCTGAGTCCCCACGATGGTAGTAGTGGTTCCATCGAAGTAGCTGAGGAAGAAATGACCGGCGTAGGTGCCTGGCGTCTCGTTCGAAGCGATATTAACGTCGAACAGGTTGCCGCTGAAAGAGGTGCCCGGCGCATAGGCAAAGGCGTGGTTGTGGGTCGTATCGGTGGAATCGAACGCATAGTTGGAAGCGTACGGATCCGAATTAAACACGGTATTGTTGCTCGCCGTGCCCACGTCTCCAGTGACTTGATTCACATAGATGGTGGACGCCGTGTTGTTCGTGATGGTGCCCGCATACGTCACCGTCCCACCCGGAGTGCCGGTCTGGGTGGACGGATTGAACACAATGTCCAGTGACTGCGCGTGCGCCGCCGCCCCCACTATAACCCAAAGGGCCAACGCCAAGAACAGCTTGGTTCTCACCGGTCTCTCCTTCTTTTCGCCCCAGTACGGATCAGCTCGTACTCGGGCGACACAGCGGACGCCTACGGAACCGCTCCAGCCGTAATTGCTGAGCACGACTCTCAATATTTATACCTTTTACGCTGAGCGGTACCAGGTCTCCTGCATCTCGCACTGGAGATTCATTTTTTCAGTGCGCCGGGCTACTTCTGTGCGTGGCGGTCCGTCAGCAGGATGTGGACGACGAGCCAGAAGCCCAGGCCCGCGGCGGACAGGAAGAGCACCATGGCGAAGCCGGGATAGCCCAGGATATGGAACCGCGTGTTCACGCGCATCAGCATCGACGCCCCGATGATAAGCGACGCCAGCACCAACCCCAGCGCGATGCGGTTGGCGACCTTCTGGAATCCCTCGATGAGGGTGTTCTCGTCGATGGCCTCGACGTTGATCTTGAACTGGTTTTGAGAGACCAAGTCCAGGATGCGGTTGACCCGCCGGGGCAGCTCCTGCGCGAACTCCCTCGCCTCCATGGCCGCCGCAAAGAGGTTCCCGGGGGAGAGACTCTGGACCAGCCGCTGCCGCATGATCTCCACGGAGTTGCGCCGGATGGAGGCGTTGGGCTCGAATTCTGGATCCAGCGTGCGGCCGATCTCGTCCAGGTTCAGGAGCGCCTTGCTGAGCATGGTGAGCTCGGCCGGCAGCCGGATGCCGCTCTCGCCGGAGACCCGGGAGAGCTCCATGATGGAGCGGCCGATCTGCATCGTGGCGATGGTGGCGCTCTGCTGAGCGTCTACGAGGCCGGCCACGGAGCTGCGGAACCGGCGCTCGTCGAAGTGGGGCAGCAGCGCCCCGATGCGGATGGCGATGTCCGCCACCTCGTCGCTGCGCCCCTCGCTCACGGCCAGCAGGATCTTGAGGATCTGGTCCTGCATCTGCGGCCCCAACCGGCCAATCATGCCCAGGTCGATGAGCGCAATGCGGTTGTCGTCCGTAATGAACACGTTGCCGGCGTGCGGATCCGCGTGGAACAGGCCGTCCACCAGGATCTGCTTCAGGTAGGCGCGGAAGAGCTCCTCCGCCAGGGCGGAGCCGTCCATCTCCAGCCGCCGGAGCGGGCTGAGGCTGGTGATCTTCTTCCCACGGATGTAGTCCATGGTGAGCACGCGCGATGTGGTGTAGTCCTCCACCGGCGAGGGCACCAGAACGTGCTCAAACTCCTGCAGGTTGCGGTTGAACTCCGCCAGGTTGTGCGCCTCCTGCCGGTAGTCCAGTTCCCGCACCAGGTTCTTGCGGAACTCCTCCAGCACGTCCGAGAACTGGAACCGCTTACCGGCCTCCGTATGGGCATCCACGAACTCGGCGATGCTCTCAAGCACCTCCATGTCCTCCGCGATGCGCTCCCGGATGCCGGGCCGCTGGACCTTGACGGCCACCGGGCGGCCGTTGCGGAGGGCGGCACGGTGGACCTGGCCCAGCGAGGCCGTCGCAATGGGCTTGGGCTCGAACTCCAGGAACGCCTTGGAGATCCGGACGCCGAGCTCGCTGTGGACGATCTGCTCTACCTGGTCGGTGGGAACGGGCTCGAGCTTGTCCTGGAGCCGGGTGAGAGCGCGCACGTAGGGCTCCGGCAGGAGGTCTGAGCGGGCGGAGAGGACCTGGCCCAGCTTCACGTAGATGGGGCCCATCCGCTCCAGGTCCTGGGCGAGCTCCTCTGCCTTGGCGGCCTCCTTGGGATCCTTGCGCTCCTCTTCGGTGAGCACGTCGTCCAGCCCGGCGCTGGAGAGCAGGTCGGAGTGGCCGTACTTCACCAGGAGCTGAGCGATGTCCTTATAGTGTTTGAGGTACTGCGGGCTGAGTGAGATACCCATGGATGAGCCGCGATTGGACGCGAATGTACGGCATAAGTATGTACGGGCAGTGAGAAGGAATGTCTGCGTGGAGCTACATCTGCACGCATTCGAGGCCGAGGATGCAGGCGAGCTTCTGGATGGTGGAGGCGTGGTGGCCGACGCCGAGGGCGACGTGGTGGGTGGGCCCCTGCGAGGCCCAGCGGGTCATCCAGGCGGCAACGTCGAAGGGGTCGTCCGGACCGGGCGTGAAGCGAAGTCGCGAGTTGGTGTTGCCGATGTGCAGGATCTCCCCCGGCACGGACCAGCCTTCCGCGCAGAGCCACTTTAGCCGGCCGTCGCGGGTCTGGGTGAGGCCCAGGATGGTGATAGGGCCTTGGCGCACCCGGGCCTCCACGGAGACGCCGTAGCCGCGCTTGCCGTGATACAGTCCGAGGCCGCGCAGCATTGGGCGGCCCTCCGCGATGCCGATGTGGAACGGTCCGTCGTGGCCCATCAGCAGAATTCGGTCGGTGAAGTCCATGGCGTACAGCTCCGTGTAGCTGCCGCCCGCCCCCAGCGTGTCCATCACCTTCATGGCGATGCAGTTCTTCAGGTCCCCTTCGCCGCTGCACGGGATGCCGCGCCCGGTGAGGAGCGAGCAGCCCAGGATCATGCCGGCGGCGATACGCTCGTAGAGGTTGCCGCCCACTCCCCTGTGGTAGTAGGCCAGCCCCTGCAGGTCAAAGTCCCGCGCCAGGCGGTCTAGCCCGGCGGCCACGCGGCATGCCCAGTCCAGCTCCTCCGGTTTGGGGCGTTTGGCGAGGGGGTCGCTCGGGCTGTCTTCACTCACTTCAAAGAGGGACAGCGCCTCTTGCTGCTTGGCCGCTACTTCCTGCTCCGTGGCGGCGTTGACGCGCTCCTCCAGGTCGTCCATCTCCAGTACCTCGACGTGGATGCCGAGGGCGCCGGTCTGCTGTGTGAAGTCGCTGTACATATCCAGCATGCCATGATAAGTGTGGCCGAGATAGCCGATGCGGCTGCGCGAGAGCGCCTTCTGGACGCGGGCGGCGTCGAGCCAGCGACGGATCTCCTCCCAGGCGGCGACGGCGGCCGGGTGTCCCACGGTCACTTCGTTTGCAACGGCGCCGGGCGTCTGCCTTTCCAGGCCCAGCAATCCCGTCACGGTGTGGAAGTCGATGCCACACCGCTCGAAGGCGCACGCGATCTCGGGAACGCAGCAGGCCTGGCAGTTGGCCAGCCACTCCCCCGTCCCGGTCTGGAGGTAGGCGAGCTGGGCGGTAGGTTGGAGGTTCAGGATGAGGACGGGGCGCTTGACTCGCTGAACGGCGGGCAGCACCTGGCTGCTGGTGGAGTAGGTGGTGACGTAGCAGGCCACGAGGTCCACGTCCTCGCGGATGAACAGGTTTCCGGCGGCAACGGCGCCGGGCTGGTCGTCCACCATGCCGGCATCGACGACCCTGGCGCCCAGGGCGCGCATGCGGTCTCCCACGAACGCCCCGTAGCCGGCGAGGCGATCTCGCAGGCCCGCAAACTGGGGCCAGTAGGCGGCAAGCCCGATGCTGAACAGGCCGACGGTACAGTCCATGCGAAGCTGTTCGCCCCTCGAAGAGTCATTCCTGCCCGGCGAGGACCGTAAGACGGGAGACGAAGGACGGACGACGGAATCCGAATCCGTCCTCCGTCAACCGTCTCCCGTCGTTCTTCACGGCCAGAACGCGTATGTGGGGAGCCCGAGGGCGATCCCGAAGAGCGACCAGAGACTGCCGACCACGCACTCGCCCAGGATCATCCCCAGGAAGTACGGGAGCGCCTGGCGGTACCAGCGCAGCCCCCCGTAGCGCAACAGGAAGCCCTTGATAATCCACGCAATCATCAGCGGAAGCCAGAGCAGGCCCAGGGACCAGGAGCTGGAGACGGCGTAGCCCACCGGGTGCAGCGGGAACCAGGGGAATCGCAGCCGGAGGGCGGTGAGGAGGAGCGTCACTCCCAGCCCCACGGCGACCGCAGTGCGCGTGTAGTCCTGCTGCTGCGCCGGCGTAGGAGAGTTGATCCATCCGCTCATGCGGGTCCAGGCCTCTCCTCCAAAGATAAGCTGGACGTTGGGAGGGGCTATCTTCTCGGCCGCGCCAGCGCGGTAGGTGAGGTCGAGGTCGGCCCAGAATCCGCACAGCGCTCCGGCGGCCAGCGCCATGAGCATCGCCCAGAAGAGAGGCCGGTAGCTTGCGCCCGTCCGCTCGGCGATCTTGTAGCCTTCCAGCTCGATGGGCATAGGATGGGAGCGGTAGGCGCGGTTGAACCCATAGAAGAGCGAGAACATGGCGAGGTCGGCACGGGCTATGTTGTTGGAGGCGGTAACTGCGGGCAGGATGGTGTCCGGGCCGGCCGCACTCAGGTCGTGCGCGGGCGGTCCCAGCTCCGCGCGCATGCGCGTGATGGCGATGGCCAGCCCAAAATAGAGGACGAAGAAGGCGACGATGTAGAGCGGTGTCATCCCCGCGGCGCGACAGAAGGCGTAGACTAGCACGCTCGCCGCTGCCAGGACCACTACCGCCATCCGGTAGGGCAGAGGCTCTCGCGCGTCGCCCAGGTCCAGCCGAGGCTGCCATAGCCCCTTCCAGATACGGATGAAGTGGCTCCGGCTGACCCAGAGGGCGCCCACGGCCAAGCCCAGGTAGGCTCCAAAGGATTGCGGCTCCATGAAAGGGAAGCCGGGCGTATCGGCGTAGCCGTACACGGCGCCCGCCACCGGCTCCAGCGCCCATACCCACGTGAAGAACCAGGCGGAGAAGAGCAGGTCCACGGGCAGCAGCATCCCCAGCGCGATCCCGAAGGGATAGAGCGCCAGAGAGATCACGCCTATGTGGTTCCAGGGCGGTGCGGGGAAATAGGTGGGGATGTCCTGCCGCTGGTCGAACCGCTTGAGTGGGAGGATCGGAATGGACGGGTAGAGATACGCCAGGCCGTTCCATAGCTCCAACGCGGCGGACGTGGCGACACCGAGCCAGAAGAGGCGCGACCGGAATAGCTGCGTGCGGGGGCTCACCATCTCCAGCGGCAGTGCCACCAGCGGATAGGAGAGCTTCTCGTTCTCCGTCCACTGCCGTCGCAGTATGGTGTTGATACAGAGCATGATGAGTCCCAGCAGGCTGAGGAAAGCAGTCCACCAGAGCACCGGGCCGGCCCAGGCGCGCAGGTTGTGCGCGCTGTAGAGCGTGCCTGTGCCGGTGTAGAACTCCTTGAGCGCACGGGGATCGGTTACGATGAGCCACTTGGGGACCGCCGGGAGGATGTCGGTGGCCCAGCCGTTCTCCGGACGGGCATAGTAGGAGGCGTGGGTGAGGATGGGGACCAGTACCTCAATCATGTCGTGCCCCATGATAGCGGATGCGAGCGCCAGCATGATGTAGACGGTGAGGAGCTCCCCCGGGGAGAGGGCGGCGCCGGGCCAGATGCGACTGAGCAGGCCATTGAGGGCGATCAGCACGGCCAGGATGAATACTACATTGAAGAAGAGGGAGATGGTGGTCGGGTGGCCTGCGTATCGCACCACCTCCATCAAGATGACCCAGTACGCGTTGAGAGGCATGAGGAGGAGGGCAACGGCAGCGGCGCGCGGCGTGACCATGCGAGCGCGAACGGCCTGAATGGCATGGGAATGGGGGGCGGGCGCTGGACGTTGGATGTTTGGCGTCGGTAAAGGCTGCAAGTGGAGCCCTCGAGGCAGGTCCGTGAGAATCCACCCGCCATCCATGGGGATTCCAACACCGGCGCTCTCGCTCCTGCTCGGAAGGAGTTGCCGGCCGGGTGGAGAAATACGTACTGCTTGGCCTGATCCACGCGTACACGCAACTCCGGGCAAAAGGGGGCCAGGAATCCGTGAAACAGAGGATACATCCGGCTGTGGCCGTGCTGATTGTGCTGGTTATCGCCGGTTTGATCTTTGGCGTGATGTGGTGGCGGTCGGAGGCGCCCATCGTCGGTGTGCTGCCGAAGAGCAACGGCCTGGGACCGCGCCCGCCGGCATCCGGTCTCCGCTCCGGCGGCTCCAAGGAAAGTCCGTCGGGTCACGCGAAGAATGGAGCCAAGAGCGGGCGCTCCACGGGTGAAGATGCTGCAAAGCCGGGGACCGCGGACGGCGCGCAGTAGCATGCCGCGGCAGTTCGGAGCTGTAAAGCAGAGGGAGGAGGCCGTTGGATAAGATTCCGAAACCGCTCATTGTGATAGTCGTCGTGGTGGCGCTCGCGATTCTGGCGTTCAGCGCGTCACGGAGCTTGCGCGCCGGAAGCACGGGTGTGCCCGCTCCGGCAAACCCGCCCAACCAGGCCATGGCCATGCAGCACATCCGCGAGAAGGCGCTGCAGCGCCGTCCAGGCGGCGGCATGGGTATGCAGGGCGGACCTGCGGGCGCCGCGCCGGGAACGGTTACGCCACCGCCATAGCCATCCCATCCCCCGGACGAAACGTGATAACGTATCACGCTGCCCGAAAGGAGGCAACCACGTGAAACGAGCACCAACTTCAGGATTCACCCTCATTGAGCTCCTTGTGGTTATCGCCATTATCGCGATCCTCGCAGCCATTCTGTTTCCCGTGTTCGCGCAGGCCCGAGAATCCGCCCGGATGGCATCCTGCTTGAGCAACATGAAGCAGCTTGGGCTGGCCTGCACCATGTACGCCCAGGACAATGAAGAGCGGTTCCCGCCCGAGCGGATCATCTATGCTCCCGGGTGCCCGGAATGCTGCGACCCCAACGCCACGGACCTGGTGGGCTGGCGGATGGCCGTCAACCCGTACATCAAGAACTACCAGGTGTGGCAGTGCCCCTCCAACCCGAACCGGAACATCAGTACGGAGGAGATGGACAAGAACTTCAAGGTCTCCTATGGAGATAACGGGGTGATCAACTCTTTCTATGGCGTGGACCCGGTAACCGGAATAAACACGGGCGTGCCGGAGGCGTCGCTCAACCATCCCGCAGACACGGTGATGATCCTGGAGTCCACGGCGGCGTGCGCCAACCAGGGAGACTGGTCCGCCTGGCTCAACGTGGGCTCCTGCGGCTCCCAGGCTTTCAACCTGCATCGCGGCACGCACGGCATTATGAACTGGTCCTTCTTTGACGGGCACTCCAAAGCGATGAAGATGGTGCCGGTGTTTGCCCGGATCGGCCCCCGGGGCCAGTCCGGTACATACAACATGATGGGTGTGGAGGAGAACGGGGATTTCAGCGACTGGGGCAATAGCTGGTGGATGGACGAGGACCAGGCGCCGAACCTATGCGACTTCTATAAGTAGGCACGCCAGACCGCAACACCGTGATCTACGCTCGAACTATTGGGGGCCACCGCTCCGTGGGCCGGATGACAGCCTGCGGGGCTGCGGCCCTTCTTCTTGCCGGGCTCCTGTACTGGCAGACCCGTCCATCGCCCGCGGCGTCCGCCTTTGCGCGCGGACGGGCGCTGGCAGCCGGAGGGCTGACGGCTGACGCGCGCGCGCTCTATGAAGAGTCCGTGCGGGACGATGCGGGTTTCGCTCCGGCCTACCGCGCGATGGCAGAGCTCGATGTCGCTGCCGGAGACTGGCCGTCGGCCCTGGCTGACTGGAGGGCGTACGTCGCCCATGAGCGGCGACCCCTCCACGGCTGGTGCCGCGTTGCGGAGATTGAGCTGCGGCTGGGGATGCAGGTCTCCGCGCAGCGGGACGCGGAACATGAGCTGACGCTCGACCCGGCATGCGGAATTGCCCACTTTGTGGCGGGACTCATCTATGAGCATCGGGCCGCCCCCTACCTGGCGGTTCAGCATCTCTCCCGGGCCGCGGCGGCGATGCCGGACGATGCCCGGGTCCTTACCGCGTACGGCCGCGTGCTGGTACGGAGCCGCAACCTGCCGGATGCTATCCGGACACTCCAGCAGGCGCTCAAGTTCGATCCGGACCGGGCGGAGGCGTTGCGGTGGCTGGGTGCGGCCTACGCGCAGTTGCCTGCCACTCCCCAGAACACGCGGCTTGCGGAAGAGAGCCTGGAGCGCGCGCTGAAAGTGCGGCCCGGCTATGCGGAGGCCGCTTACGAGCTGGGATCGCTGTGCTTGAGGGAGGGGCGACTGCTGGAGGCGAAGGCGCTTGCGGAACGAGCCTCGGCAGAGCGGCGGCACTACCTCCACGCGCTCTACCTCCTGGCGCGCGTGAACCGGGCGCTCGGGCGCCAGGAGGAGGCGGACCGCAAAATGGCGGAGTTTCGCCGAGAGAACAACCTGGTCCTGCGGACAGATGCGCTCCAGATCCGGTACCGGCAAGACCCCTCCAGCACCGCTACAGCGGTGGAGCTCGCCAAAGTCCTGCTGTCTCGCGATGAGCCGGCAGAAGCGGTGAGATACCTACAAGACGCCGAGCGTCACCGCCCCGGAGATCCCCGCCTGGCAGCGGCCCGTACGGAGGCGGAGGCACGCCTTCAGGCGGTTAGCGCTCAGGAGGGTGTGACTCCCCAGCCTGGCATGGCTGCGGCGCCCACTGCTATCCCGACTTCCGGTGATCGATAGGGGCCGCACCGCTCCATATTCTGTGGTGGCCATAGGTCTGCTCCTGGCCGCGAGCCTCGCGGGCTGCGGACGGTCCTCAGCCCCACCGCACGCAGCAACGGCAGCCCCGATCTTCTCGGATCGGGCAGAGCCGGCCGGGCTTACCTTCCGTTGGGGACACGGGGGCCGCTCGCCACTCAACATCCTTCAGACGGCGGGCGGCGGAGCGGGCTGGATAGACTACGACGGGGACGGACGACAGGATGTGGTCCTCATAGGCCGGCGGATCGGGCTGTTCCACAACGAAGGAAACGGGCGGTTCCGCGACGTGAGCGCGGAATCCGGTCTGGACGCCCGGGGGGAGCTGATGGGCTGCGCCGTTGGAGACTTCGATAACGACGGGCGCCCGGACCTGTTTGTGACGGGTTACGGCGTAGCGCGGCTGTACCACAACCAGGGGGTTCAGGATTCGGGGAATAGCGGTCCGAAGTCCGGAGTCCGAAGTCCGGTCTCCGGTCTCTCGACTCTCGACTCTCGACTCTCGACTCCGCCCACGCCTCATCCCCTCATCCCCTCATCCCCTCATCGGTTCTTTCGCGATGTGACAGCACAAGCCGGAGTGGGGCCGCGCGGCCCATTCGACTGGTCTACGAGCGCGGGGTTCGCGGACCTGGATGGCGACGGGTTCTTGGATCTGGCGGTGTGCCACTACGTCCGCTTCTCGCCGGCCACTAAGCAGCTTTGCGATTACAAGG
>CAYNFH010000209.1:0-10884 GCA_964396385.1 uncultured Chthonomonadaceae bacterium | reverse complement strand
AAACCCAGGTGTCGTAACCGCCTTCGCCCAAGAGACGCTTCAATACCTGCGCTCCATCGAGGCGTTTCTCGACGTGCAGATCACCCGAATCGCCATCGATGCCTCGCGAGCCCCGAAGGCAGAGGGAACCAAACGCAGGGCGGCCGAGTGCGCAATGGATGCGCGAGGGATTAGCTGCATCCCGACACCCAGCCTCTCCGAGTTTGAAGCCATCGTAGAGAAGGCGCGTGCTCACCTGGAGGCAGGCGGCGCGGTGGCGAAGCTTCCCCACGCAAATCAGCTCTGGATGCTGGTCGGATTCGAGACGTTTCGGGCGCTGGGCGACCACTACGAGTGCATCGAAGTCTTTCCTCAGGCGACCATAAGGGTGCTTGGTTGCCGCAAGGGAAGCAAGTTCACCGGGGCGGGACTGCAGGAACAGTATGCGGCGGCGGCTCGCGCAACAGGGTGGGGCGACACGGTGTTCGACCTTTCGCGAGCGGTGTATGGCCCCCGACACGACAAGCTTGACGCCTATCTTGCGGCTTGGGTCGCCAGTCTCCCCGAAGACCTGCGGGAGCCGTGTGGGTGCTTGCCCGATGATGTAATCTGGATACCCGCTCCCTCGGCTTGCCTTCGGCCGTAGATTCCTGTCCATCAGTGCCACCGGCGACTTTTCTGGCGTCACCAATCCCGCTGCATTCGCAGCTTCTGCCTCAGTCATCCACCGCCTTGAAGAACGTTGCCATGTCTGTGAAGCCGTACAGGCTGATCCGCTCGAATTCCAGCGTCATCCCACGTAGCTGCTCTACATATTGACCGTTCCATCCCTGCGTGAAGGGGGCAGCCATTTGCGCACCCTCCTGGTTGGCGAAGTAGCCCAGGGATACGTGGGGGACATAGCTGTCGGATGCGCTGATGCCGAACGCCTCGCGATACCGCGCGTTTAACCGGCGGCGCTCCTCCATGAGCGCCTGAAACACCGCGTCGGAAGCCTCGTCCGCCGTCGCGAGGCGGGCGACCAGGACTGCATCGCCCCACAGCGCTAGACTGTCCAGGCGAAATCGAATTCGCCATTCGGGCCTGGTCACGAGGGGGCACCGCAGCGGAATCTCCGTGACTTCGCTGGGTCGCGACAGGCTCTCTGGCAGCCCGGCCAGGAGATCCTCCAGGAGAGGACGCTGAGCCTCAAGCACCTGCGCACAATTCCCATCGTTGCCTCCATCCCACACTGTCACGTGGTATGAGTGCGGCGGCAGCGGACAGAATAGGTAGGTACGGGTCAGCAGATCGAGATCGAGCGATTCCAGCGTGGTTCGCAGGCCACGATAGAACCGCAGCTCGTCGTCCCCCGCAACGTCGCACTTGAGTTCGAGAACCTTAGCACGGCGCGCAAGACAGGAGCCCGGGTTGTCGAAGAGCAGAGAGAACCCACGAAACTCCGCCCAGCGTGGGACGAGACCTGCGACCTTCGGATTGGTGATGGTTAGCATGCCATCCTCTTGTCCGCGCTCATTGGTTTCCGCTGGTTACGCCGGTTCAGGTGGAGCTGATTTGCGGGCGCGGCGGTCCTGTGCCCCGACATACCGCGCGAGGCGCTTGTCCGCAAGCTCCCTTTGCCTCTTGGCGCGCGAAGCGCGCTAAGCAACCAGTAGCTCGCGCATTCGCTCCTTCTCCGCCTGTTCCTGCTCCGCGAAGAACGCCGGCAGGTCCCGCAGCCTGACGGGACGGCGGCCGGGTCCGCAGCCGCACGAGTCGAACGCGAAGCCCCGCCTCACGAGTAGTTCCACCTTCTTCCACTGGCGGACATCCGCCTGCCGGGGCGCCCTAAAGTCAAGTCCCACGGACCGCATAGCGCGACCACACTCCGGGCACGGCGCGGGATGCTTGCGCCTGAGGCTCTTGAACACCTTGCGGCAATCGAAACATGCGTACTTCTGCTTGTAGTTGTGACACGCATACCGACACATTTTCGGACCCTCCTGTTCGCGGATTCCGGAGCAACGGGCGGGATTCGAACCCGCGTCTGTGGTTCTGCAGACCACCGCCTGAAACCGCTCGGCAACCGTTGCCTATGCCCTCGGCCCGATTCGAACGGGCGACCTCCACCTTCGCAGAGTGGCGCTGCTGTTCCCCTGAGCTACGAGGGCAGTTCACGGGGATGGACTCGAACCACCTCCTCGACGTTCAGAGCGTCGTGGCCTGCCATTAGCCGACCCGTGAGTTCGCGGGCCAGGGTTCGAACCTGGACTCTCCTGGTTCAAAGCCAGGCATGTTGCCGTTACACCACCCGCGATCAGTCGTCAATCAACGGTCATCAGTCGTCAGGTCCCCGAGAATGACTGACTACCGACTACTGACTGCTGACTACTGGAACTGGGCCCGCAGGGAATCGAACCCCGCTCCCGCGCTTAAGAGGCGCGCGCATCGCCGCAATGCTTCAGGCCCTTGCCGGGGACCATCCAGCCACCCGGACTGACCACTGACTACCGACGACTGACCACTGGTACTGGGCCTGGAGGGAATCGAACCCCCAACAGTGCGGGTAAAAGCCGCCTGCGCTCCCTATTGCGCCACAAGCCCTCCTCGATGCCGTATCTGTTCGTCTCGATTCCTCTCTACCATCGTCTCCGCTCTCAGATGTCGGCGCGCCGGGATTCGAACCCGGATGACGCCCTTATAAGGGGCGCCCTCTGCCGTTGAGGTACACGCCGTCCCTCTCAATGGGCGGAGCAGGACTCGAACCTGCGACAACTTGCTTGTAAGGCAAGCGTTCTCGCCGCTGAACTACCCGCCCGCGAAGCCGACGACAGGACTTGAACCCGCAACCGTCGCTTTACAAGAGCGCCGCGCTGCCATTGCGCCACGTCGGCAAGTGAGCGCGCCGGACGGGACTCGAAGCCGCGATCACCAGCTCGACAGGCTGGCGCATTAGCCGCTATGCTACCGGCGCTTGGAGCGGAGAGCGGGAGTCGAACCCGCCACCTTCTGCGTGGCGTGCAGAGGCTCTACCGATGAGCTGTCCCCGCGTATTCATTTGATGCGGCAGGAGGGACTCGAACCCCCAGTACCGCCGGATTTAAGCCGGCTGCGTCTGCCTATTGCGCCACTGCCGCCGCTCTCCGAACCCGGACGTCGGACGCCGGACTGCGGACCGCCGTTCGCCTGAACGCCTGAACACCTGAACACCTGAACGCCCGAGCTAGAGTGCCCTCGGGGAGATTCGAACTCCCACCACCACGGGTCTGAGCCGTGTCCCTCTACCAGTTGGGGTACGAGGGCATGCCCCTGACAGGATTCGAACCTGCACCTCCATGGCTCTCATCCATGGCTCTCTGCCAAGTTGGAGTACAGGGGCCAGGGCGACCGAGGGGAGTCGAACCCCTTTCTTCTGGGTCACAGCCAGGCGCACTAACCGTTGTGCTACGGTCGCCATGTTCATGGAGAGACAGGGGCTCGAACCCTGATCCGCTGCTTGCAAGGCAGCCGTCCTGCCCGGTTGAACGATCTCCCCGTATCGCTACTATCGCTATCTAATTCGGACGGAATACGCCCGCTGCCCGGATTGCGCGGCGTGATCTCCGGCCTTACAAAACAGAGCGGCCCGACCTGGTTGGGTTCCAGATCGGGCCGCCTGTCAAATCCTGTTAGATAGACTCAGCTCATGAGCTCCGATCTGGCATTGCCCCCTTATCGGTATTGCGATGCCCTGCGACCTGTATGGCTTGGCATAGGCCGAGGCCCAACGCGTTGGCCGTACACAGGGACGCGCGCGCACCAGCGGCTTCCCGCATGAGGGAGCCGAGGTGCAGCCGGTCTTTGGTTGTGCAGAGTAACGTGCTCATGGTTTGAGTTTTCGCCTGGCCGATTGCCCCATTGAGTGCGCCCGGCACAGTAATAACCATCATAACAAACGCGCCGCCAGCCTGTCAAGCACTTTTTTCGGCGTGATCGCCCACAGGCTGATTGTCGATCAGCCGCGTGTTGCCAACCTTGCCGGCAATCAGGGCGACTGCGGGGCGGTCCAGCTCCTGCAGCGGCTCCAGGGATTCCGCGTCCACCACGGCGGCGTACTGGAGCTGGACCAGCGGCTCCGCCGCGACCACCTCCCGCATTGTCTGCTCCAGGGCCGCGCCGGACCGGTCGCCGGACGTGTATCGCTCGTGGGCAGCGCGGAGCGCGCGGCTGAGGGCCAGGGCCGCTCTTCGCTGGTCCCGGTCAAGATACGCGTTGCGGGAGGAGAGCGCCAGGCCATCCGGATCTCGCACCGTGGGCACCGGCACGATCTCCAGCGGCAGGTGCAGGTCCATCACCATCCGGTGGATCAGCTTGAGCTGCTGGTAGTCCTTCCGGCCGAAGTACGCCCGGTCCGGCTGCACGATGCTGAACAGCTTGGCGCATACCGTAGCGACGCCGCGGAAGTGGCCGGGCCGGATCTCTCCCTCCCAGCGGGACGCAATCTCCGGGACCTCCACGATGGTTTGCGAGCCCGGCGGATACATCGTCTCTACGTCCGGCACGAACATCGCCTGGACCGGGATCTGCTCCGCGAGCTGAGTGTCGCGCTCCAGGTTACGAGGGTAGCGCGCCAGGTCCTCGTGCGGGCCAAACTGCGTGGGGTTTACAAAGAGGGACACCACTATCTGGTTGCACTCGGAATGCGCCCGCCGCATGAGCGTGAGATGGCCCTCATGGAACGCGCCCATGGTGGGCACCAGGCCGACCGACCGGCCCGCTGTCCGCGCCGCGTGGACGAACCGACGAACTTCGGGGACAGTGCGGAGAACTTCCATCGGTACAGAGTACGAGCCCGAACCGTAAAGCAGATCCCTCGATTCCTCGGGATGACAGCTTGGCACGGTATCGCATCGAAGGTACTGAGTGCGTGTTGTTACCGTAAAGCAGGTCCCTCGTTCTTCGGGATGACAGGTTTCGTCGTTCCGGCGATCGTTGATACCGAATCGTGTCTAGAAGGAATGCTCATCGGCGGGGAAGGCGCCGCTCCGAACGTCCTCCGCGTATCTTTCGGCCGCCTCTAGGATGGTCTTGCCGACTTCCGCGTAGCGCTTCACGTGCTTGAACTGGCGGTCCGGGAAGTAGCCGACCATATCATGGTAGACGATCACCTGACCGTCGCAGTGCGGCCCGGCCCCGATGCCGATGGTGGGGATAGGGCAGGAGGAGGTGATCTGTCTCGCCAGTTCTGCCGGCATCAGCTCCAGCACTACCGCGAATGCCCCCGATTCCGCCAGGGCGAGCGCGTCCGCCAGGATCCGCTCCGCGGATTGCTCGTCCCGCCCCTGGATTCGCTTCCCGCCCAGGGCGTGCTGGTACTGAGGGGTGAGGCCCACGTGGCCGACGACCGGGATTCCGGCGGCGGTGATCCGCGCCACAAGAGGGGCGACCTCCGTGCCGCCCTCCAGCTTGACCGCCTCCACCTGCGCGTCCTTCATGATGCGGCCGGCGTTGCGCACCGCCTCTTCCGCGCTCACCTGGTAGGAGAGGAACGGCATGTCTACCAGGATGAACGAGCGCCGTGTCCCGCGCCGCACCGCCCGCGCATGGTGGATCATCTCGTCCATGGTCACGGGGATAGTGGTCCGGTAGCCCAGCACGTTGTCGCCCAGCGAATCGCCCACGAACAGGATGTCCACGCCGGCCTGTTCCAGAAGGCGCGCGGATGGGAAGTCGTAGCACGTCGCCATCACGATCTTCTCGCCGCGCTGCTTCTTCTGGAGGAGCAGGGGAACGGTCACCTTTTCCCTCATAGCGCCATTATACCGCTCACCCTCTCACCCTCTCACCCCCTCACCCTCTCCTCCCTTCACGGTATAATCCCGATATGCCAGGTGAGAGCGGAACTGATCGGAGACGAAGCCTCCCGTCTGTGGGCCGGCTTCTGAGCCTGCCCGCGGCTGCGGAGGCGCTGGGGCGCCTGCCTCGGCCGGTGCTCACGGAAGCGCTTCGAGCGGTCCTTGAGAGCGCGAGGGAAGAGGTCGCGGCCGGGCGAGAGTCTCCGTCCGAGTCAGACCTGCTCGTCCAGGGGGTGAGTGAGGCGGAGCGGTCGGAGCAGCCCTCCCTGCGCCGCGCCATCAATGCGACGGGCGTGGTCCTTCACACCGGGCTCGGCAGGGCCGTTCTCAGCGATGCGGCTCGCCGCGCGGTGGCAGAGGTGGCCGGGGGCCACAGCACGCTGGAGATCGACTCCGAGAGTGGCCGGCGTGGATCACGGCAGGACCACGTCCGAAGCCTGCTCCGCGAGCTGAGCGCGGCGGAGAGCGCGCTGGTCCTCAACAACAATGCCGGGGCCGTATTCCTCTCCGTCGCGGCTCTGGCCGCCGGACGGGAGGTCGTCATTTCGCGCGGCGAGCTCGTGGAGATCGGCGGCTCCTTCCGCATGCCGGACATCATCCGGGCCAGCGGCGCCGCCCTGGTCGAGGTCGGCGCGACCAACCGCACCAGGCTGCGCGACTACGAAGAGGCCATCACGGAGCGCACCGGCCTGCTGCTTCGCTGCCATCCCAGCAACTTCAAGATGGTCGGCTTTACCGAGGAGGTTCCGGCGACCGACCTTGCCCGGCTGGGCAGGGAGCGCGGAATCCCGGTCATGGACGACCTGGGCAGCGGCGCTATCCTGGATACGGCAGCCATGGGCGCGGGTCCGACGACCACTCTGCGCGCCGCCGTCTCCTCGGGATGCGACATTGTGACCGCTAGCGGCGACAAGCTCCTAGGGGGTCCGCAGTCCGGGCTCATCTTGGGCCGGAAGGAGCTCGTCGAGCGCATCGCGCGTCATCCCCTGGCTCGTGCGCTTCGCGTTGATAAACTGACCCTCGCGGCCCTCGAGGCAACGCTGCGCCTCTACCGCTCCCCGGAGCGGGCCATCGAGGAGATACCGACGCTCCGCTACCTGTCCCGCCCGCCTTCGGTACTGCGCGCCATGGCGGAAGAGCTGCGGGGTGCCCTTTGCGCCGCCATTGGGGGCACCTGCGAGATCGACTTGGTGCCCGGCGCGTCACAGGTGGGTGGCGGCTCCCTGCCGGGTGAAGACCTGCCCACCACCTGCGTGCGGATCCTCCCTCCGGCGGGCGATTCCGCCGAGCGAATCGCCGCGGCGCTCCGCGGGAACCATCCGCCCGTGTTCGCGCGCATAAAGGAGGGAGCCGTGCTCCTGGACCCCCGCACCCTGGAGCCGGAGGAGTTCGCCGACATCGCCGGGGCGGCCCGTTCCGTGCACTAACATTCGACCGAAAGAGAGTAGCGCGCAAATGGAAGACAAGCGCCAGCGCCTCACGCAGCTCGTACGCTTCGCTGGGTGAGCGTCCAAGATAGGGCCAGCCCAGCTCACGCAGGTCCTGCGTGACCTCCCGATTCCCGCCGACGAGAAGCTCCTCGTCGGCATCACAACCGGGGACGATGCCGGCGTCTACCGAATCTCGGACGACGTCGCCGTAGTCCAGACGGTGGACTTTTTCACGCCTATCGTGGACGACGCCTACCGCTTCGGCCAGATAGCGGCCGCCAACTCCCTTTCGGACGTCTACGCAATGGGCGGCCGTCCCATCACGGTGATGAACATCCTGTGCTTCCCAATCGCGGAGCGGGACGTGAGCGAAGTCGGCGCCATTCTTCGCGGGGGCATGGACAAGATCGCGGAGTCTGGCGCCGCCCTGGTGGGGGGCCACAGCGTGGATGACCAGGAGCCCAAATACGGTCTGGCCGTTACGGGCCTTGTGGATCCGGAACACGTGACGACCAATGCGGGCGCACGTCCGGGCGACGCCATCGTCCTCACCAAGCCGCTCGGCACCGGCATCATCACCACCGCCGCGAAGTTCGATGAGTGCGACCAGGCAACGCTTGACGCGGCCTGCGACTCCATGGCTACCCTGAATGGCGGCGCTGCGGAAGCCATGCGCCGGGTTGGAATAGGGGAGGAGGGCGTGCACGCCGCTACAGATATCACGGGCTTCGGCCTGCTGGGACACCTCTACCACCTGGCTCGCGCCAGCGGAGTCCGCATCGTTCTGGACAGCCGTGCGGTCCCGGCGCTGCCCCGCGCCCTGGAGCTGGCGGCGGCCGGCAACATTACGCGCGGTGGCCGCGAAACGGGAGCATATCTGCAGGACGCGGTTCGCTTTATGGAGGAGATTGGCGAGTCCGAGCAAAGCTTACTGCTGGATCCGCAGACCTCCGGCGGCCTCGCGATCTGCGTTGCGCCCGGTAAACTGGACGCCTTGCTCTCAGCCCTGGCGGTGCAAGGCGTTACCACTCGCGCCGTGATCGGTAAGGTCGAGGCCGGTGAATCTGGAATCGAGGTGACAAGGTGACAACGTGACCTGGTGAATGGAAGAATCCGTTCACGTTGACACCTTGTCACCTTGTCATCCTCACGGGGGCGGATGGGGCCTGGTGGTCTTCCCGGTCTTCAAAACCGCGTGGGGGGTGGGTTGCTCCCATTCCTGGTGGGTTCGATTCCCACACGCTCCCGCCAACTGGTCCGGAGTGATGGAGCACTGGAGTGATGTACCGGATTCCGAGTCCCATCACTCCGACACTCCAGTACTCCATCACTCCTGGTTGCTGTCCGACTGCCCGACTGCTGCCTTCCTTGCGCCGCCAGGAGGCTTCGTGTATAATGTACGTCCTGATAGCAGCAGGCGGGAGGTCGCTTTTGGGGGTTGCTCCCCCAGACTCTCCAATGGGGCTGTAGCGCAGTTGGGAGCGCGTCTCAATGGCATTGAGAAGGTCAGGGGTTCGAATCCCCTCAGCTCCACTCCGTCCTATCTGGTAGCCCGGTGGGCACGTACAACCGAACGCGAGAGAACAGGAACGGCCGGACCCGCAGATTGTGAGGCTTCGGTGAGACAGTCCAGGGCTCCGCGGCGGGAGGCGTGCCCATTGGCGCATCTGTACCCTCTGATGCCCGACGGCAGGATTATCGGCCGCTCGTGGCGCATCTTCCTTGCAGCACTGGCGCTTACTCTACCAGTACATCGAGCGCTGGGGCAGGGCGGGCGACCTCCGGACATCCTCGTGCTTATGGCGCCTGCCGGCGCGCAGACCCAGGTGGCCTTGATCTATCCCCGCGTGGTCTCGCACACCCGTGCTCGTGCCGACCTGACCCGGCTCGCACAGTTGGGGGGATGGTCGATGAACAGCGCATCTGTCCGCGACGAGGATGTGCGTACTTCAGACGGCCGCTCGCTGGGCAAGCAGACGGAAGTCACGGCGACGCTCTGGAACGGTCTCCCACTGCAGAATGGCGCGTTCAGGCTCCAGCCGTTCGTGGATGCCCTTTCGGACAAGAACCGGATCGAGCTTCTGTTCTTCGCGCCGCCGGATGCCTCATTCCGTGGAATACGGGATTATGAGAGCAGCGCCGTCTCTGTACAGCTACTCCGGGCTGGAGGGCCGTACCGATACCTGATTCAGGTAAAGCAGCACGGCAAGCCTCTGCCCGCGCTGCCGATGACACAGAGCGCGGCCCCGGCCCAGTCCGGGGAGCCGGAGCCCACCATGCCGGCTCGCTCTTCCGCGGGCGCGATGGGCAAGGTGCTGGCGGCGGCGGCGGCTGCCGCGCTGCTCGTCCTGGGTGGCTGGGTGCTCTGGGACCGGTGGCACGCCCGACCGGCAGAGCGGACCGCGAGACGGCTCACCCGGCCCTGACGTGAAAGGAAACGTACCTTGCTAGATATCGAAACCATGATTCGGGCCGCGGCAGATCTGCAGGCGTCGGACCTCTTCATCCGCGCGGACCAGGCTCCTGCGACGCGCGTCCATGGACGCGTACAGACGCTCGACTTCCCCGTTCTCAGTGCTGACGACACCCGCCAGCTCGCCTACAGTAAGATGACGGGACGCCAGATCGAGGAGTTCGAGCGACACCACGAGATGGACCTCGCCTATACGGTACCGGACGTCACGCGCATCCGCTCCAGCATCTACATGCAGCGCGGAACGGTTGCCATGGTCAACCGGCTCATTCCGCTCGGCATTCGCTCACTGGAAGAGCTGGGGCTGCCGCCGGTGCTCTCCGAGTTCACCAAGAGCCGGAACGGCATGGTTCTCGTTACCGGGCCTACGGGCTGCGGCAAGTCCACCACGCTGGCCGCGATGATCGACATCGTGAACGCCAGCCGCCGCGTCAACATCATGTCGATCGAGGATCCCATCGAGTACGTCCACCCGGACAAGATGGCCATCGTCAGCCAGCGCGAGGTGGGCATCGACACGGACTCCTTCCAGGAAGCGCTCAAACGAGTGCTGCGCCAGGCGCCGGACGTCATCCTCATCGGTGAGATGCGCGACATCGAGACGATGAACGTAGCGCTCCAGGCGGCGGAGACCGGCCACCTGGTCTTTGCAACTGTCCATACGGCCAGCGCGGCAGAGACCCTGGACCGCCTCTCCAATATGTTCGCGCCGCACGAGCGGCCCATGCTCTGGCTCCGGCTTTCTGTCTCCCTGCGCGGCGTGGTTTCCCAGAAACTAGTTCCCCGCGCGGACGGCAAGGGACGAGTCGCGGCCCTGGAGATCATGGTGGTGACCCCGACGATCTCCAAGATGCTGGAGGAGGGCAAGTCAGAGGACATCTACAGCCAGATCCGCCAGGCCGGCATGGAGACCTACTGGGGCATGCAGACCATGAACCAGTGCCTGCTGCGGTTCGTGCGCGCGGGCGTCATCACGCCGGAAGAGGCCCTCGCCAGCGCGGGCAACTACACCGAGCTCCGCCAGATGCTCCACCGCCGCGATCACTAGTCCATGCAGACGATTGACCAGCTACTCCATCTGCTCGTTCAAAGAGAGGCTTCCGACCTGCACCTTCGGGTAGGGGAGCCCCCTGTGATTCGCATCCACGGCGAGCTGCACCGGATGGAGGGATACGAGCCCCTCACGGAC
>CAYNFH010000208.1:0-10921 GCA_964396385.1 uncultured Chthonomonadaceae bacterium | reverse complement strand
GTTGGAGATGCGGCTGACCCCTGACTTGCCGGCCAGGATATTCTCCCAGAACCGTTCCACGCCGATGCCGAGGGATGTTACGACCCCCAGCCCTGTTATGACGACCCGCTCCTGGTCCGGCCTTGTGGAACTATCTGCCATAAGTACCGCTACTAGCTCTTTGTCTTCTCTTCGATGTAGTTGACGGCGTCCTTGACCTTGACGATTTTCTCCGCGTCTTCATCGGGAATCTCAATGTCAAACTCTTCTTCCAGGCCCATCACCAGCTCCACCACGTCCAGAGAGTCTGCGCCGAGATCGTCCACGAAGGAGGCTTCCGGGGTGACCTCCTCCTCGCTGACGTCCAGTTGCTCGACAATCACTTTCTTCACGCGGTCAAACGTAGACATAGATTCCTCCTGGGTCATTTACATGAACAGTCCGCCGTCTATCGAGATGGTCTGGCCGGTCACGTAGGCCGAGTCGTCCGTGGACAGGAACAGGATCACTTTCGCGACATCTTCTGGGGTGCCAAGCCGGGCGAGGGGGACCTGCTTCTTCATCTGCTCTCGCAGCTCGTCCGGAAGCGAGTCCGTCATTACGGTCTGGATGAAGCCGGGCGCCACTGCATTGACTGTGATACCCCGGGAGCCCAACTCTTTGGCCGTGGTCTTGGTCAGCGCAATGATACCCGCTTTTGAGGCTGAATAGTTGGCCTGTCCAGCGTTGCCGACAATGCCCATCACACTGGCCACGTTGACGATCTTGCCGTACTTCTGCTTGAGCATGACACGGGAGACAGCCTTGGTGCAGAGGAACGTCCCCTTCAGGTTGCTGTCCACCACCGCGTCCCAATCTTCCTCGCTCATCCGCATGATCAGGTTGTCGCGTGTGATCCCGGCGTTGTTAACCAGAATGTCGATGCGGCCGAACTCGGCCATCGCCTGCTCGAACATTCTCTCTACGTCCGCCTGCACCGCTACGTTGCCCTGAACGGACAGCGCTCGCCTACTGGTCGCCTCGCGTACCTCGGCGGCCACCGCGTCCGCGTTCTCCACCACGAAGTCCGAAATGACGATGTCGGCGCCCTCGGCCGCGAGCGCGAGCGCGATGGAACGGCCGATCCCCCGCCCGCCGCGCCCAGCTCCCGTGACCAGCGCCACCTTGCCTTCGAGCCTCATGGATACCCTCCTTAAGCCGGTGTCAGGCCTCCCCGGCCCCACTCAGCGCCGCTGCCGCCTGCTCCACGGACGCCATGTCCTCCACGCTGATAGCGCGGGCGGACTTGTCGATCCGCTTCAGCAGGCCCGCAAGCACGTCTCCAGAGCCTAGCTCCAGGAAGAGCTCTACCCCATCCGCCAGCAGCCGCCGCATGGACTCCTCCCAGCGCACGCTGCCGCTCACCTGCATTGTGAGATAGGGACCGAAGTCCACACCGTTCTTGCAGTACTCCGCCGTCACGTTCACCACCACCGGCACGGTCGTCTGCTTGAACACGACCTCCCGCAGCGCGGGGTAGAGCGCGTCGCCGGCTCCCACCATGAGCGGCGAGTGGAACCCGCCAGATACCGGCAGGGGGATAACCCGCTTCGCCCCGGCCTCCCGCGCCAGCTCGCCCGCCCGCTCCACGGCGGCCCTCTCACCGGAGATCACGATCTGGCCGGGACTGTTGTAGTTCGCCACGGCGACGATGCCGGCCGGACGCGCCGCCTCCACCGCCTGCCGGACCGCGTCCGCGTCCAGCCCCAGCACGGCCGCCATGGTTCCGGGGCGCCGCCCCGCGGCCTCCTGCATCAGCTCCGCGCGCTGGCGCACCAGCCGCAGCCCCGCTTCAAATGTAACCGCGCTGGCCGCGTAGAGCGCCGCGTACTCCCCCACGCTGTGGCCGGCCACCGCGACAGGCTGCACGGTCACGCGCTCCCGCAGTGCCGCGAGCGCGGCGCAGCTCGTGACGAACAGCGCCGGCTGGGTATTGATGGTCTGCCGCAGCTCCTCCTCCGGCCCCTCAAAGCACAGCCGCGACAGCGGGAACCCCAGGATTGCGTCTGCCGATTCGAACACGGCCCGCGCGGCGGCCGAGCCGGCGAGGAAATCCGCTCCCATCCCCACCTGCTGGGAGCCCTGTCCGGGAAATAGAAACGCTACTTTCGTCAACTCACTGCCCGTGACCACAGACCACAGACGACGGACCACTGACTCCAGAGTGGTCCGTCGTCTGTGGTCTGTGGTCTCTTACCTTTCATCCCTGCTCCATCGCACTACGTTCGCGCCCCAGGTAAGGCCCGCGCCGAAGCCAACAAATACGATGACGTCCCCCCGCCGGATCCGCCCTGCGTGCATCGCCTCCGCCAACGCGATGGGGATGGAGCCCGCGGAGGTATTGCCGTACTTCTCCACGTTCACGAACACCTGCTCCGGCGCAAGCGCCATCCGTTCGGCCGCCGCATTGATGATGCGGATATTGGCCTGGTGCGGGATGAAGAGGCTCACGTCCCGAGAGGAGAGCCCCGCGCGGCACAGCGCCTCCAGGCTCACTTCGCCCATGATGCGTACCGCGAACTTGAAAACCTCCGCGCCGCGCATGTGTATCTGGCGCTCGTGACCCTCACGGATGTTCGGGGAGTGAGGCTCGATCGTTCCACCACACGGTATCCAGATCTGCTCGAAGCCGCGCCCATCGGCCCCGAGCGCGGAGGCCAGCACGCCTTCGCCGGGAGCGCACGGCCCCAGCACCACTGCGCCTGCCCCGTCGCCAAACAGGATACAGGTGTTGCGGTCGGTCCAATCGAGCTGCTTGGTCAGCGTGTCCGCCCCGATCACGAGCACGCGGCGCATGGCCCCGCTCTCGATCAGGCTCGCGCCGGCGGCCAGCGCGTAGGTGAAGCCGGAGCAGGCCGCGCTAATGTCGAAAGCGGCGGCGCGAGACGCGCCCAGGCCGCTCTGGATGAGGCAGGCCGTCGCCGGCCAGGGGTGATTGCCGGTGGTCGTTGCGCAGATGATGAGGTCGAGGTCCTCTGGGGCGATGCGAGCATCTTCCAGCGCCTTCCGGGCCGCCATAGTGCCGAGGCTGCCGGTGGACTCCTCCGGCCCCGTGACCCGTCGCTCCTTGATGCCGGTTCGCGTAGTGATCCACTCGTCGGAGGTGTCGACCAGCTTCTCCAGGTCCGCGTTGGTCAGTACGCGGTCCGGAACCGCCATGCCGGCGCCCAGGATGCCGGCGCTCGTCGGCACTCGCATTCAGGAGGCTCCCGCGCGAAGGCCGGTCTCCAACCCGCTGGAGCAGATGGCCTTCTCTATTTCGCGGACCAGGTTGTTGCGGACCGAGATCTCTGCGACGCGGATGGCATTGACGATGGCGCGGGCATCCGAGCGGCCGTGCCCGATGATGCACACGCCGTTGACACCCAGCAGCGGCGCGCCGCCGAACTCGCGATAGTCGATGCGGTTGCGGAGGCTCCGCATCCCCTTGCGCAGCGGCAGGAGGAACAGCTTCATCCAGCGGTGACGGGTCAGCTCCTCCCTCACCATCTTGATGACCATCTCCGCGACGCCTTCGCCGGTCTTGAGGAGGATGTTGCCGCTAAAGCCGTCGCACACCACGACGTCGGCCTTACCGCGGAACACGTTCATGCCCTCGATGTTGCCGCGGAACTCCCGCACGTGCTTCTTCAGCAGTCCGTGGGCCTCCTTGGTCAGCTCGTTGCCCTTGCTCTCCTCCTCGCCGTTGGAAAGCAGAGCCACGGTGGGGTCCTGCTTCCCGAGCACCTGCCGCTGGTATACCTGCCCCATCACCGCGAACTCCACAAGCTGGTGGGGCGCGCAGTCCACGTTCGCGCCGGCGTCCAGCAGCACAACGGTCTCCCGCGTCGAAGGGAGGGGCGTGGCGATGGCAGGACGATCGATGCCGGGGAGGGGCCGCAGGAGGAAGATGGCGGCGGCCATGGCCGCGCCGGTATTCCCGATGGAGATGAACGCGTCCGCCTCTCCTTCCTTCACCAGGCGAGCGGCGACCACTACGGAGGCGTCCGGCTTCTTCCGGTAGGCCTCCCGAGGCTTATCGGTCATCTCGATGGTCTGGGAGGCATGGTGGATGGAGATCGCCTCGGGTACGTTGCGATGCCGCGACAGCTCCTCACGGATCTGGTCCTGGTCACCGACGATGATCAGGTGGAACGAATCCTCCCGGTCACGCGCGGCGCGCAGCACGCCGCGGACGACTTCGGATGGACCGAGGTCGCCTCCCATCGCATCCACGGCGATTCGCATAGGGCGTGCCGTCATGGTGTGGGTAGCCAGCCGCTATTCGCGAGGGGTCTTCTTCTTGATGTCCAGCACGAGGCGCGAGTTATAGAACCCGCAGGACGGACAAGCGTGGTAAGGCTGCCGCGGAGCATGGCAGCGGGGACACGTGCCCACGGTCGGCACCTTCAGCTTATAATGCGTGCGGCGCAGCCGGGTCCGAGTATTGGAGTGACGACGCTTGGGTAACGGCATGGAGTCTCCTGGGGAGAGTCTAGAGTCGATAGTGGTGAGTCTTGAGCAAAAACGCCCGCGCGGGACCGTCGCGCTCTCGCCTCTCGACTCTAGACTCCGTCATTATCCTTCAGCAACTCGCCCAATTGGGCGAACGCCGGGTTCACCATTTGGTGCGAGCAGGCACAGTGCCCTTCGTTCAGGTCCTTGCCGCACATGTCGCACAGCCCCTTGCAGGCCTGGTCGTGGAGCGGCTGAGAGGGCAGCGCCAGCGTGATGCCCTGGCGCAGCAGCTCCGTCAGGTTGAATAGGTGGCCCTCGAACAGCTTGCCCGCGTCCGGGTTCTCGTCCTCCTCCACCAGCGTCTGTCCTTGGCGGCCATGCGGCCCGACCGTGCGGGTCTCCAGGGTGAACTGCTCGCTGATGGGGGCTTCTACAGGCTCCTCAAAGTATACCAGGCAGCGGCTGCAAGGCAGCGCGACGCGCGTTTGGACGTGCCCCTCGATGAGGAGCACGCTGCCCGTGTTGGTGAACACCACGTTGCCGCGGATGCGGCCTGTACACTCGAGGTCCTCGTCTACGATGGGCGGCTCGTCTACCTCGTAGGCGAACCGCATCCCCACTCGTGCGAGGATCTCGGAAAGGTCGAGCTTCATGGCTCCTGATGTAAGGCGAACTCGGGGAGAACCGCTAGACCCGCGCCTTCTCCAGAGACTCGCGGCCGCGCTGGATGGTCGTCATGGCCTTGCCCATGACCGCCTCCAGGTTGCCCAGTACGTCCCGCGCATAGTCGTCGGCGCCCTTGCGGATTTCGGTGGCCTCCGTCTCAGCGTGCCGGATTATCTCCTGCGCCTGGGTCTTGGCCATCTGCATGATCTCGCTCTTCTCCACCATCTGGGCGGCCTGGGCGCGGGCCTGATCCAGCGTGTGGCCCGCCTCCTCCCGAGACTTGTCCAGCGTCCGCGCGGCCTCGGCGCGGGATGCCTCAATGATCCGGTTGGCCTCTACGCGCGCATGCTCGAGCTGCTGCACCGCCGCGTCCCGCGCCTCTTCCACGATGCGCTCGGAGTCGCGGGCGACACGGGCAGCCTTCTTCATGTCTTCCGGCAGGTTCGCCCGGATCTTGAGCACCAGGTAGTAGAACTGCTCGCTGTCGAAGCCTACCAGCGTGTTCATCAGGGGGACGTGCTTGGCCTTTTCCGGGAGCTCCTCCAACTGGTCCAGCAGCCGGAATACGTCCACCGCTTCCGTGTCCGCAGGCACATAGGCGCCGTGGACTACGGGAGCCCGCTCGTCCTTTCTTGCGGCCAGGTCTCCGTTACTAGAGACCGACTTTCTTTCGGAGGCGTTTTCTAACACTGTTCGGCACCAATCCTTCCACGGAGCCACCCAAGCGGGCTATCTCCTTCACAATGCTTGAGCTCAGATAGGAATGCTCGGTACCGGTCATCATGAACACGGTCTCGACACGCGGCTGGAGGTGGCGGTTCATATGCGCCATCTGCAACTCATACTCAAAGTCTGACACAGCGCGCAGGCCTCGCACAATCACCTGGGCGCCGCATGTTACGGCATATTCTACCAGCAGACCATCGAAGGAGCCTATAGTCACATTGTCCAGATCTTCCGTAACCTCCCTGAGCATCTCTATCCGCTCTTCGATGGTGAACAAGGCGGCTTTACTGCTGTTCACCACCACCGCCACGGTCACGCGGTCGAACATCCCCGCCGCCCGGCGGATGATGTCGATATGGCCGTAGGTGACCGGGTCGAAGCTTCCCGGGACGATAGCGATGGACATGCTGATTCACTACAGAGTACGCGGAGAGCACAGAGAAACGCGGATGGGGGATGCGCGGATGAAGCGTGGCCCCAATCCGAGACGCCTCATCGCCTCATCAGAATCTCAGCGTCCTCTGTGTCCTCTGTGGTTCCTCCTCAACTCACGTGTACCAGCTCGAAACCCAGGTTGCTCGACTCTAAGGCGCGTTTCAGCGACAGGTGTTCCGTCCGCGCCAGGTTCGGGTCCCGGGCCACGACCTCGAAGGCGGCGCGCCGAGCCTCCTCCATGACCTGCACGTCTCGCAGCAGGTCCCCGATGTACAGGTCCGGCAGGCCACTCTGGCGCGTCCCGAAGAACTCCCCGGGCCCGCGCAGCTTCAGGTCCTCCTCCGCAATGCGAAAGCCGTCGGTCGTCTCCACCATCACCTGCATCCGGGCGCGGGCGTCATCGGTCTTCGCATCAGCTATCAGGATGCAGTAGGAGGCGTGCTCGCCCCGGCCCACGCGCCCGCGGAGCTGGTGGAGCTGCGCCAGGCCGAAGCGGTCCGCGTCCTCTATCACCATGACCGTGGCGTTCGGCACGTCGATCCCGACTTCGATAACCGTGGTGGAGACGAGAACATCCAGGTCGTGCTCCTTGAACCGGCGCATGACCTCCTCCTTCTCGTCCGGGCGCATCTGCCCGTGCAGCAGGCCCACGCGGAACTGTGGGAACACCTCGGTCCGCACCCGCTCCGCGAGCTGAGTCGCGGCCTGAACCTGGAGCTTCTCCGACTCCTCCACCAGCGGGCAGACCACGTACGCCTGCCGGCCCTCGGCCAGCAGCCGCTGCATGGCCGCGTAGACTGAGCCCGCTTCGCTCCTCCGCTTCCAGTGCGTCTTGATGGGTTTGCGGCCCGGCGGCAGCTCATTGATCACGCTGGTGTCCAGGTCGCCGTACAGCGTCATCGTCAGCGTGCGGGGAATTGGAGTGGCGGTCATCACCAGGACGTGCGGCGCATCCCCCTTGCGGTGCAGCGCTTGCCGTTGCAGCACTCCGAACCGGTGCTGCTCGTCGATGACCACTAGGCCCAGCTTGTGGAATTCGACCCCCTCCTGGATGAGCGCGTGCGTACCCACCGCGATAGAGCACTCCCCGGCCGCCAGCGCCGCACGGACGGCCTGCTTCTCGCCCGCGCTGAGGCTGCCGGTGGCCAGCCCTACGGAGACGCCGGCCGGCTCCAGCATCCGCTTCAGGACGATGGCGTGCTGCTGCGCTAGGATCTCCGTTGGGGCCATGAGCGCGGCCTGGAATCCGTTCCGTACTGCCAGCAGCATGGCTGCGACAGCCACCACGGTCTTGCCGGACCCCACGTCTCCCTGGACGAGCCGGTTCATTGCGCGCCCGCTGGCGACATCGTTGCCGATATCCTCGACGGCGCGCCGCTGCGCCCCGGTCAGCGAGAAGGGAAGGATGCTCGCGAGCGTCTGGTGCAGCTCCTCCAGGGAGGCATCAAACTGGTAACCGTGGCTTTCCTCTGTGCGCGACGCCCTGCGGCGGGCCAGGCCCACCTGGAGGATGAAGAACTCCTCAAAGATGAGCCGCCGCCGCGCGGCCTCCAGCCGGTCCCAGCTCGCGGGAAAGTGCACCTGCCGCACCGCGCTCCGGGCGTCAAGCAGGTCATGGGACCCCGCGACGGCCGGGGGCAAGGGATCCGTCACCGCCTCCAGGTGGCTGCTTAGCACGGCATCCACGATACGCCGCAGCCGCCGCTGTGTCACGCCCTCCGTGGCAGGGTAGATGGGGACGATGCGGTTCGTGGAGAGGCTATCCCCGTCCTCGCCCACCTCCTCCCACTCGGCCCGCTCCATCTCCACCGGCCCGAAGCCACTCCGCTTGGCGACGCCGTATACCACCATGGAGCGGCGCTCCCGCGCCATGGCCTGGAACTGGCGCAGCAGGTACGGCTGCTGGAAAAACACGATCTGCGCCACTCCGGAGCCGTCGTCCAAAAGGACCTTGGTGAGCGTGAAGTTCTTGCGGTTGGTCGCCACATTCTCCGCGGCGGCCACCCGGCCGTGGATGGTTGCGGCTTCGCCCGGTCCCAGATCGGCAATGCGGCGGAAGCTGGTGCGGTCCTCGTGCCGCCGCGGGATATGCCGGAGCACGTCACCCGCGGTGCGGATGCCCATCTTGCCGAGGATCTGGGCCGCCTGCGGCCCGACGCCCTTGATGAACTGAACGTCATCGTCCAGCGAGCGGCTGGGATAGGCGGACGGAGCGGAGGGAGCGCGGTCACCTGGTGGGGGCGCCTCCATCCGGACGCCCATGCTAGCGGGCGCCCAGAATCTGCTCGATCACCTGGTTCGCACGCAGGCCGTCCCTGCCCGTTACCGCGAGCTGCTGGTTGCCCCGGACCGCATCGGCAAAGTGCCCTATCTCCCGCTGGAAGCGGTCCGGCCCCTCTATCTCCCGCGTCTCCCAAACGGACATGTCGGCCGTCTGGTACCGGACCTGGTTGTTGTCGTAGTCCACAAAGCACGCGCCGGCCGTGCCGTAGATCTCCACCACGTTGCGCCCACCGGGCGTGAACCAGCTACACTCGATGACCCCCAGTGCGCCGTTCTCCGCCCGCAGGGCGGCCACCGCGCTGTCCTCCACGCGCATCTTGGGGTTCACGCGCTCCGTGAGACCGTTGGCGGTGTCCACCTCCCCCACCAGATACCGGAACAGGTCGATGGAGTGGACCGCGGTGTCCAGCAGCGCTCCTCCGCCGGAGATTTCAGGGTCCGAGAACCAGCGGTCCTCCACGCCGGGCAGGTGGCCGCTGAAGCGGTTGCGGAACATCACCACGCGCCCCAGGTCGTCGTTGTCTATCAGCTCCTTGGCGAAGAGGATGGGAGGGTGGAAGCGATGGCAGAAGGCGGTCATGAGCAGCTTGCCCCGCTGCTCCGCGCGGTCCACCATCTGCTGCGCCTCCCGCGAATTGCGCGCCAGCGGCTTTTCGCTGAGGACGTGGATGCCGTTGTCCAGCGCCTGGAGCGCGATGGGCAGATGCTCGTTTGGGGGCGTGCAGATGTCGCAAACATCGATGCCACGACCGTCCAGCAGCGAGCGCCAGTCCGTATGGGCCTCCGCGCCGAACTCTGCCGCCACCCTCTGCGCCTGCTGCGCGTTCACGTCGCAGACGGCGGCGATCCGCGCGCCGGACACCTCCGCCCAGCGCGCCAGGTGGACGCCACCCATCCCGCCGCATCCAATCACCGCCACGTTCAGTTCCGCCATCTACTGCTCATCTCCCTCGAACAGGAGCTTCAAGGTCCCTGCCCGCTCATTGCAAAGGTGTGTCACCAGCGCGCGCAGCGTGACGCCCGGTCGCAGCCCGACGTCCGTGGGCTGCGCCACGGCGGCAATGCCATCTTCGGGTGTCATCGCGCCGGAGTCCACAGCCCGGACGATCTCGGCCGCCCGCGCGTCATCGGCCGTCAGGGCATACTGGTTGGCCGTGAGGAAGGCGACTGTAGCGATGAAGCCGGTGCGGACGTTGCCGAAGGCGAAGGGCCGCTTGCGCAGGAACGTCGAGAGGAAGTTGGCGGCCTGGCCGGGCACGTCCAGGCTCTCGCCGTAGTTGTACTGCGCCGCCATGCACGCTTCGAGCTTCTCGTAGTCGAACGGAAGGGTCATGCCGGTGATAGTGGTGTTGATCCAGACCAGGTCGTGTACCGCGAGATAGTGCAGCACGGCGCGAACCTCCCCTTGGGCCGGGTAGGCCGCGCCGATATTACCTGACCGGCTCCTGGCAAGTCAAATGGTTCAGCGCAGGGTGGTGGAGGCGCTGACCAGCGTGCCGTCGACGCGGCAGTTCCGCAGCACCACGCGCGCCTTCGCCTCCCGGAACAGGCCCATCCTGCCGTTAGAGTAGGACTCGCAGTCCTCGAAGACCCCGCGGCTGGTGTCCATGACGGCATAGCCGGGTCCGCGGTTGCTATACGACTTGCAGCGGATGACGGTAACGCTGGACTGCCCGCTGATCACCATCCCGTTCTGGGCGTTGTTGTAGAGGTAGCAGCCCTCTACCCTACCCCGGCTCCCGTCGCTCACGCCGATGCCATTGTAGGTTGCGTTGTCGTGGATCTGGCAGCTCGTTAGCGTGGGATCGCTGCCGATCTGGACCCAGACGCCGGAGTTGGTGTTCCCGCCGATGTCGCACTCCGCGACAGTGCCCCTCGCGTGGTTCAGAAAGTGGATGCCGTCCTGCTTCGAGTCCGTGATGGTGCACTTCTTCAGAAATGGGGCCGAAGCGTCGATGTGGAAACATTCCCGTCCGAAGGAATAGACGCGGCAGCCATCGAAGGTCGCGGCCCCGGCACGATCCATCCAGACCCCTTCCTTCCGGCCGTCGTGGATCTTGCAGTCCCTAAACGTAGGCTGCCCTTCGGAGACAATCGCCACACAAGCGCCATCCAAACTCCCGGATATGTCGCATCGCTCCAGGAGCCCCTGGCCCTTCTCCCGGACGAACACTCCCTCGCGAGGGCCACCCGGCATGGTGCAGTCGTGGAGATACGGGTTCGCGCCGCTCCGGATAGCGACCCCTTCCGCCCCGTTTCCGTAGATGTCGCAGCCCTGAATGTCTCCGCGACCGTTTTCCGCGACGAAGATGCCTTCGCGCACGTTCTCATGGAACTGGCAGTGGGTGATGCGCGG